>NZ_FOQW01000002.1:0-475179 GCF_900113845.1 Methylobacterium brachiatum | reverse complement strand
CCAGCGTTCGCTCTGAGCCAGGATCAAACTCTCACGTTGAAGAGATTGATCTGGCCGATCACGTAATTCTCAGACGGAGCCTCACAATCGATCCCGCAGCGCTTCACAGCGCGACAAAATCGGTGAGCTCAAAAAGAGAAACACGACGATCGGCACTAGTCTCTCACTTGCCAGGGCACGAAGCCCCAGCCGCAAGGACAAACGCCGTCCGCGTCTCCCTTCCTCAAATCCAACAATGTCAAAGACCGGTCGATCGGGTCCGAGGACCCACCCACCAGAGACAGACAGCCGATCGCCCGGCGTTCCCGCCGGCCAACCCCGCCGATCTGTCAGAAGATGCCTCAGCGCCCGGGCCACTTCCGCGGCCGGCGCCGATGAGCGGTGTATACGCAGACGGTTCCCGGCCGTCAACACCGATTCGCAGATTTTCCAGCGACGCCCCGGATCGGGCCCCCTCCCCTCTCGCGGCGCCGCAAATCCCCCTGCGGAATGCGCGGTCGCGGCAGACTGCGCCTCAATCTCGACATGCTGGGCTCCGAGATGAACCGCTCGTACCTATACGGCGCGGGCGGCCTGAGCCTGACCGGCCGCGGATCAGTCAGGCTGGCGGGAGCGCTTGTGCGCCGTCGTCTTTCCGGGACCTTCGAGTGAAGCGCGAGCGACTCAAGATCGGCGACGTGGCCGCCCTCGCCCCCGGCGTCGGGCGCGGGGTCCAGGCCCCCCTCGATCTCCTCGGCGCGGATGCGACCCAGATCGACCGGCGCGCGGTCAATTTGCGCTGGCTCTGTGCCAGCACGCTGACCGGCCTGACCGGCGCCGGCCTGATCGCGGCGGCGTTGCACGTCTCTCTGCAGGGTGACGTGTCCTTCGCGGCGATTCCCGAGAAGGCCACCCTCATGGCCCGGCCGCAGCCGAGCGAGAGCGGCGCCAACATCGCCCGCAAGGGCGACCGGCTGGTGCGCAACCTGATGATCGCCTCGGCCAAGCAGAGCTTTCGCGCGCCGGTGACCGTCCGCCTGGGCGACCGCGAGATCATCAAGGCCAAGGCCTTCGTGCGGATCACCACGCCCCTGTCGATGACGACGGGCGTCTATGCCGGCGATCTGCCCCGGTTCGACCCGATGAAGTTCGTCTCCGACGAGCCCCTGGAGCGCGCCCCCGATGCGGCCGCCGACGCGCCCGGGGCCGAGGTGACGGTGGTCAAGCGCGATCTGGCCGACGCCCCGGTCGACGCCAACGCCCCGGCGCTCACCGACGACGACGTCACCGCGCAGGTGGAAGAGGAGCGCCGCATCGCCGCCGAGGCCGGGCGCCGCGCGACCATCCCAATCGCCCCGCAGATCCTGCTGTCGCGCACCCTCCAGCAGGGTGCGGGCGGCGGTGATGCGGAAGGTTCGGTCGCCAAGGACGCCAACCCGTTCAAAGCGATCGAGGTGCTGGTCGTCCCCGAGAACGTCACCAAGGTCGCCAAGGTCGAACTCAAGCCCAACGAGGCGCCGCTCGTGGAGGAGCGCGACATCGCGCTCAAGCGCGGCGAGACCCTGGAGGGCATCCTGAAGGCCACTGGCCTGGCCGGGGACGAGCAGATCCGCGGCATCGTCGCGGCCCTGGGCGGCAAGGCCCGCACCGGCGCGCTCGCGGAGGGCCAGCAGATGCGGGTGCAGATCGCCCCCGGGCCCCGCCCCGGCGATCCGCGCCAGGTCACCCGCGTGGTGCTCTACGGCGAGAACGGGATCGAGGGCATCGCCGCGCTCAACGACCGCAGCGCCTTCGTGTCGGTGGCCCCGCCCACCGAGGAGGCGCCCTCCGCTAAGCCGCAGCCACAGGCGGATGCGGGTGAAGACGAGGACGAGGATTCGGGCTCCGGGCCGCGGCTGTACCAGAGCCTCTACGAGACGGCGGCGCGCCACGACCTGCCGCGCGCGACCGTCGAGGACATCGTCCGGGTGTTCAGCTACGACCTCGATTTCCAGCGCCGGATCAGCAGCGGCGACGGCCTCGACGTGTTCTACACCTACGACGACGAGGCCGGGGCCGATCGCCCGGACCTGCTCTACGCTGCCCTGACCCTGGGCGGCGAGACCCGCAAGGTCTACCGCTTCCAGTCCCCGGATGACGGCACGATCGACTATCTCGACGAGCAGGGGCGATCCCTGAAGAAGTTCCTGCTGCGCAAGCCGATCCCCGACGGGATCATGCGCTCCGGCTTCGGCTACCGGCGCCACCCGGTTCTGGGCTACGCCAAGCTGCATACCGGCGTCGATTGGGCGAACCCGATCGGCACCCCGATCGCTGCGGCAGGCAACGGCGTGGTGATCCGGGCCGAGATGACCTCGGGCTACGGCAACCGGGTCGAGATCCAGCACGTCAACGGCTACGTGACCACCTACAACCACATGTCGCGGTTCGGCCGGGGCGTGAAGGAGGGCGTCCGGGTCCGGCAGGGGCAGATCATCGGCTATCTCGGCTCCACCGGCCTCTCGACCGGGCCGCACCTCCATTACGAGGTGATCATCAACGGCCACTTCGTCGATCCGATGAAGATCCGCGTGCCCCGCGGCCGCGAGCTCGACGGCCGGCTGCTCGCCGAGTTCAAGCGCCAGCGCGAGCAGGTCGACGCGACCATGCTGAAATCGAAGAGCGCCACGGCACTGGCGCAGCGGGATGCGGCCGTCCGCTGAGGCGACGGCCGGTGCGACGTTCGGGGATCGCGTTGCCGAAGGTCGCCGCGCCGCGCCGCTGGGACCGGCACCGCATGAACGGTCCGGCCGGGAGCCGGATCAGGGCCCCCTCCTCCCGGCGGCGATGTAGAACAGGGTGCCGCCCGCCGTGTGCCATCGGCCGTTTGCGGCAGCTTCCGCGATGCGATCGTCGAGGCGGAGGTAATCGGCCCAGGCGCGTTCGAAGAACGCCTCACTTCCCTCCCCGGCGAGGACGCAGCTGCGCATCTCCGCCTTGTCGAAGGGGCCGAGGCCTTCCCGTCGCCAGCGCCTCCCGACGTCGAGAAGGGCCGCCTGTTCGGCCGTGTCGTAGGGCGGAAAGACGGCCGCCGCCCGGTCACAGAGCCAGACGCGGATATCCTGGAGGCCGGCTTCGGCGAGAAAGCCGGGCAGCGACTCGCCGATGGTTTCATCACCCAGGCCCCGGCGTGCCCGGCCGATGACGTAGCGGAGAGCGAATTCGGAGAGGCGGACAACCTCGTCCACCGGCATCGCCGACATGAGGCTGGATATCGGCAAGCGCCCGACCAAGTTGTTCGGCTCGACGCACAGGATCTGACCGCCGGGCTTCACCAGGCGCTTCATCTCGCCAAGCGCCTTCGCGGGCTCCCGGAGATGCAGCAACAGTGTCTGGCAGGTGACGAGGTCGAACGCGGCGGACGGGGCCGGGATATCGTACGCGCTCGCCTGCAGCGTGCTGACGGAGAGGCCGGCCGTTTCGGTCGTCGCGAGCCCGCGCTCGAACGCGGCGAGATGCACGGCCTCCCGATCGACGCCGGTCACGGATGAGCCGGGCGACAGGCGTCCGGCGATCAGGCGCGCCCAATGGCCTTCGCCGCAGCCGACGTCGAGGATCGCGGCCGGCCGCGGCAGGCCAAGCCGCTTGAAGAGCAGATCGAGATAATCGGCGTTCCAGAAATAGTCGCGCTCGGCGCCGAAATACTCGGCCGAGTGCGGCATGCGCCGCGTCGCTTCGTCCGGCATGCGAATCCCCCGGTTCGCCTGCCATGGTGTTGGCCGAAGCTGGCTACGGCAACGGCCATCCGCTCAGGCGAAGCCGAGACGCGCGCGGATCTGCTCGGGGGTGACGCCCGCCGCCCTCAGGTCGGCCAGGCTCTGCGAACCCCGGGTCTTCGCGAGTTTCTCGCCGTCGGGGTCCAGGATCAGGGCGTGGTGATGGTAGCGCGGCGTCGGCAGGCCGAGCAGGCGCTGCAGCAGCACGTGGAGATCGGTGGCCGCTTCGAGGTCGCGACCACGGACCACGTGGGTGATCCCCTCCTCCGCGTCGTCGTGAACCACGGCGAGGTGATAGCTGGTCGGTACGTCGCGGCGGGCGATGACCGCATCGCCCCATCTGGCCGGATCGGCCGCGACCCGGCGCGTCTCGGCCCCGTCGAAAGCTTCGTAATTAAGCGGGGCCTCAGCGCAACGCAGCGCGGCGGCCATGTCGAGGCGCCAGGTATGCGGTTCGCCCCGGGCGAGGCGCTCGGCCGTGATCCCGGGATCGAGCCCGCGGCAGGTGCCAGGATAGAGCGGTGCGCCGTCCGGATCGTGCGGGTTGCCCGCACTGGCGGCCGCCCGCGCCCGGATCTGGCCGCGCGAGCAGAAGCACGGATAGGCCAGCCCCCTCGCGATCAGGCCTTGGAGCGTGGCACGGTAGGAATCGAGGTGGCGGGATTGATGCCGCAAAGGCTCGGGGTAGGTCAGGCCGAGCCAGGCCAGGTCGGTGACGATCGCCGCGACCAGGTCCGGCCTCGACCGGACCGGATCGATATCCTCGATCCGGAGGCGGCAGAGGCCGCCCATCCGCCGCGCGAGGTCGGCGTTGAGCAGAGCCGAATAGGCGTGGCCGAGATGGAGCCGTCCGTTGGGGCTCGGCGCGAACCGCAGGACCGGTGCGCCCGGCCTCACCCGTCGCGGTGGCGCAGGCAGTGCGGCGTGCCGGGCTGGCAGGCGATGCCGGGCAGGGAGCAGGCCGGAACCTCGGCCAAGCGCTGGCAGACGCGGCAGCCGTCGGTCCATTCCAGGCAGGCCGGATCGTCGGCGACCGAGCGCGCCGGAGCCGGGTGCCGGGCCGGCAGCAGCTCGCCGAGCAGCACCGTCGCGATCACGAGAATCGCGATGCCCCAGGCGGCGAGGGCGCCGGTCGCGGAGCGCGGTGCAGGCGGCATGGTGGCGGCTGTCGACATGGGCTTTCTGTTGGCGCGGGGAGCGGCCGGCTGTCAACGCGGGTTCGGCGGGCCGAGCGCATTGCCCCGGAAGGTGAGCGCCGGATCTCGAAAGACGATGCGAAACAGAAAGCCGGCGCGTCGTGCCGGTTCCAGGGCCCGGCACGACGCGCTAGGCGGCCTGCGCGGCTCGGCGCTCCAGCAGGGCCGGGAGCAGCTTCAGATTGAGCGGCTTGGCCAGGAACCCGTCGAATCCGGCGGCGCGGGCGGCGATCTCGTCCTCGCGGCCGGCATTGGCGGTGAGCGCCACGAGGTGCAGCCGGGTCCCCTCCCCGGCCGCTTCCGCGGCGCGGATGCGGCGGGCGGTCTCGTGGCCGTCGAGCCGGGGCATGCGCACGTCGATCAGCGCGAGGTCGAACGGGCCGCTCGATTGCAGCCGCTCCAGCGCCTCGACCCCGTCGACCGCGTGGACGACCTCGGCGCCGAGACGCTCCAGGGCGCGGGTCGCGAGCAGCGCGTTGATCGGGTTGTCCTCGGCGAGCAGGACCCGCAGGCCCGTTCCCGTCCGGGCCGGGGCGGGTACCGGGATGGTTGCGGATTCGACCGCCACCGGTGGGGCGAGCAGCCGCTCGAACAGTGAGCGGGCGCGCACCGGCTTGATCAGGTAGCCGTCGAAGCCGGCTGCGCCCGGCGCCCCGAAGCCGCGGCGGTCGAACGGCGACAGCAGCACGAGGCTCGAGCGGATTCCGCAGCCGCGCGCGGCATCGGCGATCTGGCGCACCGCCGCGTCGCCCAAAGCCCGGTCGGCCAGGACCGCGTCGAAGGCGGCGCCCGAGAGCGCGTCGAGCCCGTCCTCCAGGGTGCCGACGATCACGGTGGCCGCGCCGGCCCGGGACAGGCTGCGCGCCAGGTAGGGCGCCTGGTAGGGCGAATCCGCCACGATCAGGCAGCGGCGCCCTTCGAGCCGGGGCAGAGGGGCCGGACCGGCTTGGGCGCCCTCGGCTTCCGGCAGGGGCAGGACGACCCGGAAGGTCGAGCCGCGCCCGACGCGGGAATCCGCCTCGATCCGGCCGCCCATGCGGGTGACCAAGCGGCGGGTGATAGCGAGGCCGAGGCCCGTGCCCTCGTGGCTGCGGCTGGCGCTCCCGTCGCCCTGCTCGAACTCCTCGAACAGGATCGGCAGACGGTCCTCGGGAATGCCGGAGCCGGTATCGGAGACGGCCAGCGTCACCTCCCCTCCCCCGCCCTGGATGGGCGTGAAGCCGAGGCTGACGCCGACGCCGCCGCGCTCGGTGAACTTGATCGCGTTGCCCGCGAGATTGATCAGGATCTGCCGGACGCGGTCGGCGTCGCCGACGAGCCCCCGGGGGAAGCTTTCCGTCACGTCGAGGGCGATCTCGATGCCCTTGTCCTGCGCCCGCGGGGCCAGGAGCTCCACGACGCTCTCGGCCAGGGCCGGCAGGTCGAAGGGCTCGGCCGCGAGGTCGAGGCGCCCGGCCTCGATCCGCGAGAAATCGAGGACGCCGTCGATCAGCCCCAGCAGGGCCTGTCCGCTGGTGCGCACGGCCTCGACATAGGTCCGCTGCTCCAGGTCGAGATTCGTGCCGAGCACCAGATCGGCCATGCCCAGGATGCCGTTGAGCGGCGTCCGCATCTCGTGGCTGACCGTGGCGAGGAAACGCGACTTCGCCACGCTGGCGGCCTCGGCGCGTTCGAGCGCCGCGTCGCGGCTGCGCAGCGCCTCGACCCGGGCGGTCACGTCGCGGCCGGCGCGCAGCCAATGCATCGCGTCGCCATGCGCGACCGGCATCTCCACGAAGGCGAACCAGCGAACCTGGCCGTCCACTGAACGGATCTGCGCCTCCATGCGTCGGACGCCGTCCTCGCCGACCTCGATCTCACTCCGCTCCAGGATCTCGAGATCGATCTGGGCGCCGAGCAGGTCGATGGCCGGGCGGCCGAGCAGCCGGGCGTAATCGTCGTTGGCGTAGGTGATGCGCCCGCGGGCGTCGCGCTGCACGATCACCTCGGTGGTGGCCGCCACCAGGGCGCGATAGCGGTCCTCGCTCTCGCTGATCCGCCAGATGCGATCCTGCAGTCGCTCGGCTTCGGCCTCGTCCGCGACGGAGCGCCGGGCCCGCCAGTGGCCGAGCGCGAGCGCCGCCGCGATCAGCAGCGCCAGCACGAGCGCGATATCGTTGACGACCATGGCTGCCTCCCCGGCTGCAGGCCGGCTCGGTGCAGGATCGCAGGCGAAGCTGAAGGCCGCGTTGGGAAAAGCCCTTAACCGCCTGTTGCACGGATCGTCGGCACCGAATGCTAAACGTCGCCGCAGCGCGATCCGAAATCCGGCTCGCGAGTTGCCTGCCAGGACAATCGGTCCGGACGGAGATAGAGCATATGCCGGGTGAGCATTACGACGTGATCATCGTCGGATCGGGCCCCGGCGGCGGGACGATGGCGTGGCGCCTGGCCCAGACCGGCAAGCGCATCCTGCTGATCGAGCGCGGCGACTACCTCCTGCGCGAGCCGCGCAACTGGGACAGCCAGGCGGTGATCGTCGACGGCACCTACCAGACCAAGGAGACCTGGCACTCCTCCGACGGCAGCACCTTCCAGCCGGGCCTGCACTACTACGTGGGCGGCAACTCGAAATTCTACGGCTCGGTCCTGTTTCGCCTGCGCGAGAAGGATTTCGGCGCGATCCGGCACGCGGACGGCATCGCCCCGGCCTGGCCGGTCGGCTACGACGAGTTCGAGCCGCATTACCAGGCCGCCGAGGAGCTGTTCCACGTCCATGGCCAGCGCGGCGAGGACCCGACCGAGCCGTGGTCGCGCAAGCCCTACGCGCATCCGCCGGTCTCGCACGAGCCGCGGATCCAGCAGCTATTCGACAACCTGAAGAGTGCCGGCCACCACCCGTTCCACCTTCCAGTCGGGGTGCGGCTGGTGGAGAAGGACGGGCGCGCCGTCTCGACCTCGCCCTGCATCAAGTGCGAATCCTTCGACGGCTTCCCCTGCCCGACCAACGGAAAGTCCGACGCGCAGACCATGGTGGTCGACCCGGCTTTGCGCGACTGCCCGAACCTGACGCTGCTGACCCGCACCTATATCGAGCGGCTGGTCACAGACCCGAGCGGCCGCACCGTCACCGGCGTGGTCGGCACGCGCGACGACGCGCCGTTCGAGGCTTCGGCCGACCTCGTGGTGGTGGCCTGCGGGGCGCTCTCCTCGGCGCTGCTGCTGCTCCGCTCGGCAAACGCGCGCCACCCGGACGGCCTCGCCAACGGCTCCGGCCAGGTCGGGCGCAACTACATGCGCCACAACAACTCGACGGTGCTGGCGATCTCCAAGATCCCGAACCCGACCCGCTTCCAGAAGACCCTCGGGCTCAACGACTTCTACTTCGGCGATCCCGATCCGAAGGACGGCTGGGACTTCCCGCTCGGTCACATCCAGATGGTCGGCAAGTCCGACGGCGCCCAGATCCATGGGGAGGGACTGCCGGGCTTCCTGCAATGGTTCCCCAACAAGCCGTTCGACTGGATCGCGAAGCACTCGGTCGATTTCTGGCTGACCTCGGAGGATATCCCGCTCGCCCAGAACCGGGTCTACTACAAGGACGGCAAGGTCCATCTCGACCTCACCGAGACCAATGTCGAGGCGCATAAGCGGCTGCGGCGCAAACTTCAGGAGATCTGCAGCTTCACCGACATGCACCCGCACCTGTTCGACCGCTCGCTCTATCTCGGCAAGAACATCCCGATCGGCGGCACCGCCCACCAGGCCGGCACCCTGCGGTTCGGGGAGGATCCCGACACCGCCGTGCTGGATCGGAACTGCAAGGCGCACGAGCTCGACAACCTGTACGTGACCGATGCGAGCTTCTTCCCATCAATCGGCGCGGTGAACCCGACCCTGACGATCATCGCCAACGCCCTGCGCGTGGCCGATCACCTGATCGACCGAATGGGCGCCAAGGACGAGATCGCGCCGCCGCGCCTGTTCGACCACACCGAGCCGCGGGAGCCGGTGCCCGCCTAGAGCCGTACCCGACCACGTCGGGTCGGGCACGGCTTTAACGTCTTGGTGTGACGCGCGCTCTCGCGTCGAACCGGAGCCACGTCGTCGGAGAGCGCTCTCGCCACGCGGCTCTGCTATGCAGCGCGACCGACCTCGAACCGATCGCCCCGACCTTGGCCATTGACCACATCGATCTGAGCCGGATCGACCTGAACCTGCTGGTCGCCCTGGACGCGCTGCTCGACGAGCGCAGCGTCACCCGGGCGGCCGCCCGGATCGGCGTCGGCCAGTCGGCGATGAGCTCGAGCCTCGCCCGGCTGCGCCGCCTGTTCGACGACGAGCTCCTCACCCGGGCACCCGACGGGATGCGGCCGACGCCCCGGGCCCTGAAGCTCGCCGAGCCCCTGCGGGCGACGTTGCGGCAGGTCCAGGCCCTGGTCCATCGCGAGGAGCGCTTCGACCCGGCCACCGTGGAGCGCAGCTTCACCGTGAGCCTGCCCGACAGCGTCGAGGTCCTGCTCGGGCCGCGGCTGATCGCGCAGCTGCGCCGGGAGGCTCCCGGGATCCGGTTGCTCCTGCGCTCGGTCGACCGCACCCGCATCCTCGACGAGCTCGATGCCGACCGGGTCGACCTCGCCATCGGGTTATTCTCGGAGGGGCAGATCCACCACAAGCAGCGTCTGCTCTATCGGGACAGCTACGTGGTCCTATTCAACGCCGAGCTGATCGGGATCCAGCCGCCAATCGGGCTCGACGATTACCTGCGCTTCCCGCACGTCCTGACCTCCCTGCGGGAGACCGCCCACGGGGTGGTCGACGACGCCCTGGCACAGATCGGGCGCTCGCGAATCCTCGCGGTGACGACACCGCGCTTCCTCGTGGTGCCGTTCATGGTCCGCGCCGCGCCGGTGATCGCCACCATGCATGCGCGGCTCGCCACGGCCTTCGGCAGCGCCCTGTCGCTCGCGGTCAGTCCGGTGCCGGTGCCGCTCGACGACGTGGCGGTGTCGATGCTGTGGCACGCCTCCTACGACCGCGACCCCGCCCATCGCTGGCTGCGCGACCTGCTGGTGCGGCTCGCCAACGAGGCCCCGACCTTCGGGATGCCGTGACGGTTGCTTTGATGCGCCTCACCAACCCACCCCCCTCATCCTGAGGTGGCGCAGCGAAGCGGAGCCCTCGCAGGAGCCCTCCAGGGATCGCGCGGCCGGCTGGAGGCCTCCTTCGAGGCTGCTCCGCAGCTCCTCAGGATGAGGGGATGGGTTGGATGAGCCGTCAGCGGGATGCGATCCGATCCCCTGTTTCACACCGTCATGGCGAGCGCAGCGAAGCAACCCAGTGATGCACCACGGTTCGGGGATCGCGCGCCGCCCTAGGTTGCTTCGCTGCGCTCGCCATGACGGAGAAGGCGGTATGACCTTCACCGGATCTCACAAACAAGGATCGTCCGCCGCCTCGAGTCGGCCGCTGGCGATCGCCTCGCGAAACAGGGCGAAATCCGCGGCGTTGCGCTCGGCATAGGCCCCGGCCCAATCGGCCAGGGCTTCGCGCAGGTCCGGGCTCTTGCCGCTGCCGCAATAGCCGGCGATGGCGGCCGCGTCGCCGGTCCGGGCATGCGCCCGGGCCAGGAGTGCCCCGTAGGCATACGAGAAGGTCAGGAGCGGCGGGCCGGACATCTCGGCGAGGGGGATCGCGCCCTTCAGGTTCTTCATCTGGCGTACGTAGTACGGTCGGCCATCGATGCTGGTCCAACCGAGCAGCGGGTCGCCGACCGCCTGGAGCAGGCGCTGGCCGTAGATCACGCGCTCGCCCTCGTGGCCGGCATAGGGCTCGGGCATGCCGGGCAGGTACGGCGCGTGGGCCGGGCTGACCGCCTCCTTGACCTGGAGGAACAGCGCGTCCCGGTCGGAATTCCCGCAGAGCAGCGCCACGTAGGCCCGCGTCCCGACGCTGCCGACCCCGACGACCCGGTGGGCGACGTCGATGACCTGGTAGCGGTTCAGCATGAACCGCCGCTCGCGCGGCAGCGTCTCGGCGTAGCGCTCGAGCCCGGTCACGATCCTCTGCCGCGTGGCGGCGTCGACCGGGGTGAGGATCGGCGGGTCGGTCCGGAACCGCCAACCGCCGTCGATGCGCCGCTCGGCGACCTGGGCGAGGAGGCTGCGGTTGTTCTTGCGCCGCGCCTTGTCGACCGCGCGGCGGACCACGGCGCGGGCCTCCGAATCCATGCGGATCCCGCCGAGATCGGCCGTATCCGCCGGGGTGGTCTGGTACCACACCTCCAGGGAGCCCTGCGGGGCCAGCCGCCGCATCGTGTGCTGGTATCCCGAAACCGCCGTCATCACGGCCGCGCGGCAGGATTCCGGCGGTGTGCCGGCATCGGCCGTGGCGACCGCGATGCCCGCGCAGAGCCGCTTCAGGTCCCATTCCCACGGGCCGACCGTGACCTCGTCGAAATCGTTGAGGTCGAGCACGATCTCCCGCTGCGGCGTGCCGAACAGGCCGAAATTGTCGATATGCGCGTCGCCGTTCATCACGACGTCGATGCCGCTGCGCGGGCCGCGCGACAGGTCCCAGGCCATGACGTGGGCGGCGCCCCGGAGGAACGCGAACGGGCCCGTCGCCATCCGGGCGACCCGGAGCGGGATCAGATGGGCCTGCCGGCCATCATGGGCCGCCTCGATCAGGCTGACCGGATCGGGGCGATCCGGCTCCGAATCCAAGGACGCGTGCGTGTGGTGCGGAACGGTCGCCCGGAGGGCCTTGCCGGCTTGCCGGCGCTTGTCCCAGGGCTCGACGCCGGCCCGGAGATCGATCCGCGGAAAGTCCGCCAGCGGCGCCAGGACCACATCATCGGCCGGGGGGTCGGAGGCCGGGAGCGGCGCCGCAGCGCGCGTGTCGTCGCTTCGCACCTGGTCCATGATCTCCCGCCGAACCGTGTGCCTGACAACCTTGACCGTACTCAGTCGTTCCGAAACGGACCAATCCCCGTACACGATAGGATTGGCCGGGCTCTGTGACCATTCAGCCCCCGGCGGGTCTTGACCCCTCTACAGGGTCGCCATCTAACCGGTCGCGTATTCGAAGAGAGTCCTTCCCGGTCCGCGCCGCGCGGATCAGACCGCGTCGGTGATGGACGGATCGGGGATGGACCGGACGGCGCCGCCAGGCGTCGCATCAGGTGGGACATCACATGCCCAAGGGCTCAGATCTTCTCGTTGCGGCCCTCGAGAACGAGGGCGTCGACCGCATCTTCGGCATCCCCGGCGAGGAGAATCTCGACGTGGTCGAATCGCTGCGCACCTCCAAGATCGAGCTGGTGCTGACCCGCCACGAGCAGGCGGCGAGCTTCATGGCGGCGACCCATGGCCGGCTCACCGGCCGGCCGGGCGTGTGCCTCTCGACCCTGGGCCCGGGCGCGCTCAACTTCTCCACCGGCGCCGCCTACGCCCATCTCGGCGCGATGCCGATGATCATCATCACCGGCCAGAAGGGCATCCTGTCCTCCCGCCAGGCGAAGTTCCAGATCGTCGACGTGATCAGCTCGATGAAGCCGATCACCAAGATGGCCCGGCAGATCGTCTCGGCCTCGTCGATCCCCACCATCGTGCGCGACGCCTTCCGGGTCGCCACCGAGGAGCGGCCCGGCCCGGTGCTGCTGGAGCTGCCCGAGGACATCGCCGCCGAGGAGGCCAAGGCCAACGTCGTGCCGCCGCACCCGATCGACATCCCGGTCGCCCATCCGGCCGCGATCGAGCGGGCCGCCGCCATGATCCTCAAGGCCAAGCGGCCGCTGGTCATGCTCGGCGCCGCCGCCAGCCGGCCCCGCGCCACGGGCGACCTCGGCGGCTTCGTGCACCGCACCCAGATCCCGTTCTTCACCACCCAGATGGGCAAGGGCACGGTCGCCAGCGGCACCGACCTCTACATGGGCACCGCCGCGCTCTCCGAGCGCGACTACGTCCACGAGGCGATCGACAAGGCCGACCTGATCATCGCCATCGGCCACGACACGATCGAGAAGCCGCCCTTCTTCATGGGTCAGGCCGACCAGAAGGTGCTGCATATCGGCTACATGCCGGCCAACGTGGAGCAGGTCTATTACCCCGACGCCGAGGTGGTCGGCGATCTCGGGCCGACCCTCAAGCTGCTCGCCGACAAGCTGGAGGGCAAGCTGCCCAACGCCGGCGCCCTGCTGCACCTGCGCGAGCACATCCTCGGCCACATCGCCGACCGGGCCGGCGAGGACCGCTTCCCGGTGACGCCGCAGCGGCTCGTGCGCGACGTCCGCCGGGTGATCCCGGAAGACGGAATCGTGTGCCTCGACAACGGCATGTACAAGATCTGGTTCGCCCGGAACTACCGCACCTACGTCGCCAACACGCTGCTCCTCGACAACGCCCTCGCCACGATGGGCGCGGGCCTGCCCTCGGCCATGATGGCGGCGATGCTCTATCCCCGCCGCCGGGTCATGGCGGTGTGCGGCGACGGCGGCTTCATGATGAACAGCCAGGAGCTGGAGACCGCGGTGCGGCTCAAGCTCAACCTGGTGGTGCTGATCCTCGACGACTCGGCCTACGGCATGATCCGCTGGAAGCAGGCGGTCGACAAGTTCGCCGATTACGGGATGACCTTCGGCAATCCGGATTTCGTGCTCTACGCCCAGTCCTACGGCGCCAAGGGCCATCGGGTCGAAGCCGTGAACGATCTAGTGCCGACGCTCGATCGCGCCTTCGCCGAAGGCGGCGTTCATCTCGTCGCCGTACCGATCGATTATTCGGAGAACACGCGCGTTCTCGTCGAAGAGCTGCGCGAGAAGGTGAAGGATTTCGAGCCGGCCGAGTGATCCCGTCGAAGACCCGATCCCGGCACGACAACAGGGCAGCGCGATGAACCCGTTCACTTTCCAGACCACCCCGAACGTCCTGTTCGAGGCCGGCGCATCCAAGAAGCTGCCGGAGATCGTCGCCACCTTCGGGGCCAAGCGGGTCCTGCTCGTGACCGACAAGGGCGTGCGCAAGGCCGGCCTGACCGAGGCCGCCGAGGCGGCGCTGGCGGCCGCCGGCATCGCCATCGACGTCTACGAGGACGTGGTCGCCGACCCGCCCTCCACGGTGATCGAGGCGGCGGCCAAGCGCGCCCGGGAGCTGGGGACGGATCTCGTCCTGTCGATCGGCGGCGGCTCGGCGCTCGATACCGCCAAGCTGGTCGCCTATCTGGCGAAGTCTGACGAGGCGCTGGATTCGATCTACGGCGTCGGCCTGGCCAAGGGCGACCGGCTGCCGCTGATCCTGGTGCCGACCACCGCGGGCACCGGCTCCGAGGTGACGCCGATCTCCATCGTCACGACGCCGACCACCGAGAAGAAGGGCGTCGTCGCGCCGAAACTCCTGCCCGACTGGGCGGTGCTCGATCCCGAGCTGACGCTGGGCCTGCCGTCGCACGTGACGGCGGCCACCGGCATCGACGCCATGGTCCACGCCATCGAGGCGTTCACCAGCAAGAACAAGAAGAACCCGATCTCGGACCAGCTCGCCAAGCAGGCCCTGGCCCTGCTCTCGTCCAACATCCGCACCGCCTGCTCGGATGGCCGCAACCTCGAGGCGCGCTCCGGCATGCTGCTCGGCTCGATGCTCGCCGGCATGGCCTTCGCCAACGCACCGGTGGCGGCGGTGCATGCCTTGGCCTACCCGGTGGGGGCGATCTTCCACGTGCCGCACGGGCTCTCCAACGCTCTGGTGCTGATGGGCGTGATGCGCTTCAACCTGTCCCACGCCGAGCCGCTCTACGCCGAGCTGGCGCCGATCCTGGACCCGGCCGCCGCCGACCTGCCGCCGGCCGAGGCCGCCGCCCGGTTCGTCGAATGCCTCGACGCGATCTGCCGCGACTGCAAGGTCCCGGCCTCGCTGGCCGAGGTCGGCGTGGCCCAGAAGGATCTGGAGCGGATGGCCACCGACGCGATGAAGCAGACGCGGCTCCTCGTGAACAATCCGCGTGAGGTCACCTACGACGACGCCTACGCGATCTACGCCGAGGCGCTCGGCGCGGCGCGCCCGGCGGCCTGATCCCCGGAGGGCCGCCGACCCGCGACCGCATCCCCTGAAGCCGGACGATCTCCGATCGTCCGGCACCTTGGGCTGAGGGGCGGGTTCGGGATTCGGTGGGGTCCGACCGTCATACGCTGGACTTGAACGCTCATACCGGCATCGCGAAGCCGGACCGGCCGGGAGAGACGCCGTCATGGACCAGTTCGACGCGTTCAAGGCGATGGGCGAATTCTGGACCCGCGCCGGCGCGGGGTTCTTCGCCCCGGGGGCCGCGCCGGGCTTCTCCTGGCCGAACCCGCCGCAGGCCGATCTCTCCGGCCTCGCCACGGCGCAGAGTCACCTCGCCCAGGCCTGGGCCTCGGCGACCGCCCTGTCGCAGACCCTGACCGCGTCGCTGCAGGGCGGCGCCGGCGCGCCGGACCCGACCGCCGGAGCGGTGCTGACCCGGATCTTCGATCCGCAGGCCTGGCTCGGCGGCTCGGCGGAGTTCGACGCGGCGCTGACCCGGATGGCCGAGGGCCCGCAGCTCGCCGACCTGTGGCAGACCGAGCGGCGCTACGGCGCGCTGTTCACCGCCTGGGCGGCTTTGCGCCGGGCGCAGGCCGAGCACCAGGCGGTGATGCTCAACGCCTGGACCCGGGCGGCCGGCACCTTCGCCAAGGAGGCCAACGACCGCGCCGAGCGCGGCGAGGGTTTCAGCTCCGCCCGCGAGATGATGACCCGCTGGACCGAGACCGCCAACGCCGTGCTGCTGGAGGTCCAGCGCTCTGAGGCGTTCCTGGCCTCGCAACGGGTGGTGCTGAAGGCGTCCACCGACCTGCGGCTCGCCCAGCAGGACCTCTCGGCCTTCCTGTCGGATTTCTACGGGCAGCCGACCCGGGCCGAGCTCGACGACGTGCACAAGAGCCTGACCGAGCTGCGCCGCGAGGTTCGGGCCCTGCGCCGGGAACGCCGGGAGGCCGCCCGGGTCTCCAGGACGAACGGCACCGCCGCGCCGGCAACGGAGGATGCGCATGGCTGACAAGGGCACCACCGACACGGGCACCACCGACACGGGGGCCGCCGGCCGGGACGCCCCGAAGGCTCCGACCGCGCCGCTTCCGCTCAACCCCGCCGAGATGCTGGCCGAGGTCGCCGAGCTCGGCCGCCGGATCAGCGCGGGCGCCAAGCTGTTCTCGGACGTGCGCGACGCCGACGTGCAGATCGCCACCACGCCGAAGGACCTGGTCTGGAGCCAGGACAAGGTCTCGCTCTACCGCTACCGGCCGCTCGCCGAGAGCAAGGGCCTGCCGCCGGTGCTGATCGTCTACGGGCTGATCGGCCGCTACACGATGGCCGACCTGCAGGAGGACCGCTCGCTGGTCCGCAACCTGCTCAATCTCGGCCTCGACCTCTACGTGGTGGACTGGGGCAATCCCGGCCGGGCCGACCGCTACGTCACCATCGACGATTACGTCGACGATTACCTCGCCGAATGCGTCGCCTTCATCGGCCAGGCCGCGGGGCGCGAAAAGATCAACCTGCTCGGGATCTGCGAGGGCGGCGTCTTCACCACCTGCTACGCGGCGCTGTACCCGGAGCGGGTCAACGCGATGGTGCTGACCATCACGCCGATCGACTTCCACGCCGACACCCGGGAGATCCGGGCCGGCCACGGCTTCATCAACGTCTGGACCCGCTCCCTGTCGCCCGAGGATGTCGACCGCCTGATCGACGCCCAGGGCTCGCTGCCCGGGGCGTTCATGGGCTCGGTGTTCTCGATGATGACGCCGATGCGCACGATGACGAAGTACAACCTCGACTTGCTCGATGCCCTCGACGACAAGAAGAAGTTCCTGAACTTCCTGCGCATGGAGAAGTGGATCGCCGACCGGCCGGATCATCCGGGCGAGGCGGCCAAGCAGTGGCTCAAGGACCTCTACCAGGACAACAAGCTGGTCCAGAGCACCTTCGTGCTCGGCGGCCGCACGGTCGACCTGAAGCGTATCGCCTGCCCGGTGCTGAACGTCTTCGCCCAGGACGACCACATCATCCCGCCCGCCACCTCCCAGGCGCTCAAGGACAAGATCGGCACCGACGACTACACCGAGCTCGGCCTGCCCGGCGGCCATGTCGGCGTCTTCGTCGGCGGCAAGGCGCAGAAGTTGCTGGGCTCCGGCATCGCCGATTGGCTGGGTGCGCGTGGGTAGCTGTGTGTCATGGTCCACGGATCGGATCGGCGCGGTCCGAGGCTCGCCGAGACGCGGGCTCGCTGCCTGCGGCCGATCCAAATCTCCCCCTCATCATGAGGTGGCGGCGCGTAGCGCCACCCTCGAAGGAGCCCTCCAGAGGCCGACGCGATCCCTGGGGGGCTCCTTCGAGGCCGACCGATCTGCGATCGCTCGGCACCTCAGGATGAGGGGGATGGGTGGGATCGGGCAGTTGCTCAACTGCTACTTCGATGGCGGCGATCTCAACTTCCGGGCTCCGAGGGTGACGGCATGGGCAGCCTGAAGAACAAGATCGTCAGCGCCGACGAGGCGCTCGCCATCCTGCAGGACGGCGACATGGTCGCGGTCTCGGGCTTCGTCGGCATCGGCACGCCGGACGAGCTGATCCTGGCGCTTGCCCGGCGGTTCGAGGCCGGCCAGGGGCCGCACGGGCTCGGGCTGATGTTCGCGGCGGCGCCCGGCGACGGCAAGGAGCGCGGCCTCAACCGGCTGGCGATCCCGGGGCTGGTGCGTCGCGTCGTCGGCGGCCATTGGGCCCTGGTGCCCAAGCTCGCCAAGATGGCGATCGACGGCCAGATCGAGGCCTACAACCTGCCGCTCGGCGTCGTGTCGCATCTCTACCGGGAGATCGCCGCCCACACGCCGGGCCACATCACCAAGGTGGGCCTGCGCACCTTCGTCGATCCGCGGCTCGAAGGCGGCAAGCTCAATGCCGTCACCCAGGAGGATCTCGTCAGCGTGGTCGAGCTCGGGGGCGAGTCCTGGCTGCACTACAAGGCGTTCCCGGTGAACATCGCGCTGATCCGCGGCACCACGGCGGATCCGGCCGGCAACATCACCATGGAGCGCGAGGCGCTGACCCTCGACAACCTCGCCGCCGCCATGGCGGCCAAGAATTCCGGCGGCTTCGTCATCGCCCAGGTGGAGCGGCTGGCCGAGGCCGGCTCGCTGGCCCCCCGCGAGGTGCAGGTGCCCGGGGTGCTGGTCGATTGCGTCGTGCTGAGCCAGCCGGAGAACCACCGCCAGACCTACGGCACCGCCTACAACCACGCCTTCACGGGCCGCCAGCGGGTGCCGCTCGACCGGATCCCGCCGATCCCGCTCGACGCCCGCAAGGTCATCGCCCGGCGCTGCGCCTTCGAGCTGCCCCCGGGCGGCGTGGTCAATCTCGGCATCGGCATGCCCGAGGGAGTCGCGGCAGTCGCCGCCGAGGAGCGGGTGCTGCGCTACCTGACGCTCACCGCCGAGCCCGGGGTGATCGGCGGCCTGCCGCAGGGCGGGCTCGATTTCGGCGCCGCGCTGAACCCGGCGGCGGTGCTGCACCAGAACCAGCAATTCGACTTCTACGACGGCGGCGGTCTCGACCTCGCCTGCCTGGGGCTCGCGCAATGCGACGCCGAGGGCAACGTCAATGTCAGCCGGTTCGGCAAGCGGCTCGCCGGCGCGGGCGGCTTCATCAACATCTCGCAGAACGCCAAGAGCCTGGTCTTCGCCGGCACCTTCACGGCCGACGGGCTGGAGGTGGTGGTCGAGGGCGACGGCATCCGGATCGTCACCGAGGGTCGCTCCCGGAAGTTCATCGCCGCGGTGGAGCAGGTGACCTTCTCGGGCGCCTACGCGGCCGAGCGCGGCCAGCCGGTGCTCTACGTGACCGAGCGCTGCGTGTTCCGCCGGACCAAGGCCGGCATGGAACTGGCCGAGGTCGCCCCCGGGATCGACATCGAGCGGGACATTTTGGGGCAGATGGGCTTCGTGCCGATCGTGCAGGATCCCAAGCCCATGGATCCGCGGCTGTTCCGCGATGCCGTGATGGGGCTGGAGCCCTGGCTCCTGGGGCTCTCCCTGTCGGAGCGGATCACCTACGACCGGGAGCGCAACATCCTGTTCTCGAACCTCGAGGGCTTCCAGGTCCGGACCATCGACGACGTCGAGCTGGTGCGGCGCGAATACGAGCGCGCCTGCCAGGAGATCGGCCGCAAGGTCCACCTGATCGCCAATTACGACGGGTTCGAGATCGACCCGACGGTGAGCGATGCCTATTTCTCGGCGATCGCTTATCTGGAGAACCGGTACTACGAGACGGCCTCGCGCTACACGACGAGCGCGTTCTTGCGATTGAAACTCGGCGCCTCGTTGGCGAGCCGCGATCTGGCTCCCCATGTTTTCGAGACAAAAGCCGAGGCGCAGGCGAGGAATACGGCCCAGAGCGCGCCCCTCAAGTCGCGGACGGAACTGTCTCAGCCGGACAGGCCGCAGCCGCCGAAGGAACCGTTGAATGCCTGAGTCCGACACACTCACCCTGAAGGACCGCAGCCTCCTGGTCGAATCCTGCTTGATCGGCGGGGAATGGTCGAAGGCCGGGTCCGGCACGATCGACGTCACCAACCCGGCCACCGGCGCGGTGATCGCCCGGGTGCCGAATGCCGGCGCCGAGGAGACGGCCCGAGCGATCAAGGCCGCCCACGCGGCCTACCCGGACTGGCGCGCCAAGACCGCCAACGAGCGCGCCGTGCTGCTGCGCAAGCTCGCCGCCCTGGTGACCGAGAACCAGGAGGACCTGGCCCAGATCCTCACCGCCGAGCAGGGCAAATCGCTGACCGAATCCCGCGGCGAGGTCGCGATGTCGGCGGCCTACGTTCTATGGTTCGCCGAGGAGGCGCGGCGCGTCTACGGCGACGTGATCCCCTCCCCCTGGGGCGACCGCAAGATCCTCGTGACCAAGGAGCCCGTGGGCGTGGTCGCGGCGATCACCCCGTGGAACTTCCCGTCCTCGATGATTGCCCGCAAGATCGCCCCGGCGCTCGCGGCCGGCTGCCCGATCGTGATCAAGCCGGCCTCGCAGACCCCGCTCTCCGGCCTTGCCTGGGGCGTGCTGTGCGAGAAGGCCGGCTTCCCGGCCGGGACGGTCAGCATCCTCACCGGTTCGGCCCGGGCCATCGGCGGCGAGATGACCGGCAACCCGCTGGTGAAGAAGATCACGTTCACCGGCTCCACCGAGGTCGGCAAGGTGCTGCTCGAGCAGGCCTCGCACACGGTGAAGAAGGTCTCGATGGAATTGGGCGGCAACGCGCCGTTCATCGTGTTCGACGACGCCGACCTCGACCGGGCGGTGGCCGGTGCGATGCTCGCCAAGTACCGCAATTCCGGCCAGACCTGCATCTGCACCAACCGCTTCCTGGTGCAGGACGGGATCTACGACGCCTTCGCGGACAAGATGGCCGAGGCGGCCAACCGCCTGAAGGTCGGCAACGGCATCGAGGAGGGCGTCGCCCAGGGGCCGCTGATCGACATGGCGGCCGTGGAGAAGACCGAGGCCCATATCCGCGACGCCGTCGAGAAGGGCGGGCGGGTGGTCGCGGGCGGGCATCGCCACGCGCTGGGCGGCCAGTTCTTCGAGCCGACCGTGATCACTGGCGCGACACCCGACATGGCGGTGGCCCGGGAGGAGACCTTCGGGCCGCTGGCGCCGCTGTTCCGGTTCCGCGGCGAGGCGGAGGCGATCCGCATGGCCAACGACACCGAGTTCGGCCTGGCCTGCTACTTCTACACCCGCGACCTCGGCCGGACCTTCCGGGTCGCCGAGGCGCTGGAATACGGCATGGTCGGGATCAACGAGGGCATCATCACCACCGAGGTGGCGCCCTTCGGCGGCGTGAAGGAATCCGGCCTCGGCCGCGAGGGCTCCTACCAGGGCATCGAGGATTACCTGAACACCAAGTACCTCTGCGTCGGCGGCCTCGGCGCCTGAGCCGGAACGCCGATCCCGGGCGCACCCGGGATCGGCCCGGCCAGGCTCAGCGGGCGCTCGGCGCCGTGCTGCCGCCGGCGGGCGCGCCGGGCGTGCCGGTCCGCGGGGCGGTGGTGGAACCGGTCGTCGCGCCCGGACGGGCCGGGGCGGTCTGTTCCAGGGAACCCTGCCCGGTGCCGCCCACGGCGCCGGACTTGTTCACGTTGCCCTGCCCGGCGCCGCCGGTGGTCGGGGCCTGGGCCAGCGCCGCTCCGGAGAGCGCCAGCGTCAGGGCGGCGGCGAGGGCGAGTGTGGTCTTCGGCATGGGTGGTCCTCTGGCTGGATCGCTCGGATCCCGTGGGAGGCAAACCCCGGCGCCGGCGGAATGGTTCAGCGGGCGAGCGCCGCGCGCCACCCGGTCCAGGGCCAGCGCAGGCTCGGGTCGGGTTTGCCGTCCACCGGGGTGATCGCCACGGTGGCGGTGCGGCCGCTGACGAGGCGGGGATCGCTCGCCGCTTCGTCGAGCGCGATCCGCACCGGGATGCGCTGGGCGAGCCGCACCCAGGCGAAGGTCGGGTTGACGCTGGCCAGAAGGTTCGAGCCGTCGGTCCGGCCGGTTTCGGCGATGCCCCCCGCGATGCTCTCGACATGGCCGCGCAGCGGGGCGCCCTCGCCCATGAGCTGGATCGTCACCGGGGCGCCGACGCGGATGCGCGGCAGCTTGGTCTCCTCGAAATAGCCCTCGACCCGAAGGGTGTCGCGGTCGATCAGCGCCATCACGCCCCGGCCGGTGGTGACGTAGGCGCCGGGGCGCAACTCCATGTTGGCAATCCGGCCGTTGACCGAGGCGCGCACCGCCGAGCGCTCGAGGTTGAGCTTGGCGAGGTCGCGGTCGGCCACGGCCTGCTCGTAGGCGGCCTTGGCGTTGAGGTCGGTAGCCCGGGCGGCCTCGACCTTCTGCTGCGAGACGGCCGCGTCGCTGAGTTTGTTGTACCGGGCGTAGTCGGCCGCGGCCTGCTCGGCCATGGCCTTGCGGCCCTCCACCAGCGCCTCGGCCTGGCGCAGGCCGAGACGGAACCGGTCCGGGTCGATCCGGAACAGCACGTCGCCCTTGCGGACGTTCTGGTTGTCCTCGACCAGCACCTCGGTGACGAGGCCGGACACGTCGGGCGCCACCGCGACCACGTCGGCCCGCACCCGCCCGTCCCGGGTCCAGGGGGCGTTCATGTAATAATCCCACAGGGCGAGGCCGACGATCGCCGCCGCGGCGACCATGCCGAGCGTGACCGCCAGGCGGCCGACGAGGGAGAGCAGGCGGGTCATGACAGGATCCGATGGGCGAGGGCGATCACGCCCCCGAGAAGCAGGACGTAGAGAGCGAGGTCGAAGAGGGGCCGGTGCCAGACCAGGCGGTAGAAGCCGGTCGCCGCGAGCAGGCGGCGCACGGGCACGCTGAGCAGGAAGGCCGCGACCATCCACAGGGCCAGGGTCGGCACGAACACGCCGTAGAGATCGAATTCGCCCCTCATGCCGCGATCTCCTGGGGGGCCGGAGCCCGATAGGCCGGCGCGTCGGGGAAGAGGCCCCGGCGCAGGCCGGTCAGGCCGATGAGCGCGGCCCTGCGCTCGGACGAGTCCGCGGCGGCCGCGACGGCGTCGAGCCCGGCATCGAGGGCGGAGAGCAGGTCGGGGCCGGGGACGGCCGCGCGGCTGCGGGTCTGCCGCGCGACCAGGGCGAGAACCTCGTCGATGCCGCGCCGCGCGGCGCCGGCGAGGCGCCGCCGGACCCGCCGGACCTCGACCAGGTTGATGCCCACCCGGACATCCGCCAGCAGGTCGCCGGCCGCCGCGGCATCGTCCGCCGGGATCGCGGCCAGACGCGGCGCGATCAGGCCGACCCGGTCGAGCATCAGGGCGGCGAGTTCGAGGCCGTGCCCCGCGCCGCCGCCCTCGGCGGCCGTGGCCAGGCTGCGCCGGTTGATCCGCAGCAGCCGGCGGGCGATCCGGCCCGCCCCGAGGGACCGGACCAGCCGGATCACGACGGCCGCGATCCACATCCCGGCCACCGAGGCGAGCACAGAATTGGCGAAGGGCGCGAACTCGCCGGTGTAGCCGTTCTGGAGCGCGATCAGGGTTGCGCCGTTCACCGCCGCGCCCATCCCCATGGGCATCGTCCGGGGCTGGGTCATCATCAGCCCGCACAGGATCAGCGGCGGGGCGAGCGCCAGGGCGAGCATCTCGTAGGTGGTCACCACCGGCAGGACCGCGAACAGGTAGAAGCCGGCGACGAGCGCGCCGACGATGGCCGAGTTGGCGAAGCCGAGGATCGGCTGGGCCGGATCGTCCAGGGCGGCGAACAGGCAGCAGGTCACCGCCGCCATCATCGGCGCCGCGGACCCGTCGGGCCAGCCGGTGCCGATCCAGACCGCGCAGCAGACTAGGATGCTGGCGAAGGCCCCGAAGGCCGAGAGCGCGGCCAGCCCGTGATCCCGATGCCGGACGCGGTGGACCTGCGCCGTGTAGGTGAAGGCCAGCGGCGTCGGCTTCGTTCCGGCCATGAGGTGACCGCGCAGCGCCCGGAGATCGAGCCGCAGGTCGATCACGTCGCGCAGCCGCGCCGTCAGGCTCGCGAGCAGCAGCGTGTTCCAGTCCGGAGCACGGCCCAGCGACGGCTCGACCGCGTCGATCCGCTCGCGCAGCCGCGCGGCCTCGGCGGCACAATCCTCCTCCCCCGCCAGCCAGAGCGCGATGTCCGACAGGAGCGCCCGGACCCGCGCCGGCAGGGCGCCGGCCCGGTCGAGGGCGCAGACGCGGTCCGCCAGCGCGGCGACGATCGGCAGGACCATCAGCATGTGCTGGCGCAACGGCGCGAAGGCGGCGGCGGCGCGCTCGGCGCCGCTCGCCTCGTTGCGCAAGGCGAGCCCGAGACCGTCCAGGGCGATGGCGTCCGAGGCGAGGCGCAGGCGCCGGGCCCGGCTGTCGTCGCCGGCCTGCGGGGCGCGGGCGCCGTTCAGCGCGGCGAGCGTCCATTCCCGCGCCTCCGCCAGCCAGAGGTCGAGGCGGCCGGCGATGACCGGCGCGGCCGATTGCGGCAGGACCAGCGTGGCTGCGAGTCCGGCGCACAGGATGCCCAGGGAGATTTCCTCCGCGCGGGCCACGGCGGTGTCGAAGATCGTCCCCGGGTCGTCGACCGCGGGAAAGCCGATCAGGGCCGCGGTGTAGCCGGCCAGCATCGGCAGGTAGCTCGCCGGCGTCCGGTCGAGGATCGCCACGTAGAGGCAAAGCGCCACCCAGAGCGCGATGGCGAGGCTGAGCAGGATCGGGGCGTTCACCAGGTTCGGCACCAGGAGGACGGTCATCGCGGCGCCGAGCACGGTGCCGCAGACCCGGTAGATCGCCTTCGACCGGGTCGCTCCCGACAGGACCTGGCTGGTGATGTAGACCGTGCCCACCGCCCAATAGGGCCGCGGCAGGTCGATCCAGAGAGCCAGGAACAGGGCGAGTAGAGCCGCCGCGCAGGTCTTGAGGGCAAACGCCCAGTCACGCCATCCGGGAAGGGTCACGCCGCCGACTCCCGCGTCGTCTCGCCGGGATCGCGGATATGGGCCTGGAGCGCCGCGAAGACCCGAAGGCTCGCCTCCAGATCCGCGGCGCTGATCTCGGCGAAGAGGCGCGCCCGCAGGGTGGCGAGCTCGGTCTCGATCCGCGCCACCATCGCGCGCCCGCTCGCCGTCAGCGCGATCACCTTCGCGCGCCGGTCGGACGGGTCCTCGCGGCGCACCACCAGCCCGGCGGCGGTCAGCTGGTCGAGGAGCCGCACCAGCGACGGACCCTCGATTCCCACCGCCTCCGCCAGGGCGTTCTGGCGCGGCTCGCCGGCCAACCGGCCGATCATCACCAGGGGATACGCGGTGGCGTCGGACAGGCCGTGCACCTCCGCGACCGCGTTGGCGGCGCGCCGCCAGGTGCGGGCACCGGTCTGCAGGGCATGGGTATAGGCTTGCCGCAGGCGCATCTGCGCCTCGGGATCATCCGCGATCGGCATGGGGCCGGGTCTCCCGCCACGACGAGGCCCACGACGAGGCGATCGCGGGTGGTTAAGCTCGTAAGCTTATAGATAGCATCATATCGATTTGCATGCGAACGAGTTTGGCGAACCCAGGGTTGCGGCGACTGCATGCCGGCTGCCGTCGCCGCCGGGAATCGCCCCTAGGCGCTTCCTTATGCCCCGGCGATTGCGACCGCTCCTTGTCACCGGGCTGATTGCGCGGGTGGGATCGCTCCAACCCGCTCGCGCCGTATCCGTATCTGTTCAGCGCTTCGGGCGTCCGGAGGAGCGGCGGGCGTCACGCGTCAGGGCGCGGAGCCGTAGGATTGCCGCTCGTCGTCGCTGATCGGGCGGATGACCCGGCAGGGATTCCCGGCGGCCAGCACCCCGTCCGGGATGTCGCGGGTGACGACGCTGCCCGCGCCGATGACGGTGCGGGAGCCGATGGTCACGCCGGGCAGGATCAGGGCGCCGCCGCCGACCCAGACGTCAGAGCCGATCTCGATCGGCTTGCCGTATTCCTGCACCCGCCGCAGGGCCGCGTTGAACGGATGGAGCGGCGTCAGGATCTGAACCGCCGGGCCGAACAGCGTGAAGCTGCCGATCCGAACCCGGCAGACATCGAGGACCACGCAGTTGAAATTGAAATAGACCCGCTCGCCGAGCTCGATATTCGATCCGTAGTCGCAGAAGAACGGCGGCTGCATCCACACCGTGTCGCCGCCCGCCCCGAAGATCTGCTTGCACAGGTCCCGGCGGCGGTCCTCCTCGGCATCGCGCGTGGCGTTGAGCGCCTGACAGAGATCCCGGACCCGGGCGCGGGCCGCGACCAGCTCCGGGTCGAGCGCGTCATACAGCTCGCCCGCCAGCATCTTCTCACGCTCGGTCCGCATCGGCATCCTCCCGGTCTTCGCGTTGCATCGATGCGGGGCCGGTACCGGTCGGGCCGCATCGGCGCCGGCGCGGCGCTTCCCAGCGCTCCCGGCGATGCGTACATATGTACGCATCGGACGCGGATGCCAACCGTCGCCCGGCGGCGATGATCGTTTCCAGGAGTTCCGTGTGCCCCCGTCCCAGCGCCGCTACGACCCGGACCGCCGCGCCCGCATCGTCCAGGCGACCCTCGACGTGATCGCCGAGCACGGTGTCGCCGGGACGACGCATCGCCGGGTCGCGGCGGCGGCCGACGTGCCGCTCGGTTCGATGACCTACCATTTCACCGGCCTGGTCGAGCTGCTGACCGAGGCCTTCACGCTCCTGGCCGACACGGTCTCGGCGCGTTTCACGGAGCGGCTGGCCGCCGCCTCGAACCGCGCGGAGGCCTGCGAGGCCGTGGTCGACCTCGTCGTCGACGACAGCTGGGCGACCCCCCGGACCATGCTGCTGAGCTACGAGCTCTACGCCTTCGCCGCCCGCAATCCGCCGCTGCGCCTCGTGATGCAGGGCTGGATGGAGAAGAGCCGCGCGGCCCTGCGGCAGCATTTCCCGGCCGACACCGCCAAGGTGCTGGACGCGATGATCGAGGGCCTGTCGATCCACCGTTCGGTGGATGTCGCGCCGATGGACCGCGCCGAAATCCGGTCGCTGGTCGGGCGTCTCGTCGGGGCGGACGGCTGACGGGCCTCTGTCCCGGCGGCGAAATCCCGCCCGTCAGGCCGGATGGGTGTTGTGGATCTGGTCGAAATCCAGGGCCGCCGTGTCGATCACGATCTGCGTCCGGCTGATCACCTCGAGCTTGCGCAGGATCTCCGAGACATGGGCCTTCACGGTCGAATCGCCGACCTGCAACTCGTGCGCGATCTGCTTGTTCAGCTTGCCCTGGCGGATCATCATCAGCACGCGCAATTGCTGCGGCGTGAGCCGGGCGAGGCGCTCGGCCAGGGGCTTCTTCTTGGCCTGCGGCGCCGGCGCGCTCGCCTCGGCGAGGCCCGGGGGCAGGAACAGGGCGCCGCTCATCACCTCGGTGATCGCCCGGGTCAGGGTGGTCTTGTCCATGGCCTTGGGCACGAAGCCGGCAGCCCCGTGCTGCAGGGCCTCGCGGACGATGCGCGGATCCTCGTGGCCGGACACGATCAGGATCGGGATGCGCGGGAAGCGGGCCCGGATCGTGATCAGCCCGTCGAAGCCGGTGACGCCCCGCATGGACAGGTCGAGCAGCGTGAGGTCGATGCCGCGGTTCTCGGCGAGCACCGCGCAGGCGGGCTCGATCCCGTCGGCCTCGTGCAGGACGGCGTCCGGATGGGCCAGGCGGATCGTGGCCGCCAGGGCATCACGGAACAGCGGGTGGTCGTCGACGATCAGGAGATGCACGGACGGGGCGGTTTCTTGCTCAAGATCCAGCTTCGGGGCCCGCTGGATGCCTGAAAACTGATCGATGCGGCCCCGCGGCGCAAGCGGGTGCTGAACTTGCCGCCACCGTGTCCCATCCCGGCCCCTGCGCGGGCCGGCTCATTCGGCCTGCGTGGAGGGTGAGGCCCGGTCGATCCAGGCGCGGGTCTGCGCCAGGACCTCGTCGGAGAGCGCCGGATCGTCGCTCATCCGGGCCAGGATCATCGCCCCGACCATGGCGGCCCAGCTCCCGATCGCGGCCTGGCGGGCGCTTTCGGGCTCCGCGGCGCCGTCGGTGAGCCGGGCGATCTGCCGGCGCAGGCCCTCGGTCATCGCCGCCCGAGCCTCCGGCGCCTGCCGGATCGTGTCGCTGGCGAGCGCCGCCACCGGGCAGCCGCTCGCCGGATCGTCGCGATGGGCGGGACTGAGATAGCGCGCCGCGAAAGCCGGCAGCGCCAGGGGCCCCGGCTCCGAGGCCACGACGAGCTCGGCCAGCGCGGCGGCGATCAGGTCGTCCTTCGATCGGAAATGACCGTAGAACCCGCCATGGGTGAGTCCGGCCTCGCGCATCACCTCCGCGACCGTGACGGCCTCGAAGCCGCGGTCCCGGAACAGCCGCCCGGCCGCGTCGAGGATCCGACGCCGGTTCTCGCCCATCTGCTCGCGGCTGACCTTCATGTGCGCAATCTCACGCCTCTGGGACAGGGACGGCTTGACCCCAATCATGATCACCATCATGTTTACGTTACATGATATCGATCATGTTTAGAGATAGGGATCCCGCCCATGTCGAGCAAGCCTGCCATCCTGATCACCGGCGCCTCCTCGGGCATTGGCGCGGTCTACGCCGACCGCTTCGCCCGGCGCGGCCATGACCTCGTCCTCGTCGCCCGGGACGCCGCCCGCCTCGAGACCCTGGCCGAGCGCCTGCGTCGGGAGGCCGGCGTCGCGGTCGACGTCGTCCAGGCCGACCTGACCCAGCCGGCCGACCTCGCCGCGGTCGAGACGCGCCTGCGCGCGGATGCCCGGATCGGCGTGCTGGTGAACAATGCCGGCGCCGCGTTGAACGGCAGCTTCGTCGGCCAAGGCCCGGACCAGATCAGCAACCTGATCGCCCTCAACGTCACGGCCCTGACCCGCCTCGCCGCCGCGGTCGCCCCGCGCTTTGCGGCCGAAGGCACCGGCACCATCGTCAATATCGGCTCGGTGGTCGGCTTCGCCCCGGAATTCGGCATGGCGGTCTACGGCGCCACCAAGGCCTTCGTGCAGTATCTCAGCCAGGCGCTCCACATCGAGCTCGGGCCGAAGGGCGTCTACGTGCAGGCGGTCCTGCCGGCCGCGACCCGGACGGAGATCTGGCAGCGCGCCGGCATCGACGTGAACGCCCTGCCGGCGGTCATGGACACCGACGCCCTCGTCGATGCCGCCCTGGTCGGCTTCGACCGGCGCGAGACCGTGACCATCCCGCCCCTGCCCGACGACGCCCAGTGGAGCGCCTATGACCGGGCGCGGACCGCGATGATCCCCAATCTCGGACAAGTGCAGCCGGCGGAGCGCTACCGCATCGCTGCGTGACGCGGCACGGGGGCGGTGCGCTCGGCCGCTTGCTGACGCCGGCGAGCGGCTGCCCATCCCGGGTCGCTCGCCGGCGGGCCGACGACCAGACCCGAATTGCGGGCCCCGACCTTCGGTGCGCTCGGCGGCGGCGACACGCTCATCGGCGTCGACGGGCGGTTCCGGGACGGATTTGCAGGGCTGAATATCGCGCCGAACCCGTTTCTTCGATCCAGTCCGGCCAGATCGCATCCACCGCAGCGATCGCTGATTGTCCGGCCGAGAGGCGCGCGTCGGGTTGGAGGCCGGCACGGTAGCGAGAATCCGAGATCGGCGTGATGATCACATCCGCGGCGGAGAATTGATCTGCCGTCACATCGACGATCGCACCGGCGGTGCGTACCCAGGCATGGCTGTTCCAGGACACGCCGTCGAAGAACCCGCATCGTTCCCGGGCGTTCGGAACGCCGCTCGCGATCGTGGCTCCGATCCCCACCTGGCCGAGCACCTTCCGGACGAACAGACTGGACCGGATGCAGGTCCACTGAGACGCGCAAGCCGGATGAGGCGGCCCCCACCGCCGGTGCCACGCAGGCCAGCGTGATTCCAGGAAGACCCGCGCGGCATGCACGATCGCATCAAGCGCGGCCATTGGAGCGGGATCGGGGGTAGAGTTCACGCAACCGCCCCGGGCGACCGTGCGCCCACCGCTTCGGCCCGCACGGCATCGAGGAACGCCCGCAGCACCGGCCGCATCAGCCGGCGGCTCGGGTAGTAGAGGAAGAAGCCGGGGAAGCGCGGGCACCAATCCTCCAGCACGCGGACCAGCCGGCCGGCGGCGAGGTCGTCGGTCACCTGCGCCTCGAACAGGTAGGCGAGGCCGGCGCCCATCCGGGCCGCCTCGGCGACCAGCCGCATATCGTCGAGGATCAGGTTTCCCGAGACCGAGACGGCCACGGCGGCGCCGTCCTTCTCCAGCTCCCAGCGGAACAGGGCGCCGCCGGCGAAACGGCGGTTGATGCAGATGTGGTCGTGCAAATCCTGCGGCGTCAGCGGCCGCGGACGCTGCGCGAAATAGGACGGCGCCGCCACGATGGCCGCGCATTGGGCGGGGCCGAGCGGCACCGCGATCATGTCCTGCTCCAGGCTCTCCTCGAAGCGGACGCCGGCGTCGAACCCTTCCGCCACGATGTCGCGCAGGTCGTCCTGCGCCCGGATCTCGATCGCGACATCGGGATGCGCGCGGGTGAACGACGCCGCGAGCGGCAGCATCAGCATCTCGGCGGCCGAGTGCGGCACCGAGAAGCGCAGGGTCCCCGAGAGCCGCTTCTGCGAGGCGGTGGCGGCCTCGACCGCCTCGTCGATCGCCGCCAGCGCCGGTTCGAGCCCCGCGAGCAGCCGCCGGCCGGCCTCGGTCGGCGCGACGCTGCGGGTGGTCCGGGCCAGGATCCGGATCCCCAGGCTCGCCTCCAGCCCGTTGATCGCGTGGCTCACCGCCGACACGGACAGGCCGAGATCGCGGGCCGCCCCGCGAAAGCTGCGGCGTGCCGCGACGGCGGCGAAGATCGCCAGGGCGGGAAGGTCGGTGCGTCTCATTGTTGAGCCGGATAGGACAGGCTGCGCCGGGAAAGACGTATTATCCTATGGCGGCCCTCTGCGCAGAGTCCCGGCGGCTTCGGCCTGGGGACTCACAGGGGAATCACATGCAACAGCGTCGACTCGGTTCCGAACTCTCCGTCTCCGCCATCGGCCTCGGCTGCATGGGCATGAGCTACGCCTATGGCGGCCAGCCGGAGGCGGAGGCCATCGCCACGCTGCACCGGGCGGTCGAGCGCGGCATCACGTTCTTCGACACCGCCGAGATGTACGGCCCGTTCGAGAACGAGAAGCTGGTCGGGAAGGCGCTGGCGCCGTTCCGCGATCGGGTCGTCATCGCCACCAAATTCGGCTTCAAGATCGCCGAGACCGGCCAGGGCCGGGACCGGATCGTCGGCGTCGACAGCCGCCCCGAGCATGTCCGCGCCGTCTGCGACGCCTCGCTGCGGCGCCTCGGCGTCGCGGTCATCGACCTGTTCTACCAGCATCGGGTCGATCCGGCGGTGCCGATCGAGGACACGGTCGGCGCGATGGCGGATCTCGTGCGCGCCGGCAAGGTGCGCGCCCTCGGCCTGTCCGAGGCCGGCGCCGCCACGATCCGGCGCGCCCACGCGGTCCATCCGATCGCCGCGGTGCAGAGCGAGTATTCCCTGTGGAGCCGCGAGCCGGAGGCCGCCGTGCTGCCGACCTGCGTCGAGCTCGGCATCGGCTTCGTGCCCTACAGCCCTCTCGGGCGCGGCCTGCTCACCGGGGCGATCCGCGATCGCGGCAGCCTCGCGGCCGACGATTTCCGCCGCACCCTGCCGCGCTTCGAGGCGGAGAACCTCGCGGCCAACCAGAGGCTGCTCGACGCGCTGGCGACCCTGGCGGCCGACAAGGGCGTCACGCCCGCCCAGCTCGCCTTGGCCTGGGTGCTCCACCGGGGCGACGGCATCGTGCCGATCCCGGGCGCCCGCAAGATCCGGCACCTCGAGGAGAACGCCGCCGCCGCGGAGATCGTGCTAAGCGCGGACGACCTCGCCGCGATCGACGCCGCGATGCCGCCCGAGGCGGTCAGCGGCCGCCGCTACACCGACGCCGCCCTGGCGCTGGTGGACGGCTGAACGCGGTCCGGGAAGCCGGCGCCTCAGGCCGTCGCGGCTGCCGCGACGGTCTCGGCGATGGCCCGCGCCCGCGGGACGAGGCTCGCGACCTCGAGATATTCCTCGGGCGAGTGGGCCTTGCCGCCGACCGGCCCGACCGCGCAGAGCGTCGGGCAGCCGACGCTCGCGGTGAAGCCGGAATCGGCGCAGCCGCCGGCGAACTCCCCCTCGACCCGGGCACCGTGCTGGGCGCTGACCCGCGCATAGGTCTCGAACAGCGCCCGCGAGGCCGCGTCCTGCACCAGGGGCAGGAACTCACCCTTGATGGTCAGCTGCGCGCGGGTCTCGGGCACATGCGTGTCGGCCACGATCGCGGCGATCCGGTTCATGGCGTCGTCACGGTCGGGCGGGGTGACGTAGCGCAGGTCGATCTCGCAGGTCGCCCGGGGCGCCACGGTGTTGACCGACTGGCCGCCCGAGATCAGCCCGACATTGACCGTGATGCCGCGGTCGAGATCGGTGATCGCGTGGAGCGCGATGATCTTGTGGGCGAGCGCCCCGATGGCGCTGCGCCCCTCGGCGTAGTTGCCGCCGGAATGGGCGGCCCTGCCCAGGACCTCCAGATGCATGAACACGCCGCCCTTGCGGCCGGTGACGACGTTGCCGGTCGGGCGGCCGGGCTCCGCGTTCAGCACCGCGCGGGCGCCGCGGGCGGTCTCCTCGATGATCGGCCGGCAGGCCGGCGAGCCGATCTCCTCGTCGCTGGTGAACAGGCCGACCAAGGGCACCGGCGCGCCGCCGGCTCTGTGGAAGGCCGCCAGCACGAAGGCGTTCATCACCAGCCCGGCCTTCATGTCGGCGACGCCCGGCCCGTAGGCGCGGCCCTCCGCGATCCGGAACGGCCGGTGGGCGACCTCGCCCTTCGGGAAGACGGTGTCGCGGTGGCCCATCAGCACGATCGGCCGGTTGGCGCCCCCGGACCCGGCGACCTGGGCCTTGAGCGCGTCGCCGTAATCCTCCACCGGGATGGTGGTGACCGAGACGCCGTGCTCGGCCAGGAAGAACGCGATGCGGGCGCCCACCGCATCGACCCCGGCCTTGTCGTAGGAGCCGGAATCGATGTTCACCAGCTCCTCGAGCAGGGCCAGCATCGCGCCCTCCTGCCCTTCGAGCCAGCGGATCGCGGCGGCGTCTCTCTCGGTCATCGGAATCCCTGATCGCCCGTGCAGCTACTCGACGGTGACCGACTTAGCGAGGTTTCGGGGCTGGTCGACGTCTTTCCCCATGAACACCGCGGTGTGATAGGCCACCAGCTGGATCGGCACCGCGTACACGATCGGTGCCACCGTGGCGTCGAGGTCCGGCATGGTCACGGTGGCCATGGTGTCGAGGCCGTGCTCGGCCGCGCCCTTGGCGTCGCCGATCAGCACGATGCGCCCGCCCCGGGCGGCGACCTCCTGCATGTTCGAGACCGTCTTCTCGAACACCGCGTCGTGGGGCGCGATCACGATCACCGGCACGCTCTCGTCGATCAGCGCGATCGGCCCGTGCTTCAGCTCGCCCGCCGCGTAGCCCTCGGCGTGGATGTAGCTGATCTCCTTGAGCTTCAGCGCGCCCTCCAGCGCCATCGGGTAGCTGGTGCCGCGGCCGAGATAGAGCACGTCGCGCGCCTTCGCGACGTCCCGGGCGAGGAACTCGATCTCCGGTTCGCGGGTCAGCGCCTCCGCCATCAAGCCCGGGGCCTTGATCAGCGCGTCGACCAGCCGGCGCTCGCCGGCGGCGTCGAGGGTGCCGCGGGCGCGGCCGGCCGCGATGGCCAGGCACAGCAGCACGGTGAGCTGGCACGAGAACGCCTTGGTCGAGGCGACGCCGATCTCGGGGCCGGCGAGCGTCGGCATCACCACGGAGGATTCCCGCGCGATGGTCGAGGTCGGCACGTTGACCACGCACAGCGTGTGCTGGCCCTGGCTCTTGGCGTAGCGGAGCGAGGCCAGGGTGTCGGCGGTCTCGCCCGATTGCGAGATGACGAGCGTCAGCCCGTCCTTCTCCAGCGGCGCCTCGCGGTAGCGTGCCTCGGAGGCGACGTCGATCTCCACCGGCAGGCGCGCGACCTGCTCGAACCAGTACCGGGCCACCAGCCCGGCATAGAAGGCCGTGCCGCAGGCGGTGATGTAGACGCGGCTCAGCTTGGCGAAGTCGAAGGGCAAAGCCTCCGGCAGCATCACCCGGCCGTTGGCCATGTCGACGTAATGGGCGAGCGTGCGGCCCACCACCTCGGGCTGCTCGTGGATCTCCTTCGCCATGAAGTGGCGGTACTCGCCCTTGTCGATCCGGTAGGCCTGCGTGGCGATCTTCTGGCGCGGGCGCTCGACGCGGGCGCCGGATTGGTCGCGGATCTCGGCACCGTCGCGGGTCAGGATCGCCCAGTCGCCCTCGTCGAGATAGGTGATCGCGTCGGTGAACGGGGCGAGCGCCAGGGCGTCCGAGCCCAGATAGGTCTCGCCCTGGCCGAAGCCGACCGCGAGCGGCGCGCCGTGGCGGGCGCCGATCAGCAGGTTCTCCTCGCCGGAGAAGATGAAGCCCAGCGCGAAGGCGCCGCGCAGCCGCGGCAGGGCGGCGGCGACCGCATCGACCGGGCTCATCTGGCGGTCCATGTTGCGGCTGACCAGCTGAGCGACGACCTCAGTGTCGGTCTCGGTCTCGAAGACGACGCCGTCGGCCTCGAGCTCGTGCTTCAATTCGCGAAAATTCTCGATGATGCCGTTATGGACGACGGCGAGCCGCTTGGTGGCGTGCGGGTGGGCGTTGGTCTCGTTGGGCCGGCCATGGGTCGCCCAGCGGGTGTGGCCGATACCGATCGTGCCGGTGAGCGGCTCGCGCTCCAGCCGCTCCTCGAGGTTGACCAGCTTGCCCGAGGCGCGGCGGCGCGCCAGCTGCCCGTGCTCCAGGGTGGCGATGCCGGCGGAATCGTAGCCGCGGTATTCGAGCCGCCGCAGGGCCTCGATCACCTGCCCCGCCACCGCGTCGCGCCCGACGATGCCGACGATGCCGCACATGGAAGTGTCTCTCGTTTTGACGCCCGGGTGGCCGCACGCGGACCGGCCGCGCAAGGTCCGGGCCGTTCGCTCACCGCCGAGCCAAGCGGGACGTGTACCGGATCAGGGCCGCACAGGGCCAGCCCCGGCGACAGGGCTGTGGCCGCGGGGGGGGCGCCGCCGCGGGTGCCCTATCGGGACGCGGTCCCGCGCGCGGCGACGGCTCGGTTCCGGCCCGACCAGTGGCCGGCCAGGATTGAGCCCGACAGGTTGTGCCACACGGAGAAGACTGCCCCCGGCAGGGCGGCCAGCGGCGAGAAATAGAGCTTGCCCAGCGCCGCCGCGAGGCCGGAATTCTGCATGCCGACTTCCAGCGCCAGGGTCCGGCAGGTGCTCTCATCGAAGCCGAGCAGGCGCCCGCTCCAGTAGCCGCAGACCAGGCCGGCTCCGTTGTGCAGCGCTACGGCCAGCAGCACGAGGGGGCCGACCGCGGCGATGCTCGCCCGGCTTCCGGCCACCACGGCGCCGATGATCAGCAGGATGGCGGCCATCGACACGACGGGCAGCGCGCGCTCGAAGCGCCCGACCAGACGCGGCGCGAGTCGGTTGAGCGCCAGCCCCACGGCCACGGGCGCGGCCACGATCTCCACAAGGCTGGCCAGGAGCCCCGCCACATCCACCGGCACGGCGGCGTCGACGTAGAAGCGCACCAGGAGCGGTGTCGCCACGAGGCCCACCAGCGTCGAGGCGACGGCGACCGTCACCGACAGGGCGACATCGCCGCCGGCGATGTAGACCATCAGGGTGGAGCTCGTGCCGCTGGCGACGCTACCGACCAGCACCATGCCGGTCGTGAGCTCCGTGCCCATGCCGAGGGCGTGGGCGATGGCCCAGGCGGCGGCGGGCATCACGAGGTAATGGACCACGACGCCGGTCGCGACCGGCGCGGGCCGGGCCAGGATCCGGCCGAAATCCGCGGGCGTCAGCGTCACCCCGAGGGCGAACATGATCACGGCCAGCAGCACGGCGACGTGCGGGAGTATCGGGAGGAACATCTCCGGCGCGACGTAGGCGGTGGCCGCGGCCAGGACGGCGCAGACGGGAAACACGCGGTTGAGCAGCATCGTGCGGGTCGATGTCCGGAAAGGCGGCCGTGTCCCAGCTGCGTGGAGGCGCGTCAAGCGTGGGCGTGCCCGCGGGCGTCGCTGTCAAGTCGAGCCTCTCGCTGTCGCGGCGCCGGCGGTTCTCCGGGCGCTACCGAACCGCGGGGTGGCTTTCGGGACGTGCGGCTCCCTGTTCGCACTCACCCAGGCCCCGATGCTGGCTTGGCACGCCCGCCTGCATCGGGTGGATGCCCATCGCTACACGGCGTTGTCGTTGGCCGCGGGGGCTCTCCTGATTGCGGGGTTTTTCACGTTCCCGTTCGGTCGCATGCTTGGCCGCTGGCTTTTTGCCTGACCGGTCGCGATGGAGCGGGAACGGAACGCCCGCTCCCCGAGGGAAAGCCGAGGCCCGTTGCCACGCGGAGCCGACAATGTCGGGCGACCGACATGGGTCGAGGTCCGCCATCACACACCCAAGCCGAGATCGGCAGCAGACCTCGGCCAGCGCGCCTCAGCGCCCCCCGCGCAACACCTTCTCGGCGAGCAGCGCCGCTCGCTTCAGCTTCGCCCAGCCCGGCTTCACCGCCTGCCGGCCGCGGGCGACCGCCATGGCGTCTGCCGGCACGTCGTCGGTGATGACCGAGCCCGAGGCCACATAGGCCCCCTCCCCCACGGTCACCGGCGCCACCAGCGCCGAGTTCGAGCCGATGAAGGCGCCGGCACCGATATTGGTCCGGTGCTTGAGCACGCCGTCGTAATTGCAGGTGATCGTGCCGGCGCCGATATTGGCCTTCGCGCCGATCTCTGCGTCCCCGAGATAGGTCAGATGCGCGGCCTTGGCGCCCGGCCCCATATGGGCGTTCTTGAGTTCGACGAAATTGCCGAGTTCGGCGCCGGTCTCGAGGACGGCATGACCGCGCAGCCGCACGAACGGCCCGATGCGCACGCGCGCCTCCAGCACGGTGTCGGTGAGATGGGCGAAGGCCCGCACCGTGCAGCCGTCCGCGACCCGCACGCCCGGCCCGAACACGACGTGCGGCTCCACCACGACGTCGCGTCCCAGGATCGTGTCGTGGCTCAGGAACACCGTCTCGGGGGCGACCAGCGTGGCGCCGCCCAGCATGGCGCTGCGGCGCAGCCGGGCCTGGATCGCGGCCTCGGCGATGCTGAGCTGGACCCGGTCGTTGACGCCCTGCGCCTCCGCCTCGTCCACGGGCACGACCGTGATCGTGAGCCCCTCGGCGACGGCGAGCGCCACCGCGTCGGGCAGGTAATATTCGCCGGCGGCGTTGTCGTTGCCGATGCGGCTCAGCAACTTCAGAGCGTGTTGCCCCGACAGGGCCATCAGCCCGGCATTGCACAGGGTCACGGCCCGCTCGGCGGGGCTCGCATCCTTCTCCTCGCGGATCGCCAGGACACGGCTGCCCTCGGTGAGCACCCGGCCGTAGCCGGTCGGGACCGGGCTCTCGAAGGCGAGCACCGCCACCGCCGCGCCGTCGGCGAGCGGCGCGCGGAGTCGCAAAAAAGTCTCGGCGCTGATCAGCGGCGTGTCGCCGAAGGCGATGACCACGTCGTCGTCCGGCGTCTCGAGCACGGCCCGGGCGGCGAGCACGGCGTGGGCGGTACCCAGGCGCTCGGCCTGCGGGAACACCTGCGCGCCGGGCGCCTCCCGGGCGATCTCGGCGGCGACATCCTCGCGACCGGGCTCGGCGACCACGGCGATCCGGCCGGCGCCCGCCGCCTGCACGGCCGCGAGCACGTGGCCCAGCATGGTCCGCCCGGCGATCCGGTGGAGCACCTTCGGCAGGTCCGAGCGCATCCGCGTGCCCTTCCCGGCCGCGAGCACGATGGCGGTGAGGCTGCGCGGGGGCGTGGCGGGAGGAGTCATCGCAGGTCCAGGCATCGTGATTCGGCGCGCGACCGATGGGCCGGACGCCGCCGCGACGCAAGACCGTCCCGCCGGATCTCAGCGCAGGGCCAGCGCCCCGTGATGGGCGGAGCCGTGGGCGTAATGCTCGCGGCGGCGCTCGATCGAGCTCGGGATGCGCAGGGATTCCCGGTACTTGGCCACGGTCCGGCGGGCGATGTCGACGCCCTCGCTGCGCAGCTTCTGCACCAGCGCGTCGTCCGACAGCACGTCGTCCGGCGTCTCGCCGTCCACGAGCTGCTTGATCCGGTGGCGCACGGCTTCGGACGAATGGGCCGCCATGCCGGCCGCGCCCGGGATCGCCGCGGTGAAGAAGTACTTCATCTCCAGCGTGCCGCGGCTGGTGCCGATCGCCTTGTTGGACGTGACCCGGGAGACGGTCGATTCGTGCATGCCGATCGCCTCGGCCACGGTCTTGAGGTTGAGCGGGCGCAGATGCGTGACGCCGTGGACGAAGAACCCGTCCTGCTGGCGCACGATCTCGGTGGCGACCTTCAGGATCGTGCGGGCGCGCTGCTCCAGGGAGCGGGTCAGCCAATTGGCGTTCTGCAGCGCCTCCGACAGGAAGGCCTTGTCGCCGTCGGCCGAGGCGCCGCGCACGACGCGGGCATAGTAGCTCTGGTTGACCAGGACCCGGGGCAGCGCCTCGCCGTTGAGCTCCACCAGCCAGGACCCGTCCGGGGCCGCGCGCACGAACACGTCCGGGATCAGCACCTCGACGGCGCTCGAGCCGAAGGCGCGGCCGGGTTTGGGATCGAGCCGCCGGATCTCGCCCAGCATCTCGACGAGATCCTCGTCGTCGACCCCGCAGAGGCGGCGCAGGGCGCCGAAATCGCGCTTGGCCACGAGGTCGAGGCGCGAGACCAGGGCCTGCATGGCCGGATCGAACCGGTCGCGCTCGCGCAGCTGGATCGCCAGGCATTCGGCGAGGTCCCGGGCCGCGATCCCCGGCGGGTCGAAGCTCTGGACCAGGGTCAGCACCCGGGCCACGGTGGCCGGATCGGCGCCGAGGCGCTCGGCCACACCCTCCACCGTCTCGCGCAGGTAGCCGGCCTCGTCGACCGCGTCGATCAGGAAGCCACCGATCAGCCGGTCGGACGGGTTGCGGGTCGCGAGATCGAGCTGGCTCGCCAGGTGATCGCGCAGGGAGATCTCGGCCGTCAGGGCGGCCTCGAAATCGGGCGCGTCGGAGTCGAAGCTGCCGCCGCTGCTGCCGTAGGGGGGCGGCGTCAGCGAGAGCATGTCGCCGCCGGAGGCCTCCTGCGCGTGGATGGGGGCGTCGTCCGGGAAGACGTTGTCGAGCCGGGTGTCGAAATCGGCCTCGATCTCGCCGCGGCTGGGATTGAGTTCGGTGGGCTGCCACGAATCGGCGTCGAAGTCGCCACCCGAGGCCGCTTCGTCGGACGGGCCGCTCGCCTCGGCGGATTCGGCCGGCCCGGATCCCTCGGACTCGGCCCGTTCCAGCAGCGGATTGCGCTCCAGCTCGGCCTCGACATAGGCGGCGAGATCGAGGTGCGACAATTGCAGGAGTTTGATCGCTTGCAGGAGCTGCGGCGTCATCACCAGGGCCTGGCCCTGACGCACTTCCAGCCGTTGCACCAAACTCATGCGAGGCCCCGATGCCCTTTCAGCGTGATCGACCAGCCGAGCTGCGCTGCTCGCGGCATGGTTATTGCTTGTCGTGCGAGATCACCTGTAACCCGATCGCCAGCGCGCGTCAAAGATCGTCGGTGCCGAACGAGGCCGGGAAAGGTCGAAGGGCGTGGATCCGTTGTGCGCGCGCCACAGCCGGCCTGACGCCCAGTTTCAGGGCGAGGCTTTAACGAACCGCTGTTCGTGCATCGTCAGGCTTGTGCGGATCCCGCGAGACCGCGATCGGCCTCACGCGTCGCTCCTTCGGAGCACAGCGTGGCCTATCGGCTTGGCCGAATGGGGATCGTGTGCCCGCCGGGGCAGCGGTCGGTCAGGCGCCGGACCAAGCTCGACCGGGTCGCGACGGCCGGCGCGTCAGCCCTGCGCGAGGAGCCGCTCGTACTCGGCCTCGGCCGGCCCGTAGGCGTCCCCGGCCAGGTCTTCCAGCTTGTCGCGATCGGTCACGATGATTCGCCCGCGGCGGGCCTTGATCATGCCCGAGCCCTCGAGCACGTGCGTCGCGGTCGTAACCCCCGGACGCCGGACGCCGAGCATCATGGCCAGGAACTCGTGCGTCAGGATCAGCTCGTCCTTTTGCAGCCGGTCGTGGGTCATCAGGATCCACCGGGCGAGCCGCGCCTCGATGGTGAGGTCCGTGTTGGCGTAGACGGTGTGGCCGACCTGGACGATCAGGCTCTGGACGTATCGCCCGAGCAGGCTGCGCAGCGGCGCGCTCTCGTCGAGCGCCGCCTGCAGGACCGCGGCCGGGAGCCGCAGAGCCACCAGGTCGGATTGGACGAGCGCGGTGTGCGGCGTCCGGTCTGCCCCCAGCACGAGGGGGGCGCCGCACATCCCCTCGTAGCCGATGACCCCGATCTCGATCCGGCCCTCGACCGTGTCGGCGACCAGCGACACGATGCCTTCCTCGATGAAATGCGCGTGGGTGATCGGCTGAAGCGGCAGGATCAGCAGCTCGCGCAGCGGCACCGACACGGTTTCCAGCGCGGGCGCGAGACGGGCGAAATCCTCGGGTGGCATGAGACGGAGCAGACGATTGCGGACGCCATCCTGCTTCGGTCGATCCAAGGCTCCGCTCCAAAGTCGGTGCTAGAGCGCGGCCAGTCTCTCGGTTACCGGCGCTGAAGCTTGTCTGATCTCGAAGGACTCGAGGTAAACGGCCGCCGCCCGACCACAAGCGAAATTGAGCTTGTCCGGGGGCTATGTACGCTTTCAGACGATGATGCGCCGACGCGTCGAGTCTGTTTCAATTAACCCGCGGGAACAGACTCGGTTTCCCGGTTGAACGCTTTCCCGTCGCCCGGACGATGGTCAAACGACTTCCGATCGCGCATGGCGACCGCGCGGCACGCCTTGACCCAGGTTAACGACAATAATGATCCGGGCGGGCTAATTGTAGGCTTGGTTCCGGGGGCGGTGTGCCGTGCGCTATTTCACCGACTTCATCACCGGAACGGCCTTGTCCCGCGACGAGGAGGGCCTCGAATTCTGCGGGCGGCGAGAAGCCTGCCGGTCCGCAGCGGAAGCGCTGGTGGAAGTCGCCAACGACACGCTCCGGGCGACGCAGACATCGCCCGTGGGGTCCGATCTGGCCGACCTGCACTTGGAGGCGCAGGTCCGGAACGAGGCCGGCACGGTGGTTTTCCGGGCTCAGCTCACCCTCGCCTTGGACTGGCCGGACACGCGCGTCGGCTAAGGCTGATCGGGCGCATCACCAGCCGCAATTCGGGATCGGCGGCTGCGGCTTGGCCAGGGCCGCCTTCTCGATCGGCACGACCGGCCCCCAGGCGTATTTCTGTGCGTGCGGCGTCACGTTGGCGAACACGCAGCCGAGCTGGAAATGGCTGGCGCCCATCTCGCCTGAGAAGCCCATGCAATCCAGGAAGGTCCAGGTCTTCGGGACCGGGATCATCGAGCGCCAGCGGGGCATCGCCACCGGCGAGCAGACCTTGACCGCCCCGGTGCCGTCATCGGCGTTGAGGGCGCTGTCCGGCGTCTGCGCCCCGGCCGGTGCCGCCGCGAGGCCCACGAGGAGCAGGACGATCGGGATCGCGCGGTGCGCTGCGGAGCGAAGCGTCTCGGGTGCGTTCATCGGGTCAGTGCATCGTCCGCCACAGGGTCGCGAGGATCGCGAAGCCGATCACGTTGTACAGGATCGCCCAGATCCAGACGCCCATCACGGCCTTGCTCGGCTGGCGGGGCCGCTGGCGGCCGAGGCGCAGACGGTGCCGGTCCTCGGGCGTCGGCCAGATCGCGCTCCGCGGGGCCTTCAGCAGACGGGTCAGGGCCTCGGGCAGGTTGAGGCCGGGCGGCGGTTCGCCGTTCATGACGGCCTCGGATGCGGCGGGACGGCGCGACGCCGCCCGGGATCACCCTTCTACAGAGGGCCGCGCCGGCCCGGCAATGCGGCGGAGCGGCCTGTCGGCCTACAGCACCGTGCCGGGCGCCTGCGGATAATACTGGTAGGCCCAGGTCTCCGAGAGCAGCCGGTCGCCGTTCTTGAGCTGCAGCCGCATCTCGACCGGCTCGGGACCTTCGGCGAAAACCTTCAGGAATACCCGCCAGGGGCTCGGCTTGCCGTAGGGCGCCCAGGTAGCCCCGACCTCCTCGGCAGAGCCGCGCGACAGCGTCAGCGCCACCGTGGCCTGTTCCGGGTTGAGACCCGCCAGGGCCGCGCCCTCGAATTCCAGGACGAACTGGCGCACGAGGTTCGCCCGGCCCGCACGCCTGTCCGCCTTGGAGAGCCAGGAGGCCTTGGTCGCCCGGGTCGCGACGCAGCGGGCCAGATCGGTGGCGACCGGCTCGGTCACCGGCCAGTGCAGGCGGTAGGCGAAGCTGCGCTCCGACGCCGCGCCCGGCGGGTCGGCCGGCACCCACATGGCGCCGATATTGTCGTCGGTTTCCTGGTGGGTCGGGATCTCGACGAGCTGCACGCTGCCGGCCCCCCAATCGCCCTGCGGCTCGACCCAGATATGCGGGCGGTTCTCCTCGAAGCCGTCGTCGATGTAGTTGTCGAAGGACCGGTCGCGCTGGAGCAGGCCGAACCCCTTCGGCGAGCGGTCCGCGAAGGCGCTGACGCTGAGCCGCGGCGGGTTGTTGAGCGGCCGCCAGATCAGCTCGCCGGCGCCGGTCCGCATCAGCAGCCCGTCGGAATCGTGCACCTCGGGCCGCCAGTCGCTGGCGAGGAACCGGCTCATCCCCTCGGAATACCAGAGCATGGAGGTCAGCGGCGCGACGCCGAACCGCTCGACCGGCTTGCGGATGTAGAGCGTGCAGGCGACGTCGATCACCACATGCGGCTCCTTCCGGGCGGTGAACCGGTAGGCGCCGGTGAGGCTCTGGCCTTCCAGCAGCGCCAGGATGGTGACCGCCCCGTCCGCGGCCGGAGAAACGTAGAAGCGGGTGAAGACCGGGAATTCCTCCGTCTTGCCCGGTCCCGGCGCCGTGTCGATGGCGATGCCCCGGGCCGAGGCGCCGTACTGCGCCCCGTCGCCGGCCGCACGGAAATAGGAGGCCCCGAGGAAGGCCAGCCAGTCGCCGTCGGCGCCGGGCTGGTCGGCCGGGACCTTCTGGAAGCGGACACCGGCAAAGCCGGCGCCGTCGGGCAGGTCCTTGCCGGGATTGCCGGGCGGGTAGGCGAAGAGGTCGCGCGAATACAGGACCTCGCGCGCCTGGCCGCCTTCGAGCGCATAGATCTTCACCGGATGCCGGAAGAAGTTGCCCAGGTGGAAGAACGTGACCGGGTACGGGCTTTCCGGGAACAGGGCGTGCCCCGGCGGGTAGCGGATCTCCTGGAGCGGCCCGTAGGTCAGCGCGTCCAACGTCGGCGAGGCCGGTGCCTCCGGGGGCGGCGCGTAGGGCCGGTCGCGCAGGCTGCGGGCCAGCGTCTTCAGCCGGTCGAAATCCATCGGCTCGGGCGGGGCCAGGCGCGGGCCGCCGGATGCGGCCAGGGCGGGGCGCGCGAGGGGCGAGAGGGCCAGCAGGCCCAAAGCTGTCAGGGCGCGTCGCGTGATCAAGCTCGAACCTCCGGGAATCGCCGGTCTGCCGACCTGCCCCGCCCTCTAGTCACGCTGGAATGACCGCGCAATTTACCGCGGCGCCGGCTGAGGTTCAGCTTCGCGGGCCGCAGGCGTTGGTGGGGCCGTTGGTCTCCCACAGCGCGGCGCCGCCTCCGGGGGCGCATTGCCCCGGCAGCGCCAGGGTGATCAGCTTGGACAGGGTGCGGTCCTCGTCCTCGCCGTAGCCGATCTCGCCGACCATCCGGCCTGTCTTGTCGAACAGCCCGACGGTGGCGGAATGCTCCATCGTGTAGTCGCCGCCCTGGACCGGCACGCGCTTGTAGGCGACGTGGTAGGCGTCGGCCATGCGGGCGACCTGCTCGGGCGTCCCGACGAAGCTGCGGATCCGCGGATCGAACGCGGCCAGGTAGTCCCGCAGGCTCTCGGGCGTATCGCGCTCCGGGTCGAGGGTGACGAACACGACGTTGAGCCGGTCGGCGTCGCGGCCCATCCGGCCGAGCGCCGCCGACAGGGTCGCGAGCGTCGTCGGGCAGACCTCGGGGCAATGGGTGAAGCCGAAGAACAGGGCGGTGGGCTTGCCGAGCAGGTCGGCCTGGCTGACCGGCTTGCCGTCGAGATCCGCCATGGCGAAGCTGCCGCCGACCCGGCGGGGGTGGCTGAACTGGGAACCCTGCTGCAGGACGATCGCCCCCGTGCCGGTGGCGACCAGGGTGACGAGGGTGGCGGACGCGATGAGGGCGAGCGGGCTCGGTGCCATGCTGGGACCTGCGGCGGGGGCGTCGATGGGTTCCATATGGGGTTGGAATCGCCGCGCGCGATCCCGCTGCGGCGAGCCGGCCCCGCGGCGCTCCGGGAACCCGCTTCTACGACCCCGGTTTGCGTGACACCAGCGGCCGAAGCATCCAACGCCAGAGCGGTCGAATCCGCGGCGGGACAACATCGCGGCCGCAACGACCCGAGCAGCTCTGCCGAGACCGGTCTGCTCGGGCAACCCGCATGGGAGCAGCCCCGCATGGCCCAGCAGATTCCCGTCGACCCGAAGGCCCGCGCCGACGATCCGGCCCGCGATGCCGAGCGGGACGATTCCACCCACGCGATCACCGGCGACGTCGCCTATCGGCGTCTCGTGCTGGTCAACACCGTGTTCGTCGGCGCCCCCGGAGCCGGCGACCGCGGCTGGGTCCTCGTCGATGCCGGCGTGATGGGCGCCAAGGGCGCGATCAAGGCGGCGGCCGAAGCGCGGTTCGGCGCGGGCGCACGGCCCGCCGCGATCGTGCTGACCCACGGCCATTTCGACCATGTCGGCGTGCTCGAGGATCTCGCCGAAGAGTGGGATGTCCCGGTCTTCGCGCACGCCCTGGAGCGGCCCTATCTCGACGGCAGCGCCTCTTACCCCGCCCCCGATCCGAGCGTCGGCGGCGGATTGCTCGGGCGCCTGTCGCCGCTCTTCCCGACGAAACCGGTCGACGTGTCCGGGCGCCTGCAGGATCTGCCGGGGGACGGATCGGTGCCGCCGATGGCGGGCTGGCACTGGATTCATACGCCGGGCCATGCGCCGGGCCATGTCTCGTTCTGGCGCGAGGCCGACCGCACCCTGATCGTCGGCGACGCCTTCGTCACCACGGCGCAGGAATCGGCCTACGCGGTGGCGGTCCAGGAGCCCGAGCTGCACGGGCCGCCGATGTATCTGACGATCGATTGGGGCGCGGCGCGCCATTCGGTCCAGGCGCTCGCCGGCCTCGAACCCGAGCGCGTCATCACCGGCCACGGCCGCCCGCTTCAAGGCCCCGAGATGCGCCGGGCGCTCCATGCCCTCGCCGAGCAGTTCGATGAGGTCGCGGTGCCGGAGCACGGGCGCTACGTGGAAGCGCCGCTGAGCGCGGCCGATGGCTCAGCCTACGCGCCGCCGGATTGAACCCGCGCACGAAATCCCTCGGCGAGGCCGGGGTACGATGGCGATCGAATGGGGCTGGTCGATCGGGCCGGCGCCAACGCGCAGTCCCAAAAAAATATGGTCGGAGTGGCCGGACTTGAACCGACGACCCCCTGTCCCCCAGACAGGTGCGCTACCGGGCTGCGCTACACTCCGACGCCACGTGGGCCCGGCGCTCTTAGCCGTCGCGCCCGGCCCGCGCAAGCCCTTCGCGGCGGATCGGCGGCGCTGGCCCTCTCCGGCCCGGACGGGTACGGGGAGCGCCAGCCCCCCGACCATCGCGCCGAAACGCCCGCGCCACGCCAACGAGGACCATGACCGACCGACCGATCGCCTTCGATCTCACGCGCCTCGTCACGCGGCTGCGCCATGCCAGCCCGTCAGGGATCGACCGGGTCGATCTCGCCTATGCCCGCCACTTCCTCGGCCGGCCCGGGCCGGGCGTGGGCGTGGTCTCGACGGCGTATGGGCCGCGGGTGCTGGACCGCGCGCTTGCCCTCGCCATCGTCGAGGCGGTGGCGGCGGGCTGGGTCGAGGATCGGGACGCGCTCTCGGATCCGGTCTATCGCGGGCTTGCGGCGCGGCTCGGCGCCCCGCTGGCGGCCGCCCCATCGGCGCCGGCGCCACGGAATGGTGGATCGCAGCGCCGCCGGATCCAGGCCCAGACCGCAGCCGACATCGCCCTGCGCGGGCGCTCGCTCGCGGCCCTGCCCCGGGATGCCCTCTACCTGCACACCTCGCATCTGCGCCTCGACAATCCCGGCCGGTTCGACTGGCTCTACGACCGGCGGGACGTGCGCGCGGCGTTCTTCGTCCACGACCTTATCCCGATCACGCATCCCGAATACGGGCGCGCCGGCGAGGCCGACCGCCACCGGATCCGGATGCGCACGGTCGGCCGGCATGCCGCCGCGATCCTCGTCAACTCGGCCGATACCGGCGCGCGCACTCTCGATCACCTGGCGGCCGAAGGATTCGGCCGGCCGCCGGTGGCCGTGGGCCATCTCGGCGTCGAAACGGCTTTCGACCGCTCGGGGCCCCGGCTTCAGCCGGACCGCCCGACCTTCCTGGTCTGCGGCACGATCGAATCGCGCAAGAATCACCTGCTGCTGTTCCAGCTCTGGCGGCGTCTGGCCGAGCGGCACGGGGCGGCGACGCCCCGCCTGGTCGTGGTGGGGCGCCGGGGCTGGGAGGCCGAGAGCGCCATCGACATGCTCGAGCGCTGCCCGGGCGTGCGCGCCCACACGATCGAGGTCACCGGCCTCTCGACCCACGGCCTCGCGGCGCTGACCCGAAGCTGCACGGCCCTGCTGATGCCGTCGTTCACGGAGGGCTACGGCATCCCGATCGTCGAGGCGGCGGCCTCCGGCCTGCCCGTGGTGGCCTCGGACATCCCGGTCCACCGGGAGATCGCCGGCGGCGTCGCCCATTTCTGCGATCCGCTGGATGGGCTTGGCTGGGAGCAGGCGATCGAAGCCCTCGCTCGACCGAACGCGCCGCTCCGCACCGAACTCGCCGGCCGCCTCGACGGCTACGTGCCGCCGAGCTGGAACGGGCATTTCGCGGCCATCGGTCCGACTCTCGCGGCGATCTAACGGGGTCGCGCGGAACGCCGTGAGTTGCGCCGGTCGGGCCTGACGAATAAGGGAAAGCGTCAGTCCATAGGGCCGGCCTTCGGCTGGGCGGAACGGAGAGCCTGTCGATGCAGGTGGTCGACCTCGATCGCGAGACGGTCAAGCGTGGGTTGAACGATGGCACGATGCTGATCATCGACGTGCGCGAGGACCACGAATACGAGGCCGGGCACATCCCCGGCGCCGTTTCCCATCCGCTCTCCACGTTCGATCCGCAGGCCGTCGCGGCCCTGATCGCCGCGGATGGCCGCCGCCCGGTCCTGTCCTGCGGGTCGGGAATCCGCTCGGTCCACGCGCTGATGGCCGCTCAGAAAGCGGGCCTCGACATCTCCGAGCACTACAAGGGCGGCTTCAAGGATTGGTACGCCGCGGGCGAAGCAATCGAGTAGCGGATTAAAACAATCCGCTCTCACGGGGCCGTGATGTGCGCTCTCGCACAATAAGCACCGGGGCGCGCGGGTTACGGCGCGCCCACCAAGGATTTATCGTCAAGCTCGGTGCGACCGACGGGTCGGCCAACGGACAGCAGGACCCGATGCGCAGCCGGCTTTCCAGCCTCTTCCCCGTGCTCTCCGGTCTCGCTGCCGGCTTCCTGGTCGCGGGCCCCCTGGCACCGATCGCTCACGCCCAGGCACCCGGCGGCCCGCCGCCGAAGGTGACGGTGGCCAAGCCGGTGGTCCGCGAGATCGTCGAGCAGGACCAGTATACCGGCCGCTTCGAGGCGATCGAGAACGTCGAGGTCCGGGCCCGGGTCACCGGATACCTGGAGAAGATCAACTTCATCGACGGCCAGAACGTGAAGAAGGGCGACCTTCTGTTCGTGATCGACCGCCGACCCTACAAGGCGGCGCTGGAGCAGGCCCAGGCCGCCCTCGCCTCGGCCAAGGCCCGGCAATCCTTCTCGCAGACCGACCTCGAGCGCGCCCAGACCCTGTCCCGGAGCGGCAACATCTCCGAGCAGGTCACGGACCAGCGCCGGCAGGCCTCGCTGACCGCCCAGGCCGACGTCGACAGCGCCCAGGCGGCGCTGAACAACGCGCAGCTCAACTACGATTTCAGCGAGGTGAAGGCCCCGGTCAACGGCCGGATCAGCCGGCGGCTCGTCACCGAGGGCAACATCGTCAGCGCCGACCAGACGATGCTGACCACCATCGTGTCGCTCGACCCGATCTGGTTCAGCTTCACCGTCGATGAGAAGTCGTTCCTGAAATACCAGAACAGCCTCGGCATCGGCATGGGCCAGACCCAGCAGGGTAAGGGCGTGCCGATCATGATCTCGCTGTCCGGCGAGGCGAAGCCGACCCGCAAGGGCACCCTCGACTTCGTCGACAACCGTGTCGACAACGCCACCGGCACGATCCTGCTGCGCGCCACGGTTCCCAACGCCGATCAGTTCATCAAGCCCGGCCTGTTCGGCATCGTCGCGATGCCGGCCACCAAGCCGTTCCAGGGCGTGCTGATCCCCGACGAGGCGGTCGCCGCCAACCAGGACAAGCGCGTCGTCTACGTGGTCGGGCCCGACAACGTCATCCAGCAGAAGGACGTGGTGCTCGGTCCGAAGGTGGACGGCTACCGGGTGATCCGCAGCGGCCTGAAGGGCGACGAGACCCTGGTGGTCAACGGCGTCGCCCGCATCCGTCCGGGGGCCAAGGTCACCCCGGAGACGATCGAGCTGCCCCCGAGCAAGACGTGAGCCTGACCGGCTCGACACGATTGCATTCGCGCACGCTGTGCCGCGTGCGCCGCTTCGACGACGCAGGGCCCCGACCGGGTGACCGGCGGGCCTCAGAGGTTTGACCGATGCGTTTCGCCCATTTCTTCGTCGACAGGCCGATCTTCGCGTCGGTCACGTCGATCATCTTCCTGATCCTCGGCTTCGTCGCCTACGAGAGCCTGCCGGTCTCGCAATATCCCGAGATCGTGCCGCCGACCGTGACCGTGCGCGCCTCCTATCCGGGCGCCAATGCCGAGACCGTGGCCGCCACGATCGCGACGCCGATCGAGCAGGAGGTCAACGGCGTCGACAACATGCTCTACATGACGTCGTTGTCGACCAACGACGGCAACATGCTGCTGACCGTGACCTTCAAGGTCGGCACCAACCTCGATATCGCCAACGTGCTGGTGCAGAACCGGCTCTCGGTCGCCCAGCCGCGCCTGCCGCCGGACGTGCGCAACCTCGGCGTGACCGTGCGCAAGGCCTCGCCCGACCTCATGCTGGTCGTGCACCTGCTCTCGCCGAACAAGACCTACGACCAGAACTACCTGGCCAACTACATCTACCTGAACATCCGCGACGAGCTGCTGCGCCTCGACGGCGTCGGCGACATCACGGTGTTCGGCGGTAACGAATATGCCGAGCGGATCTGGGTCGATCCGAACAAGCTCGCCGCCTACGGCCTCTCGGTCACCGACGTCACCACCGCCCTGCAGGAGCAGAACGTCCAGGTGGCCGCCGGCCAGCTCAACGGGCCGCCCGCGGCCAAGGGCGAGGCGTTCCAGCTCGTGGTGCAGTCGCAGGCCCGCTTCAAGACGCCGGAACAGTTCGCCGAGGTGATCATCAAGGCCCAGGACGGGCGCCTCGTCCGGGTCAAGGACATCGCCCGCGTCGAGATGGGCCAGAAGGACTACACGACCAACTCCTACCTCAACGACACGCCGGCGGTGGGCATCGGCGCGTTCCAACGGCCCGGCACCAACGCCCTCGAGGCGGCGACCTCGGTCAAGCAGGTAATGGAGGTCGTCAAGAAGAACTTCCCGCCGGACGTCGAGTACCGCATCGCCTACAACCCGACCGAGTTCATCGAGGAATCGATCCAGGAGGTCTACAAGACCCTGTTCGAGGCGGTCGGCCTCGTGGTCATCGTGGTGCTGGTGTTCCTGCAGAGCTGGCGCACCGCCCTGATCCCGGTGATCGCGATTCCCGTGTCGCTGATCGGCACCTTCGCGGCGATGGCGGCCTTCGGGTTCTCGCTCAACAACCTGACCCTGTTCGGGCTGGTGCTCGCCATCGGCATCGTGGTCGACGACGCGATCGTGGTGGTGGAGAACGTCGAGCGCAACATGGCCGAGGGGCTCTCCCCGGGCGACGCTGCGCACAAGACCATGGACGAGGTCGGCGGCGCGGTCATCGCCATCGCCCTCGTGCTCGCGGCGGTGTTCGTGCCGACCGCGTTCATCCCGGGCATCTCGGGCCAGTTCTACAAGCAGTTCGCGCTCACGATCGCGGCCTCGACCCTGATCTCCGCGTTCAACTCGCTGACCCTGTCGCCGGCCCTGTGTAAGCTGCTGCTCGTGCCGCACCACGCGCGCAAGGAGCCGAAGTTCTTCCTGACGCGGTTCGTGAACTGGCTCGCCAACGGCTTCAACCGCGCCTTCGACGCCACGTCGAACTTCTACGGGCGGACGATCCGCGTCCTGACCGGCGGGTTCGTCGGACTGGGCGCGATGCTGCTGGTCTACGCGGCGGTGATCGCCGGCACCCTGCACCTCGCCCAGACGACGCCCACGGGCTTCATCCCGGACCAGGACCAGGGCTACCTGATCGGCGTCGTGCAGCTCCCCTCGGGCTCCTCGCTCGACCGGACCACCGAGGTGATGCTGCGCGCCGCCAAGCAGGCGCGGACGGTGCACGGCATCGCCAACGCCGTCATCATCGCGGGCTTCGACGGTGCGACCTTCACCAACACCACCAATGCCGGCGTGATGTTCCTGACGCTCACCGGGGCCAAGGAGCGGGCCGGCGAAGGGCGCAGCGCCGCGGTGCTCACCGGCGAGGTGCTCAAGGCGACCTCCGACATCCAAGAAGCCCGGGTGATCGTGATCCCGCCGCCGCCCGTCCGCGGTCTCGGCAACGGCGGCGGCTTCAAGCTGCAGATCGAGAGCCGCCAATCCTCGGAGATCGGCCCGCTCATGGCCGCCGCCGGCGAGGTGATCGCCCAGGCGAACCAGAGCGCCGACGTGCAGCGCGTGTTCACGACCTTCGACAACGCGACGCCGCAGCTCTTCCTCGACATCGACCGCACCATCGCGCGGATGCTGAACGTGCCGCTCGCCAACGTGTTCTCGTCGGTCCAGGCGGATCTCGGCGGCACCTACGTGAACGACTTCAACACGTTGGGCCGCATCTATCAGGTGCGCCTGCAGGGCGACGCTGCGTTCCGCTCGTCGATCCAGGACATCTCGCAGATCAAGGTGCGCTCCTCCACGGGCGCGCTGGTGCCGATGGGCACGCTGGCCTCGGTGCGCGACGTGACCGGGCCGCAGATCGTGCAGCGGTTCAACCTGTACTACTCGGTGCCGGTCCAGGGCGTGGCCAAGCCTGGTGTCTCGACCGGTCAGGCGCTCACCGCCATGGAGGAGATCGCTAAGAAGGCGCTTCCCGAGGGCTACTCCTACGACTGGACCGAGATCGCCTATCAGCAGAAGGCTGCGAGCGGCACCGCCGGCGCCGTCTTCGCCCTCGGCGTGCTCCTGGTCTTCCTCGTTCTGGCCGCCCAGTACGAATCGTGGGCCCTGCCGATGGCGATCCTGCTGGTGGTGCCCACCGGCGTGCTCGCGGCTCTGGCCGGGGTGCAGTTCCGGGGGCAGGACAACAACATCCTGACCCAGATCGGCCTGATCGTGCTGATCGGCTTGGCTGCCAAGAACGCGATCCTGATCGTCGAGTTCGCGCACGACATCGAGCAGCGCGAGCACCGGGGCCCGGTGGAGGCGGCGGTGGAAGCCTGCCGGCTGCGCCTGCGCCCGATCCTGATGACCGCCTTCGCGTTCATCCTCGGCACCCTGCCGCTGGTGATCGCCACCGGCCCCGGCGCCGAGATGCGCCAGGCGCTGGGCACCGCGGTGTTCTTCGGGATGATCGGCGCGACCTTCTTCGGCCTGTTCCTCACCCCGGTCTTCTACGTGGTGATCCGCCACTTCTCGCTCTGGCTCGGCCGCCTGCGCGGCAAGCCGTCCCACGGCGACCATGGCGGGGCGGCCCCCGCCCACGGTTGAGGCGGAACGTCGTACCGCCGGCAGCCCGGCGATCGCAGGATCTCTGAGCCGCGCCCGACCCTGACCGGTCGGGCGCGGCTTCGTTTTGCGAAGGCGTGGGGTCTTCGGTGTAGAAGCCTGTCATGCACGTCCTCGGCCGCCTGCTCCTCGGAGCCTTCGCCCTCCTGCTCGCCGTCCCGGCCGGCGCCGCGATCCTGGTTCTGGCGCTGCTCGTCGACCCCACGGCCAATGCCTGGCTCACGGGCGGGGCGCTCGCCGGCGTGGACATGGCGCTGTCCGACCTCTCCGCCGGCCTCCCGCCGGAAGGGTTGCTCCTTCTGGTCGCCGGCCTCGCGCAGGCGCTGTTCGTCCTGTTGTTCGTGCCCCCCGCCCTGGTCGGTTTCGCCGGCGAGATCTTCGCGCGCCGCGGTTACCTCTGGTACGGTGCCGGGGGCGGCCTGCTGACCGCCGCCCTGCCCTGGCTGGCGCGGGGCGCGGTGCGTCCGCAGACGACCGGCACCGCGCCGGGGCTTCTCGCCGCGGAAGCGCGCCTGACGCTGATCCTGTTCGTCGTCGGCGCCAGTGCCGGCCTGATCTACTGGATGGTCGCCGGGCGCAGCGCCGGCTTCTCGCGTGCGGAGCCGCATGCCGGTGGCGCATGAGCGGTTCGGTCCGGTGTCGGACCGTCCGCGCTTGGCCGCGGGCGCCTCTGCGCGCTAGAGGAGGACCGCCACGAAGCGGATTCCGATGCTCGCCCTGCGCTCCCTCGCCTTCAACGTCTGCTTCTACGCCATGACGACGCTGCTGGCGTTCGGCGGCCTGCCGACGCTGGTCTCCCGCCGCGCCGTGCTGCGTCTGGCCCGGCTCTGGGGCCGTCTGACCCTGTGGCTGCTGCGCGTGGTGGCCGGCATGCAGGTCGAGTTCCGCGGCCTCGAGAACATCCCGAAGGGCCCGCTGCTGGTGGCGGCCAAGCACCAATCGGCCCTGGAGACCCTGGCGCTCTGCACCGTGTTCCCGGAATTCGCCTACATCCTGAAGCGCGAGCTGCTGCTGATCCCGCTGATCGGCTGGTACCTGTCCCGCAGCGGCATGGTGGCGATCGACCGGTCCAAGGGCGCCCGGGCGATGAGCCTGATGAACGCGGCTGCGGCCGACGCCATCCGGGAGGGACGCCAGCTCATCATCTTCCCGGAGGGGACGCGCCGGGCCGTGGGGGCGCCACCCGCCTACAAGCAGGGCCTGTCGCATCTCTACATGGCCCTGAAGGTCCCCTGCCTGCCGGTGGCCCTGAACACCGGGCAGTTCTGGGCGCGCAACAGCCTCATCCGCCGGCCCGGGAAGGCCGTGATCCAGTTCCTGGAGCCGATCCCCCCGGGCATGGGCCGCCAGGAATTCCAGGCGCTGGCCCAGGAGCGGCTCGAGCTGGCGTCCAACGCCCTGCTGGAGGGCGCCCCGAAGGGGTTTGCCGCCGAGGCCGATTCGGCGCCGGCCGCCGAAGCTCCGGCCGGAGCCGCGCAGCGCCGCTGATCGTTCCGGCCGGCCGCGGGCCGAATTTCGCCAGTCACGCCATGACGATGGCCCCTGCGGGCGCTTGTGGATAACCCGGGCGATCACCACATTCCTCCCTAGGAACGTTGTGCTTGACGCCTGTGGATATCGCGCGGTAGGTTGGAACAAATGGCGAACAGAAGAGCCCTGTCCTGGTCGGCCGCGCTTCGCGACCTGAAGGACGATCGCACGCGGAGACAGGATGTGCGTGAAGAACGCCTCAAGACTACCGCTGGCCTGCGCGGCACGCCGGCCCTCCCGCTCTCGGCCTGGCGCGGGCGCTCGGGCCGGCGCTACGTGGTCGGGGTTCATCCGGCCGGCGCCTTCGATCTCGACGAGATGGCGGAAGCCGTGGTGATCGCCGTGCGGCGCGACGATACCGGCATTGCCGAGATGGTCTCGGTGGCAACCTCGAACGAGAGCCCGCGCGACCATCTCCGGCGGACCTGGCTCGACCGGGTGCGCACGCGGGGCGCCACGGAGCTGCACGTGCATCGCCTGGCCGATGACGAGGCCGAGCGGACGGCGATCGTCAACGACCTGCAGCTCGACACGATCGAGCCGGCTCAAGTCTGAGCCGAAAAACCGGTCCCGTCGGGCGGATCGGTCCGCCCGCCGGTCGACCGATCCCGGCGCCGCCCCAGTTTTGCCCCGTGCATGGCCTCAAGGCGGGGCCGGCAGCCCCGTGATCCGGGGCGGATGACGGGGAGCGGGATGCATGGTTCAGGATCGGACGCAGCCGGGTCTTGATGCGCGGGCCTCACGGGCGCAGACGGCGCGACGGTTCCGGCTCGGTCTGTTCCTGCCCTATATCCTGCTCGCGCTGATCGCGGTCGCCTGGTCGGCCGGCTGGTTCTGGCTCCGGGGCCGGGCGGCGACGGAGATCGATGGCTGGATCGCCCGGGAGGCGGCAGCCGGGCGTAGCTGGACCTGCGCCGACCGGTCGCTCACCGGCTATCCGTTCCGGATCGAGCTGCGCTGCAGCGCCGTCACGCTGGAGCGGTCCGATGGCCGGTTCCGCCTCGGCCCGTCCACCGCGGTGGCACAGGTCTACCAGCCGCGCCTGGTTCTGTTCGAGAGCGCCGGGCCGTTCCACGTCGAGCAGGGCGCGCTGACCGGCGACGCCGCCTGGAGCAAGCTCCAGGGCAGCGTCCACGGCGCGTCGGACGGGTTCACCCGCGCCTCCCTGGTGGTGGACGGCCCGAACGTCACCGTCACCGGCACCGATCCGGGGCCGATCGTGGTCACCGGCCAGCATCTGGAGCTGCACGCGCGGCCGACTCCCGGCCGTTACGAATCCGAGGGCGCCGTCGATGTCAGCCTGCGCCTGGCTCAGGCCGTCGTGCCGCAGCTCGACGCGCTCACCGGCAACCCCGCGCCGGGCGACCTGTCCCTGGACGCGACGCTCACCCAGGCGACCGTCCTGCGGACCGGGCCGGTGCCGCGGGAGCTGGAGCGCTGGCGGCAGGCCGGCGGAACCCTCGACCTGACCGGTTTGTCCCTGGCCAAGGGCGCCCAGCGCGTCCAGGCGAAGGGCGCGCTCGCCCTGGACGATGCCCACCGTCCGGTCGGGCAGCTCGACCTGCGGGCGGCCGGAATGGATGCCCTGATCGGCAGCGTGGTCGGCCAGCGCTTCGGCTCGGACAAGGGCGCTCTGGTCGGCCAGCTCGTCGGCGGCCTGCTGGGCCTGGGCTGGCAACCCGAGCCGGAGGCGTCGGCGGATGCGGCCCCGCTCAAGCCCCTGCCGCCGCTGAAGCTCGTCAACGGGCGCCTGGTGTTCAGCGGGTTCCCGATCCCGAACGTCTACCTGCCGGTCCTGTACTAGATCGGCTATACCGCCGCGATGTCCGCCCTGCTCCCACCGGCCCGCGTCAAGATCTGCGGGCTCAGCACGCCCGAGACCGTCGAAGCCGCTCTGGCGGCCGGCGCGGATTGGATCGGGCTCGTCCACTTCCCGCGAAGTCCGCGCCACGTAGCCTTCGACGAGGCGTCGCACTTGTCGGCGCAGGCCCGGGGGCGCGCCGAACGCGTCGTCCTCCTGGTCGATCCGGACGACGCGGTGGTGCGGGCGGCGATCGAGGCGGTCGATCCCGACCTGATCCAGCTCCACGGGCGCGAAAGCCCGGAGCGGGTCGCGGCGATCCGCGCGCTCGCCGGCCGGCCGGTGATGAAGGCGATCGGTGTGGCCGCCCGGGCCGACCTCACGGCGATCCCGCCCTATGCCGGGGTGGCGGACCGGATCCTGCTGGATGCCAAGCCGCCGGCCGGGGCCGCGCTCCCCGGCGGCAACGGCCACCGGTTCGACTGGTCGATCCTGGACGGCGCCGACCTGCCGGCGGGCACGATGCTGTCCGGGGGGCTCGATGCCGGCAATGTCGGCGAGGCTCTATCCCGGACGGGGCTCGGAGCCGTTGATGTGTCCTCGGGCGTCGAAACCGCGCCCGGCGTCAAGGATCCGGAGAGGATCGCGGCTTTCGTGGCCGCGGTCCGGGCGGCGCGCTGACGGGCGCGGCTCAGCGCGGCGCCGGCAGCGCGGTCCGGTTGGTGTTGGGGACCGTGTAGGGGCCCTGCGTCTCGCTCTCCGGGGCGTAGGCGCGCAGCCGGTTCGCCTCGCGCTCGTAGCGGGTCGCCTCGCGGCGGTGGTAGCGCACATTCGCCCGGGTCTTGCCCTGGCCGAGCCAGGTGAAGACGCCGCCGACCACGATGCCCAGGGCCACCGCGCCGAACAGGATCGCGTAGAGCGGCAGGTTCACGCTGAACACCGGGGCGTCGGCGTTGAACGGGTCGAAGGAGAGCGGCACCGGCGCCCGGTTGGCGACCGCCAGCAGGATCACCAGGGCGGCGATCGGGAGCAGCACCAGGCTCTTCAGGAAACGGATCATCGCGCTCACAGACCTCTTCCTACTCGGCAGCCGACGCGCTCTCGCCGATGCCCGCGGCGTTGAGGCGCTGACGCATCTCTTTCCCGGTCTTGAACACGGGAATCGCCTTCTCGGACACGGCAACGGCCGCGCCGGTGCGCGGGTTGCGTCCCTTCCGCGCTTCTCGGCGCTTGACCGAGAAGGCGCCGAAGCCGCGCAGCTCGACCCGGTCGCCCCGGGCCAGCGCATCCGAGATGGTGTCGAGGATCGCGTTGACCAGGATCTCGACGTCGCGCTGGTAGAGATGCGGGTTCTGCTCGGCGATCTTGAGGACGAGCTCCGACTTGATCATGGCGTCTGGTCTTCTCGGGGAATCGGGGCGGGCTTCCGGGCTGCCGTCTCGGTCGGGGGCGCTCAGGGCTCCGGGCGCCACAGGACGAGGAGGCCGCCGCCGGCCGTCTCAGCCTGGGTGCCGACGGCCCGCAGACGCCCGGCGAGCCCGTCGAAGCCCAGGAGGTCCGCGCCGATGCCGGCGGCCGACCAGAGGGAGAAGTCGCTCTCCTTGCTCGGCTTCCAGTCCTTGATCGGCAGGTCCTTCGGGACGCCCCGGTCCTTCTCGAGCCAGGCCACCGCCTGGCGCTCGCCGCCCAGCTCGTCCACCAGCTTCAGGGGCACGCTCTGGCGGCCGCTGAACACCCGCCCGTCTGACACGACGGCGAGCTGGCCGGGATCCATGCCCCGGCGCTCCGCGACCAGGCCCTTGAACCACGCGTAGGTGTCGCCGACCACGGCGGCCAAAGCGGCGCGCGCCTCCGGGGTGGTCGGGGTGAAGCCCGACGGCTCGGCCTTGAGCGGCGAGGATTTGACCGACTCGACCTTGACCCCGACCTTGTCGAGCAGGCCCGACAGGTCCGGATACTGGAACAGCACGCCGATCGAGCCGACCAGGCTGGTCTCCCGGGCGACGATATGGTCGGCCGCGATGGCGGTGATGTAGGCGCCCGAGGCCGCGGTGCCGTCCACGAAGGCGACCAGCGGCTTCTTGGCAGCGAGCGCGCGCAGGTTGCGGAAGATCTCCTCCGACCCGGTGGTGGTGCCGCCCGGCGAGTTGATCGAGACGATCACGCCCTTCACGGCGTCCGACTCGCCGACCCGCTTCATCAGCTTGGCGGTCGATTCGCTGCCGGCGATGAAGCCCGAGACCGAGATGCGGGCGATCTGCGGGCGCACCGCGAAGGCGCCGTCGGGGCCGGTCCGGACCCGGTAGCCCAGGGCGCCCACCGCGACGATCAGGCCGCCGATCCCGAGCACCCGCCACAGGGACAATCTGCGGCGCAGGCGCCGGCGGTCGATCAGCAGTTCGGCGTCGGCTGCCATGCGTACGCTTCCCCTCGCCTCCCCGGATCGACCCCGAGCTGGGGTGCGGGGGCGAGGCCCCGCGCCGGGCAAGTCCTTGGTTTCCTTTGCGTCGCGCGGCCGGAGCCGCACGACGCCGGTGTTCTAGAGCATTTTCCGCGGGCCTGGATATGGGCCGCGCGAAGAAAATGCGGTGCCCCCGGGCAGACCCTCAAGACGGGCTGTCCGCGGGCAGCCCGCGGGGTATCGATCCGGTCCCATTCGGAGGCACAGGTCACTCGATGGATCTCTTGCCTGGCGCGCATGCGCCGCGTGCGAGCGACCCGTCAGGGACGCTTACGACCTCTCGCCCTTGAACAGGGCGGCGACGCTGTGGGGCGCCCCATCCCCGAAGAACCGCGCCAGATTCTCCGCAGCGGCGATGGCGAATTCGGTGCTGCGGGGAAACAGATCGCCCTCATACCGGCCGAGTGCGGCCTCCACGCTGTCGGGCGCGGCGATGAGCGCCCGGGCGAGGTCCGCGCCGTCGTGCAGGGCGAGGTTCGCCCCCGCGCCCGAGAACGGCGACATGAGATGTGCGGCGTCGCCGAGAAGCGTGACGCCGGGGACGCGCGCCCAGCGATGGTCGGTCGGCAGCGCGTGGATGAGCCGCAGGATCGGGGCCGTGTCGCTATGGCCGACCAGGGCGGCGAGCTGCGGCGCCCATCCTGCGAAGGGCCCGGCGATGCGGGCGAGACTCACAGGCGCATCCGGGACGCCCATGGTCGCGAACCATTCTGCCGGCTGCCGCAAGGCCGCGTAGATGTGCAGCGTCCCGTCGGCATAGCGGTGGGCGAGAATGCCCCGTCCCGGCGCGAGCGCCATCAGCGTGCCGCTGCCGATCGCGTCGGCGCTGTCCCTGTATCGCGCGGCCCCGGCGAGCAGGGACGTCTCGACGAACGCGATGCCGCTATAGGCCGGACGTGCCTCCGACAGGCGGGGGCGCACCGTCGACCAGGCGCCGTCGGCGCCCACGAGCAGATCGGACGTGACGGTCGCACCATCCGCGAAGGTGACGGTGTGTCGTCCACGCGCGCCGGGCGCGACGGAAACGACCTTGTGGCCCCATCGGATCGTTCCGGTCGGAAGCGCGGCGATCAGCATCCGCCGAAGGTCGCCGCGACCGATCTCGGGACGATGGCCCAGAGGGCTGCCGGGCTTGTCGAGCAGGACGGCGCCGTCTTTGTCGACGATGCGCTTCGCATCCTCTCCGGGGCGGACGCGGGCGAGGAAGCCCTCGAACAGCCCGGCGGCCTTCAGCGCGGCCTGGCCGGTATGCTCGTGGAGGTCGAGCAGGCCGCCCTGGGGTCGCGCCTCGGCGGACGGTTCGGCTTCGTAGATCGTGGCCGCGATGCCGTGGAGATGGAGGATGCGGGCCAGCACGAGGCCGCCGAGGCCCGCGCCGATAATGGCAATCGCCTGTCGCATGGGGGCGCTCCTGCGACCGCAGGTTCACAGCGCCGGGGGCGTTGCTGGCTGCGGCGCCCGACAGTGTCGGGCTGCTCTTCCGGAGACGCTGGCCGAGCGGGATGACTTCCGCGATCGGCTTGTGTGCGACGGCCCGGAACCGGGCCGCCGTTTTTCGCGACGGTCATGAGAGTACCGCGCCGTCCCGGGTCGGACAACCGGCCTCGGTCCGACCGAGGCCGGCCCCCGCCCGCACCGGCCCGGTGATGCGTCCCGCTTCGACACGGCACAAAAAGAAAAGCCCGCGCGGGACAGGTGTCCCGCGCGGGCTTTGTAACTGATCCGTGGCCGCCACCCGGACAGGCCGGGCGGCGAGACCATCTGGGCTCACTCGTCGTCGGTGCGGGCCTTCTTGAAGGCCGCGCCGAGGATGTCGCCGAGCGAGGCGCCGGAATCGGCGGAGCCGAACTGGGCCATCGCCTCCTTCTCCTCGGCCACTTCCAGGGCCTTGATCGAGACCTGGACGCGGTGGGCCTTGCGGTCGAACTGCACGACCCGGGCATCGAACTTCTCGCCGGCGGCGAAACGCTCGGGGCGCTGGTCGCCGCGGTCGCGAGCGAGTTCGGCGCGACGGACGAAGGTGGTCATGTCGGTGTCGACGATCTTCACCTCGACGCCCGAATCCTTCACCTCGACGACTTCGCAGGTGACGATCTGACCCTTCTTGATCTCGCCGGCCTCGGCGAAGGGGTCACCGCCGAGCTGCTTCACGCCCAGCGAGATCCGCTCCTTCTCGACGTCGACGTCGAGAACCTGGGCGCGGACCATGTCGCCCTTTTTGAACTCCTCGATGACCTGCTCGCCGGGACGGTTCCAGTCGAGATCCGACAGGTGAACCATGCCGTCGACGTCGCCCTCGAGGCCGATGAACAGGCCGAACTCGGTCTTGTTCTTGACCTCGCCCTCGACCTCGGAACCGACCGGGTGCTTCTCGGAGAACGCCTCCCAGGGGTTCTGCAGGGTCTGCTTGAGGCCCAGCGAGATGCGGCGCTTGACCGGATCGACTTCCAGGATCTGAACCTCGACCTCCTGGGAGGTGGAGACGATCTTGCCCGGATGGACGTTCTTCTTGGTCCAGCTCATCTCGGAGACGTGGATCAGGCCCTCGATCCCCGGCTCCAGCTCCACGAAGGCGCCGTAATCGGTGATGTTGGTCACGCGGCCCTTGAGCTTGGCGCCCTCCGGGTAGCGGGCGGCGATGCCCTCCCACGGATCGGCGAGCAGCTGCTTGATGCCGAGCGAGATGCGGTGCGTCTCGTGGTTGATCTTGATGATCTTGACCTTGACCGTCTGGCCGATGGTCACGACCTCGGACGGATGGTTCACGCGGCGCCACGCCATATCGGTGACGTGCAGCAGGCCGTCGATGCCGCCGAGATCGACGAAGGCGCCGTACTCGGTGATGTTCTTGACGACGCCGTCGATGACCTGACCCTCTTCGAGGTTGGCCACCAGCTCCGAGCGCTGCTCGGCGCGGCTCTCCTCGAGCACGGTCCGGCGCGACACGACGATGTTGCCGCGGCGGCGATCCATCTTGAGGATCTGGAACGGCTGCGGGGTGCCGAGCAGCGGGGTGACGTCGCGGACCGGGCGGATGTCGACCTGCGAGCGCGGCAGGAACGCCACGGCGCCGTCGAGGTCGACGGTGTAGCCGCCCTTGACCTGGTTGAAGATCGTGCCGGTGACGCGGTCGTTGTTCTCGAACGACTTCTCGAGCTTGACCCAGCTCTCCTCGCGGCGCGCCTTGTCGCGCGAGATGACGGCTTCGCCGAGCGCGTTCTCGATCCGGTCGACATAGACCTCGACCTCGTCGCCGACCTTCAGCTCGCCTTCCCGGCCGGGGCCGGTGAATTCCTTGAGTGCGACACGGCCTTCCGTCTTGGCGCCGATGTCGATGACGGCCACGTCCTTCTCGATCGCGACGACGCGACCCTTGACGACGGACCCTTCGGTGATCTCGTGTTCGAGGAAGCTCTCCTCGAGGAGGGCGGCGAAATCATCGCGGCTCGGGCCACGCCCCAGAGCGGTACCTGCGGACATTCTCTCTCCTGAACGGCCCCCGGCGGGGGCCCGTTGCGTCGGCGGCTCGCGTTGCACGCACCCCCGGTTCGCCGCGGCCGCTCCCGTAAACCTTCGGGGAGAGGCGGCCGGTCCCGCGGGATCCGGCTTGCCGACGCGTCGATACGGATGACGAGGGCGATCCAGCCGGCGACTCGGCGGCGCACAGAATCTTGAGCGCGCGCGAAGCGGAATCCGGGAGGACGCGCGCTCCATACCGCATCGGCTTAACGACTTCAACCGAGCGGGTTTCTCGGCTTCAGGGGCGTGCCGCGACGGCCGTGACGACGGAGCCGCCGGCGCGCGAAGGTCGCTCGGGCCGCCCGCGCCCGGCCCTCCCGCGCGGCCTCGAACGGCGGCCGGGCGTGCAGCCCTGCCGTGATCGGCGCCATGTTGCCTCGCACAGGGCAGGCTCGTATCGCTGGCCCCGAGACAGACCCGCGGGACGGCCTGGCATTGCCGCGCGCGACCGTCCCGCCGCCGGACGAACGATCCCCATGACTTCCGAGCCTATGACTTCCGAGCCTATGACTTCCGAGCCCATGACTTCAGAGCCCATGACCCTCGACAAGCTCTCCCTGCCCAAGGACAAGATCCGGGTTCTGCTGCTCGAAGGCATCAACGACAGCGCCGTCGCGCTGATGCAGGCCGCCGGCTACACGAACCTGACCCGGCTGCCGAAGGCCCTCGACCGCGAGGCGCTGCACGAGGCGCTGCAGGGCGTGCACATGCTCGGCATCCGCTCGCGCACCCAGCTCGACGCGGCGGCCTTCGAGGCGGCGGACCGGCTCCTGGCGGTGGGCTGCTTCTCGGTCGGCACCAACCAGGTCGAGCTCGAGGCGGCGCGCCATCGCGGCATCCCGGTGTTCAACGCGCCGTTCTCCAACACCCGCTCGGTGGCGGAGCTGACCATCGGCGAGATCGTGATGCTGCTGCGCCGGATCGTGCCGCGCTCGGTCGGCGCCCATGCCGGCCGCTGGGACAAGTCGGCGACGGGCTCCCTGGAGGTCCGCGGCAAGACCCTCGGCATCGTCGGCTACGGCAATATCGGCACGCAGCTCTCGACGCTGGCCGAGGCGATGGGCATGCGCGTGCTGTTCTACGACCACACCGACAAGCTGCGCCACGGCAACACCGAGCCGACCAAGACCCTGCACGACCTGCTGGCCCAGTGCGACGTGATCTCGCTGCACGTGCCCGAGACCGACGCCACCGCCAACATGATCGGCGCGGCCGAGATCCGCGCCATGAAGCCCGGCGCGTTCCTGATCAACAACGCCCGCGGCACGGTGGTCGACCTCGACGCGCTGGCGGCGGCCCTGCGCGACGGCCACCTCAAGGGCGCGGCCGTGGACGTCTTCCCGGTGGAGCCCGGCTCCAACGCGGAAGCCTTCGTGAGCCCGCTCCAGGGCATCGAGAACGTGATCCTCACGCCCCATATCGGCGGCTCGACCGAAGAGGCCCAGGAGCGCATCGGCGCCGAGGTCGCCCGCAAGCTGGTCGATTATTCAGATATCGGCTCGACGGTGGGCGCCGTGAACTTCCCGCAGGTCCAGCTGCCGGCCCGGCCGACCGGCACGCGCTTCATCCACGTCCAGCGCAACCTGCCGGGCATGCTCGGGCGCCTGAACGACGTGTTCTCCCGCGGCCACGTCAACATCGCCGCGCAGTACTACCAGACCGACGGCGAGGTCGGCTACGTGGTGCTGGAGACCGACGCCACCGACGCCGATGCCGAGGCGCTGCTGGCCGAGATCCGCGCGATCCCGGGCACGATCCGGGCGCGCCTGCTCTACGAGCGCCGCTGAACCGGCGCGATTTCGCCGCCGCCGCATCGAACGCGGGCCCTGTTGCCGCGTTCGCCTTGCGCGGCGGGCTCGGGCGCTGTTCAAGTCGTGCCCGGCCGCGTTGCTGATGGATCGGCCGGCCGGCGGAGGATGTGCGGTGACGAAGCGTATTGGATGCGGATTGGCCGGCCTCGTGCTCGGTCTGGCCGGGACGATCTCGGTCGTCTCCGATGCGTCCGCCGATTGCCTGCGCCGGATCTACAACCGCTCGACCTACGTGCTGGTCGCCCGCCAGGATGGCGGCCCGCCGGTCACCCTTCTGCCGGGCCGGTCCCTGCCGGTGCGGCTGTCGCGGCCCGGGCAGATCGACATCTCGGCCTATTGCGGCCGTCCGGAATTCGGGGCCGCCCCGGTCACCCAGGCGAGCTTCGATTACGAGGCCGTGCTGGACCGCTGCTTCGTCCGGTTCGGGAGCGACGAATTCTTCGCCTCGCAGATCGGCCGCGGCTTCTTCGGCACGCAGGAGACGGCGCCGTTCACGGTCAACAACCCGCGCCAGGGCGATATCGTCCTCGGCCCGTCCGCCCTCCCCGCCTGCCCGGTTCCGGGTGCGGTGCTCAGCCGGCGCGGCTGAGGATCAGCGCCCCGTCGCGATGCGCTAGAGATAGTGCCGGAAGACGACCCGCCGGTCCTCGGCGGCGCCGGGCGGCGGCGCCGAGATCGGCGTCAGGAAGGGGCTGGCGAGCCGCAGCGCGATCAGGCTGATGGCCGTGAGCACCGGGGCGACGTATCGAAACGGGCGAGCGAGCATGGGCGCCTCCGTCGCGACCTTGCCGATCCAGGCGGTGACCTGAATGCAGCCCTGACGCGTCACCGGAGCATCGCATCGCGAGGCGCGATCGGAGGTGCCGAAGCGCACATGCGTCACGTTCAGCCGGCTCATCAGGCGCGGGGCGTCGCAATCCGCACGCGCCGGCCGGCCCGATCATCCGCGGTGACGCCGCTCCGATTGCGTCTGCGGCCTCGCTGGCGCCTGCCGCGTCACGCTCCTATGGTGACCCTGTGCGGGGGTTTCGCTGCGCGTGCCGCGACGGAGCTTCCCTTCGCCGAACCAACAGCGTGAACGAGGACGCGCGTATGCTGACCCAGACTGGCAACACGATCCTGCGGGGGGATCTCGGCGTCGAGGAGACCATCGAGTCCGACAACATCGTCCGGTGGGACGGCGAGCGGCTCTACGTCGAGCAGGACGTGTTCCACAACGGCCAGCTCGTCCACCGGAAGTATCGGCGCACCGTGTCCGAGCCCGTGGCCCACGCGCTCTGGGCGATCATCAACCGCGCCAAGCAGTGATGCGCCGCCGGTAAAGCCCGGCGCCGCGCAGGCGTCAGGCGGCCACCGCGTTCAGGGGCGCGGTGGTCGAGAGCCGCTCGGCCGGCAGCGCGTCCAGCCGGGCATGGGCGTTGTCGAAGGCGCTCCGGAGCGTCGCGCTGGCATCTTCCACCGCGACCAGCACCGCCAGCTTCTGGGACGTGGCGCGATCCGCGATGCTGCGGGCGGCCGAGAGCAGCGATTGCTCCAGGCTCTGGAACTCGGCCGCGGCCTCCTTGCCCGTCTCACGGGTGGCCGCCGCCAGCCGCTCGAGCGCCGCCTCGAGGGCATGACGCAGGACAAGCGTGCGCACGCGCTCCTGAAGGAGCGCCCTCTCGTCGAGTTTCATCGGAATCCGTCCGCGATGGGGAACGCCGGGAAGATCTCACACTTCCGCGGCCCGTGCAGCCACCTTTTTGCAACAGCGCAATACAGCTTTCCAATCGAGCCCGTGATCCGTCGGAATATCGATCGTTTCAGACCCAAGATTTGTTCTGGCGTTTGATTGTCGATCTCAAAGACAAGGCCGCTTCTCGGCTCTGTTTTTGTGCTTTCAATTTGGTTCTGGCGACGTCGGTGGACGTTTGGGGCGCCGGATTTAAATGGTCATCGGATATTCGTCGCCCGGCGCCTGGCACCGCTGTCGATCGGTTCGCATCGCGCCTGCCGTGGAACCATCGCCCACGGCGGGCGATCTCGGAGCGATGCCCGTTGCGGGATCGCTGCGCGGGGCACGACAAGACGGTCGCGTATTGGCCGGATCTACGGCATGCGCCCTTCAGTACGGCGTCCCGGCCTTGCGCCGCTCGCCGAGAGCCTCGGCATACCACGCGAGCTCGTCGAGAAACTTGGCGGCTGCCTTCTCGATCCAGGCATCCGTGGGCGTTCCGTCCTCCGCAAGGGCCTTCTGAAGGCGCGGGATCGGCAGGAGCGACGGGATGCTGGGCATGCCGAGTTCGGACAGCATCGCCCGGAGCGGCATCGCGGCGCGGACACCGCCGAACTGGCCGGCGGAGTAGCAGCAGATCGCCGACGGCCGCCAGTAATACTCCTCCAGGAAGTGGTCGAGGGTGTTCGACAGGGCCGGCGGAATGCCGTGATTGTACTCGGCCGAGACCACCAGGAAGGCATCCGCGCCCCGGTAGAGCGTGGCGAGCCGCTCCAGCGGCTCCGGGGCGGTGCCGGCCGGGTATTCCTTGTACATGCGGTCGAGGAGCGGAAGGCCCAGCTCGGCGGGATCGACCAGCGGGGCGACGTGCCCGCGCGCTTCGAGCCGGGCGATCAGGAACCGGGCCGCCCGGATGCCGATACGGTCCGAGCGGACGCTGCCGAGGATGACCGGTACGGTGAGGGACATGGCAATCTCCGATCCGCGCATTCGCCCGTGACTTACAGCATCGCGCGGGCTGTGGCGCTGGGGATCATCATTCGACGTCTCGGCGGCGCATGGTTACCTTGTGAAAGCCGATCGACCACGTTCCGCGCGACGGTTCGGCCGCCGCCCTGCCGCCGTGATCCGACCGATCAGGCCTTGGACGAGGTCGAGAGGGCGGAAGCCGCCAGCCCGACCGGTCCGGCGGTGGTGTAGGCGGCGATCGCCTTCGTGACCTGCTGCAGCAGCGCCTGCAGGCCGTCCTCGATGCCGCTGAGCGGGTTCGCGTCGCCGCCCGAGGGTGCGGTGCCCGCGGCAGCCGCCGTGCTGTCGTGCCCGGAGGGGTTGGAACCGGTCACGTCCGGGCTCGCGGCGCCGGCGGGACGGGCGTGGGCTCCCCGATGGTGATGGATAGGCGCGGGATTCCCCGAATCCTGGCCGTCCGCCGAACTGGCATCGGACGCCGATCCATCGGTGACGCTCGTCGACGAGGTGGGCGGTGCCAGGCCACCCTGCGCGTTGATCTGGCTGAAGTCGGATTGCACCTGCAGCAGCGAGGCCATCAGGTCGTTCGAGAGGGCGGGACCGGATGCCGTGCTGCCGGAGGCCGTCGCGGCCCCCGTGGCGTTCGATGCGCCCGTCGCCTGGCTGGCGACCGCGAAGGGGTTTCCGTCCGTCTGCTGGGCGGACGTCGCCCGCGTCTGCCGCAGGGCGCTGAGCAAGTCCCGCTGGAGGCTGCTGCTCGTGACCGAACCGACCGACATGAAACGCCCTCGCGAAGTTCCTGTGCGAGAGCAGGCACGGCGCGTTCCAGAATTTTCCCTGTGATTTCAAAGGGCGAAGAAGGGATGATGCCGGCAGGATCGGCCGCGCGGCAGATTTTGCCGGCGTCGGGGCGGTGTCTTGCGTCGGGGCAGTGTCTTGGCCCGGGCTGGCAGCTGAGGGCGCACGCCCTGCCCTGCTGACACTGGCGAACACGCAAGCTGCCGAACGCGGTTGGGGCGCCTCGCGTGAGGGCTGACGCATTACATCCCGACTTATGCAGTCCGCGACGGGCTTCGTCTCCCGCACGGGAGAGGGAACCCGTGCCGCGTCCGGGGATGCGTGACCCCCCGGCAGGAACGCGCGCCCGGTCCGGGCACGGCTCCGCCCCGCCGATCCTGATGCGATCCTTATAAGATCGCCCTCCCCTCCGTCTCGAACCCTAACGTGGTTCCCGCCCACAATCCGGGTCGGCCGGGATCGGTCGCGGCATGGCCGCGGGCCATCCGGCGAACCGACACGGACCCATCATGCCCGATCTCATCGTCATCGCCGCGGGGCTGGCCTTCTTCGCCCTGAGCGAGGGCTACGCCCTGCTCTGCGACCGCTTCTGAGGAGACAGGCCGCCATGAGCCTCGACCTCACCCTCGGCGCCCTCACGACCCTCGGGCTGCTCGGCTACCTCACCTACGCCCTCGTCCGCCCCGAGCGGTTCTGAGCGGCCCGGACGGACTCCTCCCATGACCCTCAACGGCTGGATGCAGATCGCGCTGTATTGCGCGGTCGTCTTGGCGCTCGTGAAGCCCCTCGGGCTCTACATGACGCGCGTCTTCAACGGCGAGCGCACCTGGCTCTCGCCGATCCTGGCCCCGATAGAGCGCGGCTTCTACCGCGCCGCCGGCATCGACCCCCGCCAGGAGCAGCACTGGCTCGCCTATGCGGGCGGGGTGATCCTGTTCCACCTGCTCGGCTTCGCCCTGCTCTACGCGATCCTGCGGCTGCAGGCGCTCCTGCCGCTGAACCCGGCCGAGCAGGCCGCGGTGGCGCCGGACCTCGCCTTCAACACGGCGACGAGCTTCGTCACCAACACCAACTGGCAATCCTACGGGGGCGAGACCACGCTCTCGTACCTCGCCCAGATGCTGGGGCTGACGCACCAGAACTTCCTGTCGGCCGCCACCGGCATCGCCGTGGCGGTGGCGCTGATCCGCGGCTTCGCCCGGGCCTCCTCCGGCACGATCGGGTCGTTCTGGGTCGATGTCACCCGGGCCACCCTCTACCTGCTGGTGCCGCTCTGTATCCCCTACGCACTGTTCCTGGTCTGGCAGGGCGTGCCGCAGACGCTCGGCGCCTCGATCGACGCGACCACGCTGGAAGGGGCCAAGCAGACCATCGCGATCGGCCCGGTGGCGAGCCAGGTGGCGATCAAGATGCTCGGCACCAATGGCGGCGGCTTCTTCAACGCCAACGCCGCGCACCCGTTCGAGAATCCCACGGCGCTGTCCAACTTCGTCCAGATGGTCTCGATCTTCGCGATCGGTGCGGCCCTCACCAACGTGTTCGGCCGCATGGTCGGGGACGAGCGCCAGGGCTGGGCGATCCTGGGCGCCATGGGATTCCTGTTCCTGGCGGGCGTCCTCGTCACCTACTGGGCCGAGGCGCAGGGCGGCTCCGTGCTCAACGGCCTCGGATTCGCTGGCGGCAACTTCGAGGGCAAGGAGGTCCGCTTCGGGATCGTGGCCTCGGCCCTGTTCGCCGTGGTCACGACGGCGGCCTCCTGCGGCGCGGTCAACGCCATGCACGACAGCTTCACGGCGCTCGGCGGCATGATCCCGCTGATCAACATGCAGCTCGGCGAGGTCGTCATCGGCGGCGTCGGGGCCGGTCTCTACGGCATGCTGGTCTTCGTGATCGTGGCGATCTTCGTGGCCGGCCTGATGGTCGGGCGGACCCCCGAATATCTCGGCAAGAAGATCGAGGCGCGGGAGGTGAAGATGGCGATGCTCGGCATCCTGTGCCTGCCGCTGATGATGCTGGGCGGCACCGCCCTCGCCACCGTGCTGCCGGCGGGGCTGGCCGGTCCGGCCAATGCCGGGCCGCACGGCTTCACCGAGATCCTCTACGCCTACACCTCGGCGGCGGCCAATAACGGCTCGGCCTTCGGCGGGCTCACGGCCAACACCCTGTTCTACAACAGTACGCTCGGCCTCGCGATGCTGGTCGGCCGGTTCTTCGTGAAGATCCCGGTGCTCGCCATCGCGGGTTCGCTCGCCGCCAAGAAGACGCTCCCGGCCTCGGCCGGCACCTTCCCGACCCATGGCGGCCTGTTCATCGGGCTGCTCGTCGGGGTGATCCTGATCATCGGCGGCCTGACCTTCTTCCCGTCTTTGGCCCTGGGCCCGGTAGTCGAGCACCTCGCCGGTTCGGCCGGCCAGACCTTCGCGACGGGCGGCTGAGATGCGGCGCACCCTCCCGACCCGGCGCATGCCGCGCCACCACCTGATGCTGCACCGGGCTCCGCCTGCGCGGCATCGGGCCGGCGCGCCGCCGCCGCGGACCTCCGACCTCGTGCTGGCGCTGCTCGGCGTCCTGCTGCTCGCGGCCCTGGCGCTGATGGCGGCCCACGCGCTCACCGCCGGCACCGCCCCCTGACATCCCGAGGCGCGCTTGCGCCTCCCCGCCCCTCTCCGGACACCCGATCCATGTCCCGCAAGACCGCTTCCCTTTTCAGCCCCGCCCTGGTCGGGCCGGCGCTCCTCGGCTCCGTGAAGAAGCTCGACCCGCGCGCCATGATCCGCAACCCGGTCATGTTCGTGGTCGAGGTCGTGGCCGCGCTCACCACCGTGCTGTTCCTCCGCGACGTCGCCACCGGCGCGGGCGACCTGCTGTTCTCCGGCCAGATCATCCTGTGGCTGTGGTTCACCCTGGTCTTCGCCAATTTCGCCGAGGCCCTGGCCGAGGGCCGCGGCAAGGCCCAGGCCGACAGCCTGCGCCGCACCCGCACCGAGATGATGGCCAAGCGCCTCACCGGCCCGGGCGATCACTACGAGACCGTCCCAGGCACCAGCCTCAAGGTCGGCGACGTCGTGCTGGTCGAGGCCGGCGACCTGATCCCGTCCGACGGCGAGGTCATCCAGGGCGTCGCCTCGGTCAACGAGGCGGCGATCACCGGCGAATCCGCCCCCGTCATCCGGGAATCCGGCGGCGACCGCTCGGCGGTGACCGGCGGCACGCAGGTGCTCTCCGACCAGATCCGGGTGCGGATCACCGCGGCGGCCGGCTCGACCTTCGTCGACCGGATGATCGCCCTGGTCGAAGGCGCGTCGCGCCAGAAGACCCCGAACGAGATCGCGCTCAACATCCTGCTCGCCGGGCTGACCATCGTGTTCGTGTTCGCGGTGGCCTCGATCCCGAGCTTCGCCGCCTATGCCGGCGGCGCGATCCCGCTGATCGTGCTGGTCGCCCTGTTCGTCACCCTGATCCCGACGACGATCGGCGCGCTTCTCTCGGCCATCGGCATCGCCGGCATGGACCGGCTGGTGCGCTTCAACGTCCTCGCCCTGTCAGGCCGGGCGGTCGAGGCGGCCGGCGACGTCGACACGCTGCTCCTGGACAAGACCGGCACGATCACCCTGGGCAACCGCCAGGCCACGGAGTTCCGACCGGTCGCCGGCGTGACTGCGGCGGACCTCGCCGACGCGGCCCAACTCGCCTCGCTCGCCGACGAGACCCCGGAGGGCCGCTCGATCGTTGTGCTGGCCAAGGGCGCCTACGGCATCCGCGCCCGGGACATGGCCGGCCTCAACGCCAGCTTCGTGCCCTTCACCGCCCAGTCGCGCATGAGCGGCGTCGATCTCGACGGCGTCTCGATCCGCAAGGGCGCGGTCGAGGCGGTGATCGCCTCGGTCTCGGCGCAGCCCATGGCGAGCCGGGGCTCGAACGCCGCCCTGGCCTACCAGCCGGAGGCGGAGCCCGACTCCGTCGCCGAGATCCGCGCCATCGCCGAAGAGATCGCCAAGGCCGGCGGCACGCCCCTGGCGGTGGCCCGCGACGGCCGGCTGCTCGGTGTCGTCTATCTCAAGGACATCGTGAAGGGCGGCATCCGCGAGCGCTTCGCGGAGCTGCGCCGGATGGGCATCCGCACGGTCATGATCACCGGCGACAACCCGATGACCGCCGCCGCCATCGCCGCCGAGGCCGGCGTCGACGACTTCCTCGCGCAGGCCACCCCGGAGGACAAGCTGGCGCTGATCCGCGCCGAGCAGGCGCAGGGCAAGCTGGTGGCCATGTGCGGCGACGGCACCAACGACGCCCCGGCGCTGGCGCAGGCCGATGTCGGCGTCGCCATGAACACCGGCACGGTGGCGGCCCGCGAGGCCGGCAACATGGTCGACCTCGACAGCGACCCGACCAAGCTCATCGAGATCGTCGGCATCGGCAAGCAGCTGCTGATGACCCGGGGGGCGCTGACCACCTTCTCCATCGCCAACGACGTCGCGAAGTACTTCGCGATCATCCCGGCGATGTTCCTGGGGCTCTACCCACAGCTCCAGGCGCTCAACGTCATGGGCCTCGCCTCGCCGCAGAGCGCGATCCTGTCGGCGATCATCTTCAACGCCCTGATCATCGTGGCGTTGATCCCCCTCGCCCTGCGGGGCGTGACCTATCGGGCGGTCGGCGCCGCCGCGCTGCTGCGCCGGAACCTGCTGATCTACGGGCTCGGCGGCGTCCTGGTGCCGTTCGCGGCCATCAAGGCCATCGACCTCGCCGTCACCGCCCTGCACCTCGCCTGAACCCGTTCGCCGGAAGACCCGCCATGCTCACGCAGCTTCGCCCCGCCCTGGTCCTGCTCACGATGCTGACCGCGATCACCGGCCTCGCCTACCCGCTGGCCGTCACCGGCCTCGCCGGCCTCATCTTCCCGGCGCGCGCCGCCGGCAGCCTGATCGAGCGCGACGGTCACGTCGTCGGCTCGAGCCTGATCGGCCAGAGCTTTGCCGGGGCCACCTACTTCCACGGCCGCCCCTCGGCCACGAGCGCCGCGGATCCCGCCGATCCGACCAAGACCGTGCCGGCCCCCTACAACGCGTCCAATTCGTCGGGCTCCAATCTCGGCCCGACGAGTGCCGCGCTGGCCGAGCGGGTCAAGGGCGACCGCGACGCGCTGGCCGCGGAGAATCCCGCCCAGCCGGTCCCGGTGGACCTCGTCACCGCCAGCGGCTCGGGCCTCGACCCGGACATCTCCCCGGAGGCCGCCCTGTTCCAGGTCCTCCGGGTCGCCAAGGCCCGCAACCTCCCCGAGGAGCGCCTGCGCCAGCTCGTCGCCGCGCAGACCGAGGGGCGCACGCTCGGACTGCTCGGCGAGCCCCGGGTGAACGTGCTAGCCATCAACCTCGCCCTGGACGGCCTGGCCCCGCGCTGAAGGGAAAGCATGCCCGAGACCGGCCGTGATCCGGACCGCCCCTCCCCCGACGCGCTGCTCGAAGCCGCGCGTCGGGAGGCCCGCATCCGCGGCCGGCTGAAGGTGTTCCTGGGGGCCGCCCCCGGGGTCGGCAAGACCTACGAGATGCTGACCATCGCCCGCGCCAAGCGGGAGGCCGGCATCGACGTGGTGGTGGGCATCGTCGAGACCCATGGCCGGGCCGAGACCGAGGCCCTGCTCGACGGCTTCTCAGTCCTCCCGCGCCGCGCCGTGCCCTATCACGGCTCGAAACTCGACGAGATGGACCTCGACGCCCTGCTGGCCCGCCGGCCGGCCCTGGCGCTGGTCGACGAGCTCGCCCACACCAACGCGCCCGGCTCGCGCCACCCGAAGCGCTATCAGGATGTCGAGGAGCTGCTCGACGCCGGCATCGACGTCTACACCACGCTCAACATCCAGCATGTCGAGAGCCTCAACGACGTGGTGGCGCAGATCACCCGCATCCGCGTCCGCGAGACCGTGCCGGACGGCATTCTGGACCGGGCCGACGATATCGAGGTGGTCGACCTCAACCCGGACGACCTGATCCAGCGTCTGAAGGACGGCAAGGTCTACGTCCCGACCAACGCCGAGCGCGCGCTCAAGCACTACTTCTCCCGGGGCAACCTGACGGCCCTGCGCGAGCTCGCCCTGCGCCGGACCGCCGACCGGGTCGACGACGAACTGCTCAGCCACATGCAGGCCAACGCCATCGCGGGGCCCTGGAGCGCCGGCGAGCGGGTGCTGGTCTGCATCAGCGACGATCCGCGCTCGGCCGGCCTCGTGCGTTACGCCAAGCGCGTCGCCGACCGGCTGCACGCGCCCTGGACGGCGCTGTTCATCGAGGCCCCGCGCGCCAGCACCCGCAGCGAGGCCGAGCGCGACCGCATCGCCGAGACCCTGCGCCTCGCCGACCGGCTCGGGGGCGACGCCGTCACCCTGCCCGGGGGCCGGCGCGTCGCCGACGACATCCTGGCCTATGCCCGCTCCGCCAACGTCAACCACATCGTGGTCGGCAAGGCGGCGCGGGCGTGGATCTTCGAGCTTCTGAACGGGTCGGTGGTACACGACCTCGTGCGCCGCAGCGGCAATATCAGCGTCCACGTGGTGCCCGGCGAGGCCGTGCCGGCCGAGGCCCCGCCCCGCCGGGCGGTGGCGACCGTCGCCCCGGCCGCGACCTTCGAGACCGGCCCCTACCTGATGGCCCTGCTGGCGACCCTGGCGGCGCTCGGCGCGGCCCTGCTGCTTCAGCCCTATACCGGGATCGAGAATGCCGACCTCATGCTGCTGACCGGGGTCGTCGCGGTCGCGGTGCGATGGGGGCTCGGGCCGTCCCTCGCCGCGGTGGTCTCGGCCTCGCTCGCCTACAACTTCTTCTTCCTGCCGCCGGTCTACACCTTCACCATCGCCGACCCGACCAACGTAGCGGCCTTCCTGCTGTTCACCCTGGTCGCCGTGCTGGTCTCCAACCTCGCCGCCCGCGCCCGCCGGATCGCGATGGTCAGCCAGGGACGGGCCAGGTCCACCGAGCGGCTGTTCGGGTTCTCGCGCAAGCTCGCGGGCTGCGGCACCCTGGACGACGTGCTCTGGGCCACCTGCGCGCAGGTCGCCGCCATGCTCAAGGTCCGGGTGGTCCTGCTGCTGCCCGACGGGACGACCGTCGCGGTGCGGGCGGGCTACCCGCCGGAGGACCGGCTGGACGCGGCCGATCTCGCGGCGGCCCAATGGGCCTTCGGCAACGATCGCCCGGCCGGCCGCGGCGCCGACACGCTGCCGGGCGCCAAGCGGCTGTTCCTGCCGATGCGCACCGGCCGCGGGACGATCGGGGTGATCGGCCTCGACGCGGATGGCGCCGGGCCGATCCTGACCCCGGAGGGCCGGCGCCTCCTCGACGCGCTCGCCGACATGGGCGCGCTCGCCATCGAGCGGGTGCGGCTCGTGGAGGATCTCGACCGGGCCGAGCGCGCCGCCGAAACCGACCGCCTGCGTCAGGCCCTGCTGACCTCGATCAGCCACGACCTGCGGACCCCGCTGGCCTCCGTGCTCGGGGCGGCCAGCACCCTGCGCGACCTCGACGCCGACCTGCCGCCCGAGGCCAAGGCCGAGCTCCTGGCGACGATCATCACCGAATCCGAGCGGCTGAACCGCTTCATCGCCAACCTGCTCGACATGACCCGGCTTGAGGCTGGCGCGGTCGCCCCGAACCTCGCGCCCCAGGACGTCGCCGAGATCGTCGACACGGCCCTGCGCCGGGCCGAGGCGGTGCTGGCCGAGCATCGCGTGGCGGTCGATCTGGCGCCCGACCTGCCGGTGCTCCGGCTCGACCCGGTCCTGTTCGAGCAGGTGCTGTTCAACCTGCTCGACAATGCCGGCAAATACGCGCCCGCAGGCTCGACCGTGACCCTGAGCGCGCGCCGGGAGGGCGGACGGGTGCGTCTCGACATCCTGGACGAGGGCGACGGCCTGCCGGAATCCGAGGTCGAGCGCGTGTTCGACAAGTTCCACCGGGTGCGCAAGAGCGACCGGGTCCGGGCCGGCACGGGGCTGGGGCTCGCCATCGCCCGGGGCTTCGTCGAGGCCATGGGCGGCACCGTCACCGCCGCCAACCGGCGCGACCGCGGCGGCGCCGTCTTCACCGTGATGCTGCCGGTCCCGGCCCGGACCGCGCCCAAGGACATCGCCGCATGAGCCCGACCATCCTGGTCATCGACGACGAGCCGCCGATCCGAAAGCTGCTGCGCACGGGGCTCTCCACCCAGGGCTACGCCATCCTGGAGGCGCCCAACGCCGCCGCCGCCCTGGAGCTGCTGGGCCGCGACCGGATCGACCTCGTCATCCTGGATCTCGGCCTGCCGGACATGCGCGGCCACGATCTGCTGCGCGCGATCCGGACGCGCCATCCGGAACTGCCGGTTGTGGTTCTGTCGAGCCGCACCGACGAGGGCGGCAAGGTCGAGGCGCTGGATCTCGGAGCCGACGATTACGTCACCAAGCCCTTCGGGATGGCGGAGCTGCTGGCGCGCCTGCGCGCGGCCCTGCGCCACCAGCTCGCCGTCCAGGGCGAGCGCCCGATCTTCCGGGTCGACCGCCTCTCGATCGACCTCGTCCGGCGGATCGTGAAGGTCGACGATTCCGAGGTGAAGCTCACTCCGCGCGAATACGATTTCCTGCGCGTGCTGGTGCACCATGCCGGCAAGGTGCTGACCCACGCGCAGCTGATGCAGGCGGTCTCGGTCTCCTCCGATCCGCAATATCTGCGCGTCTACATGCGCCAGCTTCGCCAGAAGCTGGAGGCCGACCCCGAACGGCCGCGCCTCCTGCTCACCGAGACCGGCGTAGGCTACCGCCTGCGCGCGCCCGACGACGAGCCCACGCTCCGGCCGCCCGATGTGGCGGGCGCGCGCTGACGGGCTCGGTCGCCAGCATCACAGCCGCAGTTCGATGCGCTCCGCCGACAGGGACACGGCATCGGGCCGGTGGTCGGTCTCGTCCGCCGCATAATCCACCGCCGCCTCCCGGCTCCGGAACAGCCCGCCGGCCCGCCCGTGGATCTCGATCGCGACCCAGTGGCCTTCGGGATCCTGGCCGACGATGAACCGGGCGGTCTCGCCCGCCGGGGCCACGACTTGCATGATGGGCGACATCGGATGTCTGGGGTTCGCGCGATCCTCCAGGGACCGCGCCCGGAAGTTGGGCCATCCCGCATAAGCATGCGAGCGGGATCCGCGGCCGTTCGCGTAAGTGTCGCGTGAGGATTGCCGGGCCGGAGCGGTTGTCGGCCGGGGAATGACCATCGCATCGGCCCACCGGGGGCCGGGCTCCGCGAGCGGCGATGCCGAGCGCGGCCGAATAATGCGGCCGCTCGAACGCAGACGTCGTGCCGCCACCCCGCGGCCCGATAGGGCAGCGAAGGCTAAAAGCGCAACGATCTGAAGATGTTGGGAGGTTGATGGCTCCCCGAGCAGGACTCGAACCTGCGACAAGGCGATTAACAGTCGCCTGCTCTACCAACTGAGCTATCGGGGATCACGAGCGGGTCTGTACACACCGGGATCGCGAGACGCAAGACCCTGAATCGCGGGATTGGTGCCGTTCGCGGAGGCGCGCCTTCGAAAGGGTGGTTTGCCGACGCCCGATCGGCCCCGGGTGTCTCATTTTCGCAACAGTTGGTTCGCGGTTCGGACACGCTCGGATCCGGGTTGCCGCGCCGCTCGAGCCCGTGTGGTCACGCGATCGTCACGGCATCGGCCTAGAGAACGGCCCGCTGGCGTGGCCCGTTGCCGGCTGCGTGCCCGAGCAGAGGCCCCGCCGACTCGACCCCAGGGCTCTCGAGCCGTGTGTTCAGTCCAAGCCGCCCTCGCCCGATCGTCTGTGGCTCCCGCATGTCCGCGGCCCGTGATCCCCGGGCGGAACACGGCTGTGGCCGCTTCGCCTTTGGAGTGTTGACGATGTTGCGGGATCCCGACGGCTCCCATGAAGCCTACGCGCTCGATCAGGAGCGCGGCAGCCGCATGCCCTACTACATCAGCCTGGCCCTGCTCGGTTTCCTGATCGTCGCCCTCGCGGCGCGCCTGATCCTGGCGCACGGCCTTTGAAGCGGGCGGCTCGCGGCTTTGGCTGGCCGATTCGCGCGGCGCGCACCAGCTTTCGCAGCGCCGGAAAATCCCGGCGATCGAAGATTTTTGCGTGATCTTTGTAATCGAACAGCCAAGGCCGACTTGATGGCCGCAGATCTGCTCAGCTATGCTGCAATCTAAGCCTAGCGTGTTTGCCGGCTATATTTAACGCCGTCGCAAACGTTCTTAGGTTAGTGCCTTCCCACTCGATTCTCGCGGAAACCGGTCTCCTCGTCATGCGCATTTCTCTCGGCTTCAAGCTGGCGGCGGTGGTCGGCCTGCTGGGCTTCGTGGCGGCCGGTATCTCGGCCTTCGCCATCCGGCAGTCGCTGTGGGAGCAGGAGCGCGCGGCCGCCACCGACAAGATCTGGAATGCCGGCCTGCAGGCCGGCGCGCTGGGGCAGGCGATCGAGCATGCGGTCGTGCAGGCCACCGCCCTCTACACCGCCGAGGACACCACCGAGGCGCGCACGCGCCTGTCCGCGCTGCACGACGCCCTGGCGGCCGTGGAGCAGGTCCGCGTGCCGTTCCTCGAGGCGATGGAGGATCAGCTCCCGCCGGATCGCCGTCGCCGGTTCGACCTGTTCGTGAAGGAGTTCATCGCCTACCAGACCGATACGGCCGAGCTCGGCCTGACGATCTCGCCGAAGGCCGCGCTGATCCAGGCGACCGACGAGGCGACGGTGAAGAACCGCGAGCACATGATCGCGGAGATCGGCCTGCTCGGCCGCGAAGTGCTGGCCCGCCTGAACGAGCGGCGCGCCGCCGACGCTGCGGATCGCCGCGCCGCCCGCCTAGCGCTGATCGTGGTGCCGGCCGTGGCGCTCGCCTTCGGCCTGCTCGCGGCGATCTGGATCATCATCACGCAGGTCCGTCGGCCGCTCGACCGCCTGAAGACCAGCATGACGGCCCTGGCCGCCAACGATCTGGGCCAAACGGTCCCGTTCACCCATCGCCGCGACGAGATCGGTGAGATGGCGAGCGCCATCGCGGCGTTCCAGACGGCCCTGATCGAGAAGCAGAAGCTCGACGCCGAGGCGCGGCAGCGGCGTGCGCGCGACCGGGTCCGGGCTGAGCAGCTGGCCGAGGCAACCCGGGCGTTCGAGGGCGAGACGCACCGCGCCGTGGCGGATCTCGCCGGGTCGGCGGAGGCGATGCAGGAGGCGGCCGCGACGCTCACCGGCACGGCCGGGGACATGGCCGCCCGGGCGACCGTGGTGGCGGGGGCCTCGAACCAGACCGCCGACATGGTCGACAGCATCGCCGGCGCGGCCGAGCAGCTTTCGGCCTCCGCGCGGGAGATCGAGGAACGGGTCCGGCATACCAGCGAGATCGCGGCCTCCGCGCTGACCGACACGAAAGGTCTCGAGATCACGGTCTCGAGCCTGTCGCGGGCGGCGGGAGAGATCGACGCCGTCGTGACGCTGATCCGCAGCGTTGCCGAGCAGACCAACCTGCTCGCCCTCAACGCCACGATCGAGGCGGCGCGGGCCGGGGCCGCGGGGCGCGGCTTCGCCGTGGTGGCGGCCGAGGTGAAGGCGCTCGCCAGCCAGACCGCCCTCGCCACCGACCGCATCACCGGCCAGGTCGGGTCGATCCAGGGTGCCGCCGCCAACACGGTCGACGCCATCGCGTCCATCGGCGAGACCATTGCCCGCATGAGCATGATCGCCTCCGAGGTCGCCCTGGCGGCAGATCAGCAGGGCGCGGCCAGCCAGGAGATCGCCCGCGCCATCGCGGATGCAGCGGCCGATTCGCACAAGGTCTCGGAGAGCGTCGGGAGCGTGCGCGCGGCAGCGGCCTCCAACGAGACGCAGGCCGAGCAGGTGCGCAGCAGCGCCTCCCGGGTGAGCACCGGAACCCGGACCCTGCAGCAGGCGATCGAAACCTTCCTCGGTCAGGTGCACGCCGCCTGACCGGCATCCGGCTGGTATCGGGGAACGCGCGATCGGTGTTGGCGAGGCAACGCATCGCGCCGGGGCGAGGCCTGCGCTGATCCGCGCTGCTCCGCGCCCGCTGCGTCACGCGATCGCGGCGCCCGACCAGGATGGGGGCCGCCTCGGGCGTGCGGTGCCGATCGTCGCGGGCCCCGTGAGCCCGATGCTGCTCGGCTCTATCGTCCCGCGCGCGCCTGGCAGCAATCTCACGAGCCAAGAAGACGGGAATGTGGTTCGGACGTTGAGACGCCCGCGTATCTACGGTCCTGATGTATCGGAATGCTCAATAATGAGTTTTGTCGAAAACTGATGTGTTTCGTCAGTTATAAATTTCGGCATTGCGGCCGAAACGGTATTGCTGATTAGCGGACAAATTGTGTATTGACGGATGCCTCCGCGGGCCCGTATCTTGTCGGACACGCTTCAATCAGCGTCGCCGACCCACTCCGCCGATCCATGTCTGCATTGCCGATCACAACCCCGCTGGGGTTGCCTTGCCACCTCCGCGTCGCGCCGTACCGGTCGGGCTGAGCGTTCGGGCCGCGACGACCGCCAGCTGAAGCGCCGCGACTCGACCCGCATTCCGGCCCTTCGTTCACCGGAGCAATCCGTCACGACCGAATCCCGGTGTCGGCCTCGCTGACATCCTGGGATCTGGACGCCCGTTATGGGCGGCCCCGACATCGAATCATTTCATCGCATCCCATTGCATTGCGGCGACGCCATCCCGCGTCGGCCCGTATTGAGAAGGCTATCGTTTTTCCGATGCGCAATTCTTTCGGCTTCAAGCTGGCGGCGGTCATCGGCCTGCTGGGCTTCGTGGCGATCGGCATCTCGGCCTTTGCCGTCCGGCAATCGCTCTGGGAGCAGGAGCGTGCGGCCGCCACCGACGAGATCTGGAATGCCGGGCTCCAGGCGGGGGCCCTGGGTCAGGCGCTCGAGCATGCCGTGGTGCAGGCCACAGCCGTCTATACCGCCGCCGATGCCGAGGAAGCGCGCACGCGCTTGTCGGCGTTGCAGGACGCTTTGGCCGCGGTGGAGCGTGTCCGCGTGCCGTTCCTGGCGGCGATGGACCATCATCTGCCGCCGGATCGCCGTCGCCGGTTCGACCTGTTCGTGAAGGAGTTCATCGCTTACCAGACCGAGACCGCCGAGCTCGGCCTGACGATCTCGCCCAAGGCCGCGCTGATCCAGGCGACCGACGAGGCGACGGTGAAGAACCGCGAGCGCATGATCGCGGAGATCGGCGCGCTCGGTGGCGAGGTGCTGGCCCGCCTCGACGACCAGCGCGCGATCGGCTCCGTGGAGCAGAGGCGGGCGATCCTCGCGCTGATCGTCGTGCCGGCCGTGGCGCTCGCCCTGGCGCTCCTCGCGGCGACTTGGATCGTCATCACTCAGATCCAGAGGCCCCTGGCACGGCTCAAATCGGCCATGCAGGCCTTGGCCGCGGACCAGCTCGACGACGTGGTCCCCTTCGCCGATCGACAGGATGAGATCGGCCAGATGGCGCGCACGATCGCGGCGTTTCAGGCGGCGCTGATCGAAAAGCGTACGCTCGATGGCGATGCCCGGGCCCGCAGCGCGCAGGATCTCATTCGGGCCGAGCGGCTGGCCGCCGCAACGCGGGCTTTCGAGAGCGAGACCCATCGCACCATGACCGATCTTGCCGCCCTGGCCGAGGCCATGCAGGCCTCGGCCGACATGCTCTCGGACCTTGCCGGTGAGACGACCGCACAGGTGATTGTCGCCGCGGACTCATCCGAGCAGACCGCCGGCGTCGTCGTCAGCATCGCGACCGCCGCGAAGGAGTTGTCGGTTGCGGCCCAGGAGATCGAAGGCCGGGTCCGGCATACGAGCCGGATCGCCTCGACGGCGCTCTCGGACACGCAGGGGCTGGTGGCCACGGTGACGACCCTGGCCCAGGCCGCCGACGAGGCCGGGAGCGTGATCGCGTTGATCCGCGCGGTGGCCCGGCAGACCAACATGCTGGCTCTCAACGCCACGATCGAGGCCGCCCGGGCCGGCGAGGTCGGGCGCGGCTTCGCCGTCGTCGCGACGGAGGTGAAGGACTTGGCCGCACAAACCGCGCAGGCGACCGACCGTATCGCCCATCACATCGGGGCGATCCAGGCGGCGGCTGCCGACACGGTTGGGGCGATCGGCTCGATCGGCACGGTGGGTCAGACGATCGCCGAGATGAGTTCCATCGCCGCCGAGGTCGCGGTCGCGGCCGATCAACAGGGCCAGTCGAGCCAGGTGATCGCCCGCGCCATCACCAGCGCGGCGAGCGAGTCCCGGAAGGTCTCGGACAGCGTCGCGGGCGTGCGCGCCACCGCGACCTCGAACGAGCAGCAGGCGGCGCAGGTCAGGACCAATGCGTTGCAGGTGAATGCCGGGACGCACGATCTCCAGCGGGCAATCGCAACATTCCTGGCTCAGGTCGCTGCGGCCTAGACGTGGACCGACGAAGCCGCGTCTCGTGGGCGTCGCGCGGTGCCCTTTCCCCGGACGGTCCAGGCGTCCGGGTCGCCCCATCCCTCATCGACGGACCGCAGTCATGTTTCGCGGCCCAATCCTCCGGCAAGCGCAAGGCTGGCGGGCTGATCGCGATGGCGCTCGGCATGCGAGGGGAAGATGGAGGCCTCGCCCGGAATCGAACCGGGGTGCAAGGATTTGCAGTCCTCTGCGTAACCACTCCGCCACGAGGCCCCTCGTGGCGACGCCGCGGCGTCGCCCTCGGAGCCTGGCGGCCGGCTCCGGGTGCGCGTCTCTAGCAGAGGTTTGCCGCGGCAGGCAACGGGCGCGATGCGGCTTCCGCGCGGGAATATGATCGCAGCCGAACGTATCGGATGATCGGTTCGCCGTCGGACGCGTCAGCTCTGCCAGACCCGGGGCATCGGTCGATCGCGATACCCGGCGAGGAAACGGGCGACCAGGCTGCGCAGCGGCCCGACTCCGTCCGCGAGGGCCCGGATGACGAGGTGGCCGTTCCAGGCGCTGGCGGCAGCCTCGATACCCGGCGCGGCGGCCTCTTCGAGCAGGGTGCGGGCGGCGTCGAGACGCCCCTCCGCGCCCTCGGAGACGTCCAAGACCGTCGCGCAGGCGCGCGCGCTGCCACCGATCGCCGGGCGGTCGAGGAGATCGGAGATCGGCCCGTCGAGGACCAGGCTGTCGGCATAGACCAGCCGCCCGGCCCGGCGCACCCGCCAGGAATCCGCGAACAGCCCGGCATGGATCCGCTCGCCCCGGGCGGCGCGGCCGAAGGCGACGATCTCGACGGCCAGCAGGGCGGCGCCTTCGGACAGGTCGGCCTCGAAGCGCCGCTGCACCCGGGCGCGATCGAACAGGATCGTCTCCTGGGGCAGCCAGGCCAACCGGGCCCGTTCCGCCAGGAGGACGCGGTTCTCGATCCGGCTCACAGGGCCGTCGGAGCGATAGATCTTCTCGGCCGCCGTCGTGGTCAGCACGAGGTCGGCCCCGGAGGCGAGGTCCAGGGTGATCGTGAAGGCGTCGCCGCACGCGACACCGCCGGCGGTGTTGACCAGGACCGCCTCCAGCGCCCCCTCCCCGCGGGGGAAGCGCAACCGCGACGGGCCGGATTCGGCGAGATCCAGGATCCGGGTCGAGCCCCCGCCCCCCACGGGACCGGCGCGGAGGTGGACCCGGCCGTCCGAACGCTGGCGGGCCGGCGCGTCGGGTGGGGCGTCGGCCCGACCGTCCGGCATCAGCGGCGGCCGTTCTGGTCGGGGGAGACCGCTTCGATCACGGGCGAGGCCCGGTCCAGGATGCGCCGGCCGAACAGGCTCGCCACCAGCTCCACCAGCACCCGGGCGCTGCGCCCCCGATCGTCGAGGAACGGGTTCAGCTCAACCACGTCGAGGGAGCGGACCAGGCCGGAATCGTGCAGCATCTCCATGATGAGATGCGCCTCCCGGAAGGTCGCGCCGCCCGGCACGGTGGTGCCGACGCCGGGGGCGATCGACGGATCGAGGAAATCGATATCGAGGCTGACATGCAGGTGCGCGCCGTCCCGGGCCACCCGGTCGAGCACGCGCCGCAGGGGGGCGACCACGCCGAACTCGTCGATGGTGCGCATGTCGGTGACGCCGACCCGGCGGGCGGTCACCAGGGCGCGCTCGCCGGCATCGATCGAGCGCAGGCCGAACAGGTGGACATTGGCCGGCGGCAGCGGGGCCGGCACCGGCTCGGCGAACAGGTCCGGGAAACCCGGCTCGCCGCACAGGGCCGCGAGGGGCATCCCGTGGACGTTGCCCGAGGGCGAGGTTTCCGGCGTGTTGAAATCGGCATGGGCGTCGAGCCAGAGCACGAAGAGCGGCCGGCCCTCCCGGGCGCAATGGCGCATCGCCCCGTCGACCGAGCCGAGCGACAGGCTGTGGTCCCCGCCGGCGGCGAGCGGCACCGACCCCGCCCCGAGGGCGGCCTCGACCGCCCGGGACAGGGCGCGGGTCCAGGCCGCGACGGCGGCCAGGCCCCGCCCGTCTGCCGGGCCATCCGGCACGACATCGCCGTGATCGACGATCGCGTGGCCGAGATCGGACAGGGTTCGAACGAGCCCGGCCGTGCGCAGGGCGGCCGGGCCCATGAGCGCGCCCGGTTCGCTGGTGCCGACCTCGATCGGCGCCCCGATCAGCGCGATCCGGCGCGCATCGTCTCGGCGGGTCTCGCTCGTCATCCGGTCCCCGTTCTGCAGGTCAAGGCTCAGGCGGTTGGCCGATGCTCTAGGCGGACTCGCGGGGTCAGGCCAACGATTCGCGACGCCAGCCCGGATCGTCAGCAAGCCCCGGGCCGGACGTCATTCGGTCGGGGCCGGCCCCCCGGGACCTACCCACCATCCCGGCCTCCTGAACCCTGATGGGTGAAGCGGCGGGACTTTATGCGTCCGGGGACACGGTTCGAAAACGTCTTTGATATGGGTGTTACATTTCGGCCGTATTGACGCGTCGCGTTGCGGGCCAAGGGTCTGTGCAAATCTTGGATCCACCGACGGCGCGATAGATTGAATTCTGTGCCCGGAATCGACGTCTTGCCACAAATCTTTACGGGATTTTAGTGGCATTGCACTAAGGTTGCGCGGTTTCTCCGATCAGAATGCCTACAGGACTGCCATGGTGATGTTTTCGCGGCTGAGTTCTCGCCTGCCGGCGATGACGATCGGGTTGGCCCTGCTCAGCGCCACCGCGATGGGTGGCTTCAGCTGGTATTCCGCCAAGTCCGGTCTGATCGACGCGGCGAACGAGCGGCTCCAGCTGGCTGCGGTCGCGCGCCGGGACGGGATCGAGCTGGTTGCCGACCGGATGCAGGCCGACTTCCTCGCCGCGGCGGCGCATCCCCAGATCGTCTCGAACTTCCCCGACCTGATCGAGACCCTCGACCCGTCGAAGCCCGAGACCGCCGCGGTCGTCGAGGCGTTCCGGGCGCCGCAGACCGTCGAGGCGCGGATCGCGCTGGACGGGACCGGCATGTATGGACGCCGCCACGTGAAGGTGCAGGAGGTGGCGCGCAAGCTCGTCGCCCAGTCCGGCTACGCCGACCTGCTGTTCCTCGATGACGCCGGCCGGATCGTCTACACGACGACGAAGGGCGGCGATTTCGCCAAGTCGGTGACCGATGACGGGCTCAAGGGCACGGCGCTGGAGCGGCTGGTCGAGCGCCTCAAATCCGCGGATCCGAGCTCGGTCCTGTTCGAGGATTTCTCGGCCTACCCGGTCGACGGCCAGCCGGCCGCCTTCATCGGCCGCGCCATGACCAAGCGGGCGAACGTGGCCATGGGCACCGCCCAGGCGGCGGAGCGGATCGGCTTCATCGTCATGCGGGTCACGCCGACCCTGTTCGATCAGGCGCTGGCGAAGCGGACCGGCCTCGGAGAGACCGGCCAGGTGCTGGCCGCCGGCGCCGACGGGCGGCTGCGCAGCAACCCGCCGCTGAGCAAGACGGCGAAGGCCGGCGACGGCGTCGCCCCGCTCGGGATCACAGCCGATCGCCTCAAGGCCGACGGCAGCTTCGAGTTCACCGCGGCCGACGGCCCGCACATGGCGGCGGCCTCGCCGGTCTCCGTGCTGGGCGCGCCCTGGACCGTGGTGGCGGAGCAGTCTCAGGCCGAGGCGATCGACGCCGTGCGGGCGCTCTCGCGCACGCTGTTCCTGATCGGCCTCTGCGTCCTGGCGGGCACGGCCGTGCTCGGCCTGCTTCTGGCACGCTCGATCGTGTCCCCGCTCAGCGCGCTGACCCGCGCCCTCAAGGCGCTCGCCGACCGTCAGGCGCTCACCGATGTGCCGGGCAGTCGGCGCCGGGACGAGATCGGCGACATCGCCCGCGCGGTGGTCACGATCCGCGACATGTCGCTGGAGGAGGCGGCGCAGCAGCTTCAGACCACCGAGGCGGCGCGGATGCGCGAGGAGCAGGCCCGGCGCGCCATGCTGCAGGATCTGGCCAGCGGCTTCGAGCAATCCGTCGGCGGCATCGTCGATGGGCTGACCCGGGGCGTGGCGGCGCTCCAGGGCGCCTCCGGTACCATGCGGATCGCCGTCGCCGGCACGTCGGAGCGCTCGACCAGCGTCGCCAGCGCGGCGCGTCAGACCGCCGACAACGTCGATGCCGTCGCGGCCGCCGCGGAGGAGCTGGGCGCCACCGTCCAGGAGATCGGGCGCCAGGTCGAGCAGGCAGCCGGCATGTCGGCCACCGCGGTCGACGAGGCCAAGCGCGCCGAGGGCACAATGGCGGATCTCGCCGCCGCCGCGACCCGCATCGGCGACGTGGTCGGGATGGTGTCCACCATCGCCGGGCAGACCAACCTGCTCGCGCTCAATGCCACGATCGAGGCGGCCCGGGCCGGTGAGGCCGGCCGCGGCTTCGCGGTGGTCGCGGCCGAGGTCAAGGAACTCGCGACCCAGACCAGCCGCGCGACCGAGGAGATCGGCCGTCAGGTGGCGTCGATCCAGGCGGTGACCGGCGGCGTGTCCGAGGCGATCCAGGGCATCGTGTCCCAGATCGAGGCGATGAACCACGTCTCCACCAGCATCTCGGCCGCCGTCGAGGAGCAGGGTGTCACCACGCAGGACATCGTCCGCAGCATGGGGCAGGCCTCGACCGGGACCAGCGGGATGACCGCCGACATCGCCGAGGTCGCCCGTGTCGCCAGCGATGCCGGCCAAGCGGCCTCGTCGGTGGCCCAGGCGTCGGACGACCTCGCCACCCAGTCCGAGCAGCTTCGCGCCGAGGTGGCGCAGTTCCTGCGCAACGTGCGGGCCGCGTAAGCCTGCCGGAAGAACCCGGCTCGGACGGCTTCAGGCCGCCCGGGCCGACATCGGCCGCGCCGGCTGCGGCGTCCGGCTCGCATAGGCCTGCGCCGCCAGGGGCAGCTCGATGACGGCGCAGAGGCCGCCCTCCGGGCGGTTCTCCAGGATCAGACGGCCGTTATGGGCCTCGACGATCGCCAGAACGATCGACAGGCCGAGGCCGAAGCCGCTGGCTTCGTTGAGGTTGCGGGCGCGGTCGCCGCGCACGAAGGGCTGGAGCATCGCGTCGCGCTCGGCCTCCGGGATGCCGGGGCCCTGATCGAGCACGCAGACCCGGACCCCCCGCTCGGACGCCTCCATCCGGACCTCCGCGCCGCCGCCATACTTCACGGCGTTGTCCACCAGGTTGGTGATCGCCCGCTGCAATTCCTCGGGCCGGCCCTGCACCAGGACGTGCCGGCTGCGGCCGACGCTGACCGGCGCGCCGAAATCCGAGAAGTCGTCGCAGACGGTCTGCACCACGGAGGCGAGGTCCACCAGGCTGAGGCTGCCGGAATCGCGCGTCTGGCCGTCCCGCACGAAGGACAGGGCGGCCTCGACCAGGCCGTTCATCTGGTCCAGGTCGCGCAAGGTGGCGGCCCGGGCGTGCTCGTCCTCGATGAACTCGGCGCGCAGCCGCAGGCGCGTGATCGGCGTGCGCAGGTCGTGGCTGATCGCCGCCAGCATCTGGGTGCGGTCGTCGATCAGGCGTCGCACCCGCGCCCGCATCCGGTCGAGCGCCCGGGAGACCGCCAGGACCTCGCGCGGGCCCGCCTCCGGCAGGGCGACATGGTCGTCCCGCGTGCCGAACGCCTCCGCGGCGCCGGCGAGTCGGGCCAGCGGCGCCGTCAGCGCCCGGGTCGCCCAGACGCAGAGCAGAGCCAGGGTCAGCGCCAGGAACACCACGGTGAAGATCAAAGGCCCCTGCCGCGGCGCCCGCAGGGGACCGTTCGGCATCGCGGCCTGCAGGGTCGCCCCGTTGGGCGTGGTGATCCCGATATGCAGGCGCCCGTTCGCGGGCGACCGCTCCGGATCCCCCCCGGACAGGTCGACCACGGTCACGGGCCGGCCCGCGCCGACGCGCAGGCGGTGGATGATCGGCAGGTTGGGGAGCGGCTTGGCCCCGGGCGGCACCGTTCCGTCCCAGGCTCTCACCTGCATCAGCGGCAGGCTGCGCCCGCTCTCCAGCAGGGCCGGCCGCGCCGCCGGATCCGCGACGTCGAGGAGCCGGACCAGCGTCGAGAGGCGGCCCGCGGCGACGCCCGGCAGCTCGTCCGGATTCTGCGGCTCGTGGAGGATCAGGAAGGCCGCGGTGGCGACCATGTGGGCCACCGCGATCCCGGCCACGACCAGGAGGGCGATCTGGCCCGCGATGCTCTGCGGGCGCAGCCGGTCGCGCAACCGTCGGAACGTGCTCATGACCGGGTCACTTCGGGGGTGAACAGGTAGCCGCCCGAGCGGATCGTGCGGATGAATTCGGGGTTGCGGGTGTCGCGCTCGATCTTCTGGCGGATGCGCGAGATCAGCACGTCGATGCTGCGCTCGAACGGTCCGGCCGTGCGGCCCTGGGTGAGGTCGAGGAGCTGATCGCGGGACAGAACGCGTCCCGGCCGCAGGCAGAGCGCGTGCAGGAGGTCGAACTCCGCCCCCGTCACGGCGATGCGGGCGCCTTCGGGCGACAGCACCTGACGGAGCGACACGTCGAGCGTCCAGCCGGAGAAGTGCAGGCGCCGCCGCTCGTCGGTATCGGGCACCTCGGCCGAGACCCGGCGCAGGATCGCCCGGATCCGGGCCAGGAGCTCCCGGGGGTTGAACGGCTTGGCCAGGTAATCGTCCGCGCCGAGTTCGAGGCCGAGGATGCGGTCGACCTCCTCGGATTTCGCGGTCAGCATCAGGATCGGGATCTGCGAGGAGGCCCGCAGGCGCCGGCACAGGCTGAGCCCGTCCTCGCCCGGCAGCATCAGATCGAGCACGATCAGGTCGATGCGCGATTCCGCCAGCGCCCGGTCCATGTCGTTGCCGTCGCCCGCCAGGGTGACGCGACACTCGTTGCCGCGCAGGTAGCGTGCGACCAGGGCCGAGATCTCGCGATCGTCTTCGACCACGAGGATGTGCGGTGTGGCGGGTGCGTTCATCGCGAAGGAATCGGCGTGCGGATCGGCGAGCGTCATCAGGTTAGTATGCGCCGCTGCGGTGATTATTCGAAGATGGTCGCGGGAACCATTTTGTAAGCGCGTGTTTCCAGCTCAGCCATACCTGTGGCGGCGACTGGATTTCCGGAGAGACCATGATCACGAAGGCGGCCAAACCGGATCCGATCGCGCCGAAGCCGCCGGAACTGGCCTCGCCGTGGCACTCGGCCGCCCGGGCCGCGCTCCAGGCCGAGGCCCGCGCCTTCGCGTCCGAGACGGTCCTGCCGCTGGCCGACGTGCTCGATCGCCAGAAGGCCGAGATGCCCCGGTCGCTCATCGACGCCATGGCCGCCAAGGGCTGGTTCGGCATCACGATCCCGGAGGCGCAGGGCGGCCTCGGCCTCGGGGTGTTCGAATATTGCCTCGTCTCCGAGGAACTGGCCCGGGCCTGGCTGTCGGTCGGCAGCATCCTGGCCCGCGGCCAGGGCCTCGGCACCCAGACCCTCGATCCGGAACGCCGGGCCGAGCTGCTGCGGCGCTCGGCCAGGGGCGCCTGGATCGGCTCGATCTCCCTGTCCGAACCCAATGCCGGCTCCGACCTCGCCGGCGTGCAGACCCGCGCGGTGCGGGACGGCGATACCTGGGTGCTCACCGGCACGAAGCGCTGGGCGGGCTTTGCCAAGGGCGCCGACTTCGTCGAGGTCCTGGCCCGCACCCGCGATCCGGAACCCGGCGAGTCGCGCTCCGCCGGCCTGGAACCGTTCCTCGTGGTGAAGGACCGGGACAGCTTCCCGCCCGGCATGACCGGCCGGGTGATCGACAAGATCGGCTACCACGGCTTCGAGACCTTCGAACTCGCTCTCGACGGCGTGCGCGTTCCCGAGAGCGACCGGCTCACCGGGCTCTACGGCGACCAGGGGGCGGACGCCGATTCCGGCGGCTTCGCCTCGGTCCAGCGCGGGCTCAACATCGCCCGGGTCCACACCGCGGCCCGGGCGGTCGGCGTGGCCCGGGCGGCTGTCGAAGACACGCAGGCCTACCTGCAGGAGCGGGTCCAGTTCGGCCACCCGATCGGCGATTTCCAGGCCCTGCGCTTCGCGCTGGCCGACATGGCCGCCGAAGTCGCCCAGGCGCGGGCGTTCTGGCATCAGGTCGCGCACCTCCTCGACCAGGGCGAGGCGGCCGAGAGCGAATCCGCGATGGTGAAGCTCCTGGCCACCGAGATGGCCGTGCGCGTCACCAACCAGGCGATGCAGCTTCACGGCGGCAACGGCTACACCACCGAGCGGCGGGTCGAGCGCTACTGGCGCGACGCGCGCCTCACGACCATCTTCGAGGGGACGAGCGAGATCCAGCGGCGGATCATCAGCGACCGGATGTTGCCGCGGCCCACCGCCTGACACAGGCGCAATCATGCGGCGAATCGTCGAGCCGGGCTCCCCGCCCGGTCCGGCCCGGCTACCTCACCGTCACTCTGTCTTGCGCCGCACAAGGGCGCAATCGCCACTCGGAAGCCTCGTGTCGAAGCCCATCAGCGATTACGCCCTTATCGGCGACACCCATTCCTGCGCGCTGATCGCCCGCGACGGCTCGATCGACTGGCTGTGCTGGCCGCGCCACGACTCGCCGGCCCTGTTCCTGAAGCTCCTCGACGACGAGAAGGGCGGCGCGTGCAGCCTCACCTTCGACGCGCTCAAGGGCTCCGCGCGCCGCTACGTGCCCGACACCAACATCCTGGAGACGACCTTCACCACCGCCACGGGGCGCGCCACGCTGATCGACGTCATGCCGGTCAACCCGCCGAGCCCGGAACCCGATGAGGGCCCGGACGGCGAGGGTGAGAGCCGCCTGATCCGGCTGCTGACCTGCGAGAGCGGGCGCGTGACGGGCCGGTTCGTGGTGCGCCCGACCTTCGACTACGCCCGCCGCGCCTGCACGCCCATCGTGGAGGGTCGGTCCGTCCTGTTCGAGGCGGAGGATTGGCGCCTGCGCGTCAACGCGTTCCCGCAGCCGGAGCTGGCGGGCGACGAGGCCGAGATCCGGTTCAGCCTCGCAGAGGGCGAGACCGCCTATCTCGTCCTGACCCATGGCGAGGATAACGAGGACGCCTGCATCGAGGACTTCGCAGGGGCGCAGCGCCGCCTGGACACGACCGTCGAATACTGGCGCCGCTGGAGCGCCCGCAGTAGCTATCGTGGCGCCTACCGGGACGCGGTGATGCGCTCCGCCCTGTGCCTGAAGCTCCTGACCTACTCGCCCTCGGGCGGCATCGTCGCGGCGGCGACCGCCGGGCTGCCGGAGGCGGTGCCGGGTGACCGCAACTACGATTACCGCTTCACCTGGATGCGCGACGCGGCCTTCACGGTGACCGCCTTCGTGATGCTCGGCTATGTCCGGGAGGCCGCTGAATTCCTGCGTTTCCTGCGTGAGCGGGACGGTTCCTACGGGCGCGACACCAAGCTGATGTACGGCATCAGCGACGGCATGCCGGCGGAAGAGGTGCTGGACCACCTCGCCGGCTGGAACGGCGTCGGCCCGGTGGTGATCGGCAACCTCGCCGCGGATCAGGACCAGCACGACATCTACGGCGAGTTGCTGCGGGCGCTCTGCGTGTTCCTGGAAGCGGTCGATTACGATCCGCCCGAGAAGGTCAACGACCGGCTGCCCGAGGTGCTCGACAACCTCACCGCCCGGGCGATCCGCCACCGGCACGACGCCGATCACGGCATCTGGGAGCTGCGCACCGGGCCGCGCCACCAGGTCCACACCAAGGCGATGATCTGGGTGGCGCTGACCGATGCAGCCCGGATCGGCCGCAACATCGACGGCGTATCTCAGGAGAAGATCGCCGAATGGGAGCGGATCGCCGCCGAGGTCCGCGCGGAGTACCTCGAGAAAGGGTGGAATCCGGAGAAGCAGGCCTATACCGGCGCCTACGAGTCGCATCACCTCGACGCGGCCGTGCTGCGCGTCGCCCTGTTCGGCGCGCTGGACCCCTCCGATCCGCGCACCCGCTCGACCCTCGCGGCGATCGAGCGGGAGCTGGGCGATGGCGACCTGATCTATCGCTACCGCATGGATGACGGCCTGAAGGGTGACGAGGGCACCTTCACGGCCTGCGCGTTCTGGCGGGTCGGCTGCCTGGCGCTCGACGGGCGCACCCGGGAAGCCAAGGACGCGTTCGAGCGGCTGATCGCCCGGGGCAACGATCTCGGCCTGTTCGCCGAGGAGATCGACGCGGCGAGCGGCGAGCAGCGCGGGAACATGCCCCAGGGTTTCTCGCACATGGCGCTGATCAACGCGGCCCTGCGGCTGGAGGACAGCATCGAGCGGTTTGGTTTGAGGGATCCGATCGAGCGACGGGCGGCCGAGTAGGCCGTTTCTCCGACGCCGCTGTTCCCCGATCTGCGAAGGGACATCCGATCCGCCCAACGGCCTGGAAGTCGAACGGATGCTGCAGCTGCCACGCCGTAGCTCTTGCCCTGTCGGCGGATCTGGATTCCGGGCTCGCCTCCGGCGCCCCGGAAGGGCGGAGCGTCGTGTGTAGACCAGCGCGCACTTTCTTGCCGAGATCAGGCCGCGATCCGGATGCCCTCGTCCGGCCGGTTCTCCGCACCGCCGCGGCTGGCGCGGAACTGGTCCAGCAGGTCGGCGCCGAGCCCGTCGAGGACTTCCTGCATGGCGGCCTGGACCTCCGGATCCTCCTCCTTCGGCTCCGTGCGGTACCAGGCCAGGATCTGCTCCGGCAGCGCATCCAGGATCGCGCCCACGGGGTTGGGCAGTTCCGCTTCCGCCGGTTCGCGTTTCGCGTCCGGGCCGATCACAGGCTCGACCGCCGCCGGCGCGGGGGCCTCGACCGGGGCCGTCGCGACAATCTCCACGGCATCTTCCGGCGCGACGAACGCGCTGCGGCGCTGGCTCTCCAAGGCGGCGCGCCAGGCGGCATCCGCGGCTGCGGCGTCGCGACGGGCAGCTTCACGCGCCAGGGCCTCGGCCGCGATGGCACGGGCGGCCTCGCGGGCCTCGTCGCGGGCGGCTTCGGATTCGTAGCGGGTCAGCAGGGCGACGACCGCGTGCATCTCGGGCGCCGGCAGGTCGGTGCAGGCGTCGATGGCGGACTCGATCACCCGGCGCGACAGGCCTGCGCCGCGCAGGCCCGTCGAAGGGCCGGCAGCCTGGCGGGCGGAGAGCGCCGCCTGCATCGCCGGCAGCAGCGCCTCGGGCAGGCCGGCTCTGCGATGCAGATCGGCGAAGGACCGGGGATCCCGCATGGCGCGGGCGATCCCGACATGATCCTGGCCCGAGAGATCGGCGAGGGCAGCCTGGACGAAGTCGGTCCGGCCCGAGAGAACCGCCCGGAGGATCAGGCCGGCAGTCAGCTGATGGGTCGTGCGCAGATGTGCCACCAAGCGGGCGACCGCGGCGGCGCCGGATTGGTCGCATACGTCCAGCGCCACGCGCTCGCCGGCCTCGCGGCGCATCCGGTCGCAGCGCTCGGTGCCGAGCCAACCGCGGTCGGTGACGAAATGCGACAGCGCCTCCGCGACCGCCAGGCCGATCGTGTAGCGCACCTCCGGCGGCAGGTCGGACCGGCGCAGCAGCGCTTCGCGCAAGCTGGCTTCGCCGCCGCGGCGCTCGATCATGCGCAGCATCCGGCCCGCGGTGATCTTCGCCGTGGGATTCCCGGCCAGAACCACGAGGGTATCCAGCTCGCCGATCTCGGCCAGCGCCCCCGAGACCGCGTGGGACAGGTGATGGCGCGCCGCGATCACCGCACGGGTGGCCTCGTCGCCCAATGCGGCGGCATCGACCAGGTCCGCATCGGTGAGCACCGGCGAGCGGGCGAGGACGAGGCGCGCCACCTCGGGCACGTCGCAGGAGAGGGCCACCACCAGCGGCCGGGGCGTCCGCGCGGAGGCCGCGCAGGTCTCGGCGAGCGCCCGGCGGACCACCGGGGACGGATCGTCCAGCAGCGACAGCAGCGCGGTCTTGGCTTCCCAGGCCTCGTCGGCGGAAAGGTCGCCGTAGAGGTATGCCCGCGCCAGCGCGGTGGTGGCCTCGGCCCGGCGGCCGGCCGAGGCGTTCTGCGTCCAGGCCAGGAACTCGCGGATGATCATGGGCCGCTCCGGGGGGCGAACAGGCTGGTCCTGATGCCGGTGGTGGATCCCGCAGTGGCGAGATCGGCCGGGCGGCGGGGCGGCAGCGGCGGGTTGACCAGGGCGGGGCCGGCCGGCGTCGGCGCCGGTTCGGCAAGGGCGCCCGTGGTGACCGGCTCGGGAACCGCCACGCTCTGCGGCGCGTCGGCGTCGGAGCGCGGGAAATAGGTCGGGGCGGCGTGCTGCGCGGGCGGCGCAGCGTTGCGGGCCTGCCAGAGGCGCGCCGCCGCATCCGATGCGGCTCCCCGCTGGTCGGTCTGGAACAGGCTGCGCAGATCGGAGGTTCCGCCGAACGCCGCGGCGGTGCTGGCATAAGCCGTCGCCGCCTGAGTGACCGGGGCGCTCTCCTGGCGCAGAGCGGTCAGGTCGGTGGCTGCGGCCCCCTGCGCGGCGGCCGCGAGATTGGCATAGAGCTCGGCCGCACTGCGCGGCCGGCCGGCGCGATCATAGAACAGGGCCCGGTTGGCGGCGGCGGCGTCCGGCAGGTCGAGGGCCGCGGCCCGGGCCGGGAAGGCGCGGGCGGTGGAGATCAGCGCGGCCGCGCCCTTCGCCCCCAGGACATGCGCCGCGTAGAGGTCACCGGAGGTCGGGTCGCGCCCCAGCGCTGCGGCGAGGGCGTCGGAATTCTGCTGGGTCAGGGCGCCGGCGAGCGTCGCGGAGATCTTGGGATCGCGCCGCAGGTCGAGGATCGCCTGGCGCTGGTCGGCATTCGGGACCGCGTAGGTGCCGTCGGGCTGGCGGGTGATCGCGTCCGCCTGGGCCTGGAGGCCGAGCTTGGGCCCGGCATTCTTCATCACGCCGAGCCAGGTCTGCTCGATGAACTGGAACAGGCCGGTGGCCGAGGAGGTCCCGGCCTTGGCCGACGGATCGAGGGCCGATTCCCGCCGGGCCGTCGCGAGCAGGTAATCGAAGCCGACCCCGCTCGCCATCGCGCCGTCGCGGATCGCCTGGACCACCGGGCCGGACGCGGCCGCGCCGGAGCCCGCCCGCGGCGCTTGCGCGGGCGGGCTGCTCTCCGGTGGGCTGGACGGCGTGGTGAACAGGAACATCCGGGCGCGCACGGGGTCTGAGGACACCGGGAACCTGCGCCGCTTATGGTAAACAACTCCTCAATCGAAGTTGCGCCAGGTTAGGCATTTTCAGGAGCCGGTGAACTCCGCCGCGCCCTTCGGCCGGCGCATCTGGAACCGGTTATCCGCGGTGGCGCGGAAGTAATCGAAATAGCCGCCGCGTAGGATCGGATGCATGGCGGCCGTGTCGACCATGCCGTCCGACACGAACTGCTCGTCGACGTAGATCGAGACCACTTGCCCGACGACCAGGAAGTTCTCGGCCTCGCCTCCGCCGAGCGGCACCAGCGGGACGGTCTGCAGCCATCGGCATTCGAGGGCGGCGGGCGAGGCTGCCACCCGCGGCGGGCGCACCTTCTGCGAGGGGGCGGTCTCGAGCTTCGTGAAGACGAACTCGCTCTCGCCCCGCGGGAGCGGCGCCGAGGAATCGTTCATCCCGTCACGCAGATCCCAGGTCGCCAGGCTGCAGACGAACTCGGCACCTTCCTCCGCGAAGGTCATCGCGTCCTTCCGGCCCGAGGACGAGAACGCCACCATGTTGTCGGCCACCGCATTGAAGAACGAGTAGGGCGCGAGGTTGAGCTTGCCCTCCCGGCTCATGGCGCTGATCCAGCCGATCGGCCGCGGCGCGACGATCGCCTTCAGGGGGTTGTGCGGCAGGGCGCGCGCCTCGCGCGGAGCTTCGAGATCGTAATGCACGGGTGCGCCTTTTGAGACCAATCGCAATCAGAGATAGGTCACGATCTCGGAAAGACTCGGCCGCGGCCGGTCGGACGGCACTTCGCGCGCCCGGCCGATATGGACGAACCCCGCGAGTTTCTCGGTCGGCGCGAGGCCCAGCGCGTCCAGCACGCGGCGGTCATAGGCGTACCATTCCGTCAGCCACGCGGTGGCGAAGCCCGACGCGTTGGCGGCGATGACCAGGTTCATCGTGGCGGCACCCACGGAGAGCAGCTGCTCCCATTCGGGGATCTTCACGTGCGGTCCAACACGGGAGACCACCGCAACGACCATCGGCGCGTGCATCAGGCGGCCGCGTTCCTGAGCCAGCCGCTCGGGACTCGCCTCCGGGTTGTCGGCCGCGAACGTCGCCGCGATGGTCTCGCCGACCCGCTCCCGCGCCGCCTCCGCGATGACGATGAAGCGCCAGGGGGCCAGCTTGCCGTGGTCGGGCACCCGGGAGGCCGCGGTCAGGATGGTTTCGAGCTGCGCACGGTCCGGCCCCGGGCCGTCCAGCAGCAGCGGCGGCACCGAGCGGCGCGTCTTCAGAAGGTCGAGGGTGGCAGTCATGCGTCCTGTCCCGCTGTGGAATCGGGCCTCGGATGTGGCACGCAGCGCCACCCGGGGGAAGACCGTGCGGCCTTGCCGCCGCCATGGTCGGGAGGCACAGGCGGGCTGGAACCGAGGCTTGATGAGGATTCGACCGATGCGCACGAGGCTTGCCGCGATGGCGGTGGCAATTCTCCTGCCGGCCCATCTCCTGCCGGCGGACGCGCGCGCGCAACAGGGCGTGTTCCAGAACCGCCTCGGCGATCCCCTGCCCTCCCCGTCGATCACCAGCCCGAGCCTGCCGCCCAGCATGCCGCCGGCCGAGCCGGAGGCGCAGCTGTCCCTGTCGGCGCTTCTGTCCGGCGCCGGCGTGCCCCTGCGCCAGGGGCTGGCCTGGCGGATCTACGAGGATCGCGGCGACGGGACCCGGCCGTCCATCGTCGGCCGCTCCACCGAGGCCGAGCCGAACTTCACGCTTGCGCCCGGCACCTACGTGGCGACCGTGACCTATGGCTTCGCCAGCGCCTCCAAACGGATCGTGATGGGCGGCCAGCCGGCCACCGACACCCTCCGGGTGGCGGCCGGCGCCCTGAAACTCGCGGGCGCCGTGGGCGACCAGAAGATTCCGCCCGCCCAGGTCTCGTTCTCGGTGTTCGTGCCGGTGGGGACCAATTCCGAGGGCCGGCTGGTGCGCTCGGGCATCAAGGCCGGCGAACTCCTGCGGCTGCCCGAGGGCACGTATCACGTGGTCTCGACCTACGGGGAATCCAACGCGATCCAGCGCGCCGACCTGCGCGTCGAGAACGGCAAGGTCACGGAGGCGACACTCAACCATCGCGCCGCCACCGTCACCCTGAAGCTGGTGGCCGCCCCCGGGGCGGAGGCCTATGCGGGCACCGCCTTCTCCGTGCTGACGCCCGGCGGCGACACGATCCGCGAGGCGATCGGCGCGTTCCCGCAGGTCACCCTGGCAGAGGGCGACTACGTGCTGATCGCCCGCCATGACGGGCAGGTCTATACCCGGGAGTTCAAGGTCGAGAGCGGGCTGGACCGGGATATCGAGGTGGTCGCCAAGGCCGGCTGAGCGCTGGGCTCAAGCCAGGCGCCGGGCCAGGGCCACGCAGGCGGCGACCAGAAGGGCCGCGGCGATCATCGCGGGCTCGATCCGCTCGCCGAGCACCAGGGCGGCGACCCCGAGCCCCATGAACGGCTGCAAGAGCTGGAGCTGCCCGATCGCCGCGATGCCGCCCCGGGCGAGCGCCCGGTACCAGAACACGAAACCGATCAGCATGCTGAACAAAGCCACGTAGCCGAGGCCGGCCCAGGCCGGGAGCGGGATCGCCTCGAGATGGGCGGGGGTCAAGGCCAGCGCCAGCGGCAGGGAGAGCGGCAGCGACAGCACGGTTGCCCACGCGATCACCTGCCAGCCGCCGAGCCGGCGCGCCAGGATCCCGCCCTCGGCATAGCCGAGCCCGCAGACCAGGATCGCGGCGAGCATGAAGGCGTCGCCCGACCCCGGCGGCCCGTCGAGCCCGCGGGCGGCGAAACCCACGGTCACGAGGGCGCCCAGCACCGACAGGACCCAGAACGCCGCCGACGGGCGCTCGCCCGACCGCAGGGCCCCGAACAGCGCCGTCGAGAGCGGCAGCAACCCGACGAAGACGGTGCCGTGCGCCGCGCCGACGTTGCGCAGCGCCAGCGCGGTCAGGAGCGGGAAGCCGACCACGACGCCGCCGGCCACGATCGCGAGCGCCGCGAGATCGCCGCGACGCGGCCACGCTTCTCGCAGGATCAGCAGCGCGGCCGCCCCCGCCAGGCCTGCCAGTGCCGCCCGTGCCGCGCTGAGGAATAGCGCATCCATCCCGGTCAGCGCCAAACGGGTCGCCGCGAGCGAGGCGCTGAAGATCGCCACGCCGATCATCCCGTCGATCCAAGCGCCCGGCTGTCGCACGATTGCGACTGCGCCGGTCGCGTTCTCCGGCGACGTCGCCAAGATCTCCGCTTGTTTCACCACGCCTGTCCCCCGATCCTCACCGATCGAGCTTTGCGTCCGACGAGGGGGCCAAGCCAGGGACGGTTCCGGGCCTGCACGGCCGAACTGTCCCGCCTGCTGAGCAGTACAATCGCGGCCGCGCGGATGTCTCAGGTCGGTTCCATGTTCAGCGCCTTAACATTTCTGCGAGGTGGCGGAACGATGGGCTCGGGCACGCCATTCTCCCGCGCCCATTCCGGGCCGCCGGAGATCTCGATGCGCCGCCTCGTCCTCGCCTCCCTCGCCGCTTCCGCCCTGGCCGGGCCCGCCCTCGCCGCCAACACCGCGCCCCCGACGGTCGCCCCCAAATTCGAGAGCGTGCCGCAGGACGCGGTGCTGAGCTACAACCTGATCGGCCTCAACATCACCGACGCCGAGAACAACACCGTCGGCGAGATCAAGGATCTGGCGATCGTCCACGAGAAGCTCGTCGGCTACATCGTCTCTGTCGGCGGCTTCCTCGGCATGGGCGAGCGCTACGTCGCCGTCTCGCCGTCCTCCGTCGCCCTGGGCTATGATGCTGACGCCAAGAAGTGGAAGGCGATCATCGGCGCCACCAAGGATCAGCTGAAATCCGCGCCGGAGTTCAAGTACGACGGCAAGTTCAAGCGCTGATTGTTTCAAGGCTGGGGCTGCCGGCGGGGATCCGACCGGCGGCCCATCTCTCACGAATTTCCGGGATCTCTTGTCCCGCATCCCTGCCGCGATCGACGCCGGACGCGAAACAGCGGCTGCGGCGCCACGCGGGGCCGGTACTTGTTGTCGGCGAAGACCGAAGCTTTCTGTGTTCGGCAACGAATTACGGCGTTGAGATGTATCGATCGCCTCAAGGCCTGCAATATTGACGGCAAGCCTGTTGGATCAGACCAACCTAGAGTTCTTGCGCGATTGCACCCCGCCTTTTCTGCGAATGACACGCTCGTTGCATCGCGCGACGTTTTCAGTCTTCGATTTAAAATAATCTTCGGTAATCGGAGCGGTGATCCCAGCAATCGTTTCCGGGGTTCGTACTGAAAAAGCCGCTCTTTCTCCCGCATTCCCATAGCTGACAGCTGATCCGGCTATAAGCTGGCCGCTTGCGCATCGGATTGAGCGGCCTTTGCTGGAACCGTGTGAAAACCTGGGATCGTATGCTACCGTAGCGTCCGTGCGGATGGTGCTTTAGCCACGGGGCCCGTTGACGTGTCGGATAAGAGCAAGAGCGATCGATCCCCCCGCTACGAAGAGCCGTGGCACGACGCGCTACAGAAGCGAAGCTACTGGTATCACTCGATGCAGTTTCCCGACGGCGAGTCGGTAAAGGGTAGCTGGACCATCGAGGACTTCGGTCGATACATCGGCGGATACGACGTCAGCGGGAAAACGGTGCTCGATGTCGGCACGGCGTCCGGCTATCTCGCGTTCCATGCGGAGAAGGCGGGCGCGACGGTCACAGGCCTCGACGCGGCGTCGACGCACGAGTTTCGGCACTTCCCCTTCGCCTCATCGCTGTCCTATCGCGATATCCAGCAGTCCCGTCAGGTCTGGGAAAGCGAAAATCTTATCCCGATCAAGAATTCCTGGTGGCATGCGTGGCATAAGTTCAACAGTCGTGCTAAGTGCGTCTACGCGCCGATGCGGAACTCTACGAATGGCGCGAGCAGAGTTTCGATGTGGTGATGGCCGGTGCCATCGTCGAGCATCTCTCGGATCCAGTCTACGCGATCGGTGCCTGGGCGCGCCTCGCACGAGAAGCGGTGTTGATCCCATTCACGGATGTGCTGCCGATCGACGACCTCGTGATCCATCCGATCACGCCGCTCGATAACCCCAATCTCTTCTACGTCTGGTGGCACCTGTCGCGCGGGCTATACCAAAAGATCTTCGACAATCTCGGGTTCGACGTCTCATTCACCCAGGCCGAGGCGATCCACAACGACGGTGCAAGTGGACCGGAGCGCGCGATGCGGCCCACGATCATCGCGACGCGCCGTAGCTGAGGCGTCCGTCGATCGCGTTATGGGCCGGCACAGCGCCGGCCTTGCCGTCTCAGCTTTCGTGCGAACCAAGCCATGTTTGTTCCGGAGCACATTCATATCGGAAAGGGCGGAAATTTATTCCTTGTGCAGGGCGCAAACAACGTTCTGTCTCAATACGTCGACACGCCCGTTGTACGCTGGCTGCTCTGGCAGTGGCGTCAAGCGATCCTGACCCGGCACAAACGTCTGCAGGCTATGGGCATATGCTACAAGCATGTGACGATTCCGGAAAAACTGACCATCTATGACCATGTGCTGGATGGTATTGATTTGAAATGGGTTTTGTCGCCGGCGGTGCGGCTGTATCACGAGGATCCCTATTATCGGCGGTTCCCGCTCCGGGCTGTCAACGTCAGGCGGTATCTTCAGCGTCGGAAGCTTTGGCGGTCGATCCTGATCGATCTCGTGGCGCCCATGCGGCGGCGCAGGGATGATCTTGAGTTGTATTTCCAGACGGACACGCACTGGACGTTCGATGGGCGGATGATCGGATATCATGAGATATGCCGGGCGCTCGGAGCGCAGCCGGTGCGGGATTTTCGACGGCGGCCGACGCAGTACGCCGCCAATTGGTCCGGCGATCTCGGCGCCGTGTGCATTCCGCCCTGGACCGAAGGGGCGACGTTCTCCGTGCTCCAGCGGGACGCGGAACGGATCTACGCGAGCCCGATCGTCGAGCACCGAGAACGTTCAGGGCAGATCGGGACCCTCCATACCGGCTCCCACACCGTCTACCGCAACGACAAGTCACAAGACCCGCGGCGTCTGGTGCTGTTCGGCGATAGCTACGCCCACTTCGCGCCCATCATGCTGACGATCATGCTGGCGGAAACCTTCCGGGAGGTGCACTTTATTTGGAGTACGCAGGTCGATTTCGGCTACATCGAGCGCGTGAAGCCGGACATCGTGCTGACCGAGATGTCGGAGCGGTTCATCTACCGGGCTCCCGACGATGCCTGGGATCTGGAGGCTTATGCCCGCGACCGTTATGGCGATGAGCTGAGCGCTCCGGGCCCAACGGACCAGATGCCGGGATCGAGCCCGATCGGCGACTCGGCGAGCGCGGCGCACCAAAGCCCCTAGACGCCGGCGCAGAGGCGCGTTCGCCGGTCTCAGCCCGATGACACCACGTCCGTCGCGAGGACCGGCGCCGGAGCGCGCATCAGGGTGACACCCGATCGCCCCGCAGGGCCTCCCGCGCCATGCGGCTGACGAGCGCGTCGCGCCGGGCCTGACGGAGGATGATACGGGCCGCGGCCCGGGCGTTGGCGGCGCGGAGTGCGGCCTGCGGCCCGCCCTCGCGCAGCACCCGCCAGGCGAGGGCGCGGAACCATTTGACGTTGGCGAGCGCGGCTGCCCGGCGGCTCATCGGGCCACCGACATCGAGCGGCTTCTCTACTGTTGCAGCGGCCATTGGCTCAATCCTGGACTGCACTTCGCCGCCTGTCCGCGAATGAGACAAGAAATGGCGATGCTGCTCCGACTCGGCAATAGTGATGCCGAGTGCCCCTTTTAGAAAACGACACAGATTTCAATCTTCGACGGTGCGGGACCGCACGCATCCCAGGGCGCCGCGCGAAACCCGCCCCTTCGCGGCGGCCCGCCACACGGCCGCAGGCGCGCCCGGTGCGGAACCTTTGCTGCGGCCCGCGGTAGGATCGTCGATGAACGATGTGATCGTATGACGGGGATTCCTGTGTCCGAAACTTACCCGCGATCGACCGCCAGCATCGCCGGTCATCCCATCCATCCGATGCTTGTGCCGATCCCGATCGTCTGCTTCGTCGGGACCCTCGTCACCGACATCGCCTATTGGTCGACGGCCAACACGCAGTGGGCCAACTTCTCGGCTTGGCTGTTGAGCATCGGGCTGGTGGCGTCAGTCTTCGCCGGCCTGGCCGGCGCGATCGACTTCTTCGGGGATCGGACCATCCGGCGGCTGCGGCCGGCCTGGATCCACGCCTCCGGCAACGCGCTGGCGCTGACCCTCGCGATCGTCAACGCCTTCGTGCACAGCCGCGACGCCTACACCTCCGTGGTGCCGACCGGCCTGATCCTGTCCGCGCTGGTGGTCGTCATCCTGCTGGTGACCGGCTGGAACGGCGCGGAACTGATCCATCGGCATCGGGTCGGCGTACAGCCGGGAGAGCGCGCATGAGCCGGATCCGCAACACCCTTGCCACTGCCGCCCTGCTGCTACTGGCCGCCTGCGGACCGGATCCGATCGATCCGCAGACCCAGGTCGGGCCGAACCCGCCCCTGCCCGAATTGCACCAGTACCTGCTGCCGCCGATGCACGTGTCGCGAGCGATCGGCTGGAAGGACGGCGAGACGCCTCAGGTTGCCGCCGGCTTGCAGGTGAAAGCCCTCGCGACCGGCCTCAAGAGCCCGCGCTCGCTCCTGGTGCTGCCCAACGGCGACATCCTGGTCGCGGAGAGCGGCGGACCCACCCCGCCGATCAACCGGCCGAAGGAGATCATCATGGGCTGGCTGGAGGGCCTGTCCCATCCGCCGGAGAAGCCCGGCCAGCGCATCACCCTGCTGCGCGATGCCGACGGCGACGGCGTGGCCGAGCTGCGCACCGTCCTGCTCGAGAACCTGAACGCGCCTTTCGGCATGGCGCTGGTCGGCGACGACCTCTACGTCGCCAACACGGATGCGGTGATGCGCTACCCCTACAAGGCCGGCGCGACCCAGATTACCGCGCCCGGGACCAAGCTCACCGAGCTGCCGGCGGGGCGGATCAACCACCATTGGACCAAGAGCCTGACCGCCAGCCCGGACGGGACCAAGCTGTATGCGGGCGTCGGCTCGAACAGCAACGTCACCGAGAACGGCCTGGACGAGGAGACCGACCGCGCGTCGATCTGGGAGATCGACCGGGCGACCGGCGCCCACCGGCTCTACGCCACGGGCCTGCGCAACCCGAACGGCCTCACCTTCGAGCCGCAGACCAAGACCCTCTGGTGCGTGGTCAACGAGCGCGACGAACTCGGCCCCGACCTGGTGCCGGATTACATGACCTCCGTGAAGGATGGCGGCTTCTACGGCTGGCCGTACAGCTACTGGGGCAAGAACCTCGATCCGCGGGTCATGCCGCAGCGCCTCGAGCTGGTCGCCCAGGCGCTCATGCCGGACTACTCGCTGAGCTCGCACGTCGCGCCGCTCGGGATGGCGTTCGCGACCGGCACCGGCCTCCCGCAAGCCTACCGCAGCGGCGCCTTCGTGGGCGAGCACGGCAGCTGGAACCGTGACCCGCTGAACGGCTACAAGGTCGTCTACATCCCGTTCGAGAACGGCAAGCCCGCCGGTAAGGCGCAGGACGTGGTCACCGGCTTCGTCAACGCCGACAAGCAGGCGCGGGGCCGGCCGGTGGGCGTCGCGATCGACAGCCAGGGCGGCCTGCTGATCGCCGACGATGCCGGCGGCACGGTGTGGCGCGTAACCGGATCGAGCGCGCGTTCCGATGCGGCACCCGCGACCATCCTGCGATGATCCGGTTCGGGGCAGCCTGTCACGTCGCTGGTGGGTCCTGCACTCAGCGCGGATCGAACACCGGGAGGCCTGCACGATGACGATGTCGACCCGTTCACCGACGGCGATCAGTGACGAAGGGCGCCATGCCCGGGATCGCGGGGATCCGATCACGGCCAACCCGTATCCAGCCGATTCGGACGAGCACCGCATCTGGGAGCGCGGCTATCAGATTCCGGATCGCGAGGCGCAGGATGCGTCGGCGAGCCCGGACTCGGGTCAGGCGCCGTCATCGTAGTCAGCGTATCGCGGGGCCGTCAGGGTCGTGCCGGGCGGCGACCGGCCGGTTTGCTACGGCGTCCGAGCGAGGGCTCTCGTTGATAGAAGCCGCGGACCTTCGGCCGTATCGTCGAAGTCGTCCCGTGTGATGAGCGGGGCGGCGGATCCGAAGCCCTCGAGGGTGTCGTCGAGAAGCCTATCGAGCGTGTCGGCGACCCAGCTCGCGCCGTCGACCATGGACATCAGGATGGCGTGCATCGCCTGCCTCCCCGGAGCGGGGCATTCGTTCTCGAAGGCGGCGGAGCGCCCGATTATCGGGCGTTCCGTCGCCGGGACCTGACCGCATCAGACGAAATGCGCCGGCAGGGCGAGGCTGAGGGCCTGGACATAGGATCCGGCCAGGACCGCGACGGTGGCGATCGTCACGGCGGTGGCAATGGTGAGGCGGGTTGCGAGGGTCATTGGCGGTCTCCATCAGGTCCGCGACTGTGTTCGCGGTGTGACCCTGATGTATGCCCAAGCTTTCCCGGCGGGCGTGCTCCGGCGCACCCGGGTCATAACCTGCTTGATCGGTGGGCCGCGCGCCCCCTCCAATGAGCGCGCGGCCGAGTCCTGATCTAGGCGGCCCGCACGGTGGCGAGGAAGCGATTGACCTGCGCCGCAAGGTGCTCCGATTGCCGCGAGAGTTCCGACGCCGCTCCGAGCACTTGGCTCGCCGCCGTCCCGGTCTCCTCGGCGGCGCCCGCGACGCCGGCGATGTTGCTGGTCACCGCGCCCGTCCCCATGGCGGCCTGGCTGACGTTGCGGACGATCTCCTGAGTTGCCGCACCCTGCTCCTCGACGGCAGCGGCGATCGAGGTCGTCACGCCGCTGATCTCCTGGATCCGCGTCGCGATCGAGCCGATCGCCGACACGGCCTGACCGGTCGAAGCCTGGATCCGGGCGATCTGGCCCGAGATCTCGTCGGTGGCTTTGGCGGTCTGCTCGGCGAGGGCCTTCACCTCGGAGGCGACCACCGCGAAGCCGCGGCCGGCGGCTCCGGCGCGGGCCGCCTCGATGGTGGCGTTGAGCGCCAGCAGGTTGGTCTGGCCGGCGATCGACGAGATCAGCCCGACCACGTCGCCCACCCGGGCCGCGGCGGCGCTGAGTTCCTGCACCAGCACGGCTGTCTGATCCGCCTCGTTGACGGCGCGCTGCGCCAGGCTGGCCGAGCCGTCGACCTGCCGGCCGATCTCCTGGACCGAGGAGCCGAGCTCCTCCGCGGCAGCCGCCACGGTGTTGACATTGGACGCGGCCTCTTCCGCGGCCGCCGCGACCGCGCCGGACTGGGCGGAGGTCTGGCCCGCCATCGCCGACATCGCCCCCGCGGTGGCCTGCAACTCGGTCGCCGAGGCTGAGACCAGGCCGATGATCCCACCCACCGCCTGCTCGAAATCCTGGGCCATCTGGCGCATGCCGAGCTTGCGCTGCTCCTCGGCGGCGAGCCGGGCCTGGGCGGTCTCGGATTCCAGAGCCTTCATCTGGATCAGCCCATCCTTGAACACCTGCACGGCGTCGGCGATCTTGCCGATCTCGGTCTTCGCGCCCTGATGGGGAATCGTCACCGCAAGGTCGCCGGCGATCAGGGACTGCATCGGCTCCACCACCGAGCGGATGCCGCGTGTGACACCCAGGACGATGACAACACCCGACAGCACGGACAGGGCCACCGCGATCCCGATCGCGATGAGGATCAGCATCCGGGTCTCCTCGAAGACCGCCTTGCCTTGCGCCTCGGCAGCGCCGGCGCCGTCGTTGTTCAGGGCGACGAGTTTCTCGAGGGTGCCGGATACGGCGCGACGCGGCGCAAGTCCGCTCGTCTCGTAGAGGCTGTAGGCCTGTGCCTTGTCACCCCGGCGGGAGATGCTCAGCACCTCGTCCCGAACTCCCCGGAAGCTCTCGGATGCGCGGCTCAGGGTCTCGTAGAGCGCCTTTTCCTCCGGCGAGCTGATCAGCGTCTCGTAGAGCTTGGTCTTCTCGCTCAGGGTCTTATCGAAGTTGGCGATGTCCTTGTCGATGCTCGCGAGCAGCGCCGGGTCGGTCGCCTGCGTGTGGCGCAGGAGGAGCCCGCTGCTGCGGGCCGTGAGCGTGTTGATCTCGCTCAGCGTCTTGACGCTCGGCAACCAGTTCGTCTCGATCGCGACGGTCTGATCGCGCAGCTTCTGCGTGGCCGCGAGACCGAGCATGCCCAGGCCGACCACGAAGACGGTCAGGATGGTGAACGCCACGATCAGCTTCGTACGAATGGATATAGATTGCAGCGTCACGACACCCTCGCAATGCAGCGGAATACAAAATCGCTCCAAGCTGCAGCCGCGAATGCTTGCCGAAAATAGATTAACAACCGCTGATTACGGGTGTCTCTCGCGCTACGGATGTTGACCGGTGGAGTAAGGGCGTCGCCCGGCGTCCCGGCCCTGTTTCGACGTCAGCGACGCGCGGCTCCGCCCGATCAGGCTTTCGAAGCGGGTTGATCCGAGAGATGGCGGAATTCACTCGGCGCCATGCCGTACCGGTCCTTGAATCGGCGGGAGAAGTGGGCCTGGCTCGCGAAGCCGCAGCCATAGGCCAGAGTGCCGATGGAGAGATGGCGGCATCCCTGATCGGTCAACCGCTTGGCCGCCGTCTCCAGCCGCCGCTGCCAGATCCAGTCGGAGATGTGCTAGTCATGCTCGTGGAACAGCTCCTGCAGCCTGCGCAGCGACACACCCACCGCCGCGGCGAGCTGAGGCGGGTCGAGGGCCGGGTCGCCGAGATGAGCCTCGACATAGGCTTTGGCGCGTTGGACCACGACGGTGCCGTGCAGCGGTCGTGGCACCTCGCGCGCCAGGCGCTCGGCGATGCCGGCCGCGACGAGGTCCACGGCGATCGCCGACATCCGCTGGGCGGCGTCAGGCGTGAAGGTGTTCTCGACCCTTAGCAACGTGTCGAGGAACGTCGTCACCAGCCGAGCGCTTCCGAGATCGGCCCCGACGCTCAGGACCGAGAAATGGCGCGCGTCACCCAGGAGGTTCTCCAGGCGGTCGCGCGGGATCTCCAGAAGGAGCGAGCGAGACGGCCCGGTCGTTTGCCGGACGGACGGGCTCGCCCGATCCAGGACCATGATCTCGCCGGGCTGTACGATCGCTTGGCGACCGAACTGCTCGCACATCGAGGTTCCGGACAGCTTGACCGTGACTGCGAGGGTGTCCCGCTTGTCGTTTCTGCGGAGTGTCGTCGGTGTCGACTCGACGCGCACGGCGCTGAAGGTCGAACGCGTGATCAGCAGCGATCCGAGATCGGTTCCCTCGAACAGGCCGTGGAACGTGCCGTCGCCGACCCGATACAGCTCCGCCGGCATCAGGCGAGCATTCGCGAAATCTTTCCAGATCCGAAAATTGGTGTCGGAATGCTCGCCGAGGGCCGAAAAAAGTGTCTTCATCGCGTCGGCGATCGACCCATCATTTTCAATCTTGGATCGTGGGATTATCTCGCGTCTCGCACAAAAAGGGTAGCTTTTTAGCAAGGGTTCAGAAACCATAAATTGCATTCGTGTTTCCGAGCTAATACTACGAAAACAGAATTATATGCAGTCTAAACGTTGCTAATATAGCATAGGCAACAAGCCCGGCGATGAGACGTGTCCAATATTTGTCTGAGTTAAAATGTCACGTGGAGTGGCGTGCAGGCGGTCGGCCGGTCCGATCGCCGATGCGGCCGGGTGCGCTACGATCCTTGATGGACCCCGCGATCCGGCTGCATCCGCGACGACGCGGTCCGCCGATCAGTCGGCGATCGGCGGACCGGCATCGTCGGGGGCCTCACGCGGCGAAGGCCGGGGCTTGCGGGCCGGCTTCGCGGGCTGGACGGCACGGGCCTGCGGAGGCGCCTGCGTGACGGGGCGCTGAGGCGGCCGCGGCGGCCGCTCGATCTGGACCTTCCTGGCTGCGCCGGCCGCCGGCCCGGCCGGAGCCGGTGCGGCGGGCTCCGATGTGGCGCCCGGGCGCTCCGGAGGCGACGCGGCATTCGCCCGGTTCTGCGGCGCACGCGTCGGCGGGCCGGCGGCCGCGGGCAACCCTGCCCGCCCCGGCATCGCCGGGAGCGGCGCTGTGGCAGACACGGCGCCCGCCGCGGCGTTCGGCGGAGCGAGCGTGCATTGCTGCCCGCAATTGCTCACGACCGCCTCGACGGCCTTGCCGTCGATCGTGGCCGCGACGATGCAGCGGGCCGGATGGTAGACCAATTCGTACTGGAACTTGCCCTTGTCATCCGATTCGGTGCGGAACTTGTCCTCCAGCACCACGGGCATGTGCGGGCGATCCGTGGTCCCGACGACGTAGAGCCGGCCCGTCGCGATCGCCGCCAGGGTGATCTCCGGCGCCGCCCAGGCGGGCCCGCACGCCGCCAGGGCGCCTGCGGCGGCAACGATCGAGGCCAAACGAACCAACCGACAAATCTCCGAGTTCAACCATCGACAAGCGACGGCTAGACCATCTTCAGGCGGAGATAGTTCCGAAATCTAGATCGCACAGGCGGGAGAAATTGTCCTGCACGCTATCGGAGAGGTTTGGATTTCGTTGTGTACGGACCAGCGGGCCGCACGGCGCTTCGCTGCCGGACCCTTCCCGTCCGCCGCTCAAGCCAGAATGCAGAAACCCCAAGCGCAGCGGCTCAGCCGCGGCCTCAGGGTTGTCGTCTCGAAAGAATGTTCGGAAAATCTTGGTGGGCGCACTAGGGTTCGAACCTAGGACCCGCTGATTAAGAGTCAGCTGCTCTACCAACTGAGCTATGCGCCCGATCGCGTCTGCGACCCGCCCCGGTGGCCACCAAGTCCGTCCGGGGTGGCGGGCTGATACCAACGCATCCGGGGGCTGTCCACCCCCGGATGCAGGTTTTTTGCTATTCCGCCGCCGCGTGCTGTGCATGAACCCGCACGGCGTGGGCCGCGAGCTTGTTCAACGCCGAGAGATACGCCTTGGCGGAGGCCACCAGCGTGTCGGGATCGGCGCCGCGGGCGGTGACGCTCCGCTCGCCGTCGCGCAGGCGCACCGAGACCTCGGCCTGGGCGTCGGTGCCGCCGGAGACGGCCTGGACCTGGTACAGCTCCAGCTCGGCCTTGTGCGGCACCAGGGCGGTGATCGCGTTGAACACGGCGTCCACCGGCCCGTTGCCGTCCGCCTCCTCGATCCGCGTCCCGGTCTCGTCGGCGATGCGCAGGGTGGCGCGCTGCGGCCCCCGCGTGCCGGCGATGACCGAGAGCGAGACCAGCCGGATCCGATCATGGGCGGTGGCGAGGTTCTCGTCGACGAGCGCCTCGATATCCTCGTCGTAGACGTGCTTCTTCCGGTCGGCCAAAGCCTTGAACCGCTCGAACGCGTCCTGGAACTGGTTGTCGGACAGGTGCAGGCCGAGATCGTCGAGCTTGGAGCGGAAGGCCGCCCGGCCGGAATGCTTGCCCATCACCAGGGAGGTCTTGGTCAGGCCCACCGAGGCCGGGGTCATGATCTCGTAGGTCTCGGCGTTCTTGAGCATGCCGTCCTGGTGGATGCCGCTCTCGTGCGCGAAGGCGTTGCGGCCGACGATCGCCTTGTTGAACTGCACCGGGAAGTTGGTGGCGTGGCTCACCAGCTTCGAGGCGCGGGTCAGCATGGTCGATTCGATGCCGGTCTCGTAGGGCAGGACGTCCGCGCGGGTGCGCAGGGCCATGACGATCTCCTCGAGCGCGGCGTTGCCGGCCCGCTCGCCGATGCCGTTGATCGTGCACTCGACCTGCCTTGCGCCGCCCTCGATGCCGGCGAGCGAATTGGCGATCGCGAGGCCGAGATCGTTGTGGCAATGGACCGAGAAGACGGCCTGATCGGCGTTCGGCACCCGCTCGCGCACGGACGCGAACATGTCGCGGTACTCGGAGGGCGTGGCGTAGCCCACCGTGTCGGGCAAGTTGATCGTGGTGGCGCCGGCCTTGATCGCCGCCTCGACGCAGCGGCACAGGTAGTCGATCGGTGTGCGGGTCGCGTCCATGGCCGACCATTCCACGTCCTCGACGAGGTCGCGGGCCTGGGCCACGGTCTTCAGGATGATCTCGAGCACCTCGTCCTGGCTCTTGCGCATCTGGTGGGCGAGGTGGATCGGCGAGGTCGACACGAAGGTGTGGATCCGCCCGCGCTTGGCGTGACGCACCGCCTCGCCGGCCCGGGCGATGTCGGCGGGGATCGCGCGGGCGAGACCCGCGATGGTGGCGCGCTTGGTGCGCCGGGCGATCTCCGACACGGCCTCGAAGTCACCGATCGACGCGATCGGGAAGCCGGCCTCGATGATGTCGACGCCCATCGTATCGAGGAGCTCGGCGACCGCCAGCTTCTCGTCGTGGGTCATGGTGGCGCCGGGGCATTGCTCGCCGTCGCGCAGGGTCGTGTCGAAGATGACGATGCGTTCGCGGGCGGTGGTGCTGGTGGTCATGGCGTTACCCTATCGCGGGCCGCCCGGCAGAAGGCTCGGGCCGGCGTGGTGCCCCGGGCGGGGCTGGATGTCGCGAGTGCAGAAACTCCCCTGAAGGCCCAGGCGCGCGCGCCCAGACGGCCCTCAGGGGCGGGTAAGCAGAAGCGGAAGAAGAAGCCCGGAGCGGCGCGCACGGGACCGAAGCACCGTAGAGGCGGCGCGGGCGGTCTCGATCGCTGAGCCGGCTCTGGCCAAGGCTCGTCTCTCCCGGGTGGGGCGCGGACGGCGTGACGCAGCACCCGCGCGGTGGCCGGCAGAGGTAGCGCCGTCGCCACGGAAACACAAGGTCCGCCCCGGCTCGGCGCCTTGCCAAGCGCGCCCCGCCCTCGATAAAGCCCGCCGGCACGTCGAGAGAGAACCCGCGAGACCGTCATGGCCAGCTACAAGCTCCTGCTCCTGCCCGGCGACGGGATCGGCCCGGAGGTCGCGGGCGGCATGCAAGTCGTGCTCGACGCCCTGAAGGAGACCGGGCTCGCGACCTTCGAGACCGAGACCGATCTCGTCGGCGGCTGCGCCCTCGATGCGCATGGCCGCCCGCTCTCGGACGAGACCCTGGCGCGTGCCCGCGCCGCGGACGCGATCCTGCTCGGCGCGGTGGGCGGCCCGAAATGGGCCGGCGTCGCCTACGAGAACCGCCCGGAGGCCGGCCTGCTGCGCCTGCGCAAGGACCTCGAGCTGTTCGCCAACCTGCGGCCGGCGATCTGCTACCCGGCGCTGGCCGACGCCTCCGCGCTCAAGCGCGAGCTGGTCGAGGGCCTCGACATCATGATCGTCCGCGAGTTGACCGGCGGCGTCTATTTCGGCGAGCCCAAGGAGATCACGACCCTGCCGGACGGCTCCAAGCGGGCCGTGGACACGCAGGTCTACACCACCGGCGAGATCGAGCGGATCGCCCATGTCGCCTTCGATCTGGCGGCCAAGCGCTCGGGTCGCGTGGCCTCGGCCGAGAAGCACAACGTGATGAAGTCCGGCGTCCTGTGGAAGGAGGTCGTGACCAAGGTCCATGCCGAGCACTACGCCCAGATCGAGCTGGAGCACGTGCTCGCCGACAATTGCGCCATGCAGCTGGTGCGCCGGCCGAAGCAGTTCGACGTGCTGGTCACCGACAACCTGTTCGGCGACGTGCTGTCCGACCTCGCCGCGATGCTCACCGGCTCGCTCGGCATGCTGCCCTCGGCCTCGCTGGGCGCCGTGGACGACAGCGGCGTGCGCCGGGCGCTGTACGAGCCGTGCCACGGCTCGGCCCCGGACATCGCCGGCCAGGACAAGGCGAACCCGATCGCGATGATCGGCTCGCTCACCATGTGCCTGCGCTACTCGTTCGGGCTCGGCGAGGCGGCGGACGCGCTCGACGGCGCCGTGATGGACGCGCTCGCAAGCGGCGCGCGCACCGCCGATATCGCCGGCGAGGGCACCAACCCGATGGGCACCCGCGCCATGGCGAACGCCGTCGCCGACGCCCTGCGCGCCCGCGTCGGCTGAGGATCCGTCACCGCCCGCGTGATAGGACGCATGGCGGATGGGCGCGGCCTTCGCTATGACGCACGGGCTTAAAAGCGCTCGCCGCCGAGGCGGATGCCGGTTCGGCGGCGAGCGCGTCACATCGAGAACTTGGAGCCGTTCCCGGGCGCAGCGCGATCGGGAACGGCTCTGAGAACGGGAGCGTCATGAAGGCCGGGGACGGGGCGACGGAGCGCGAGAGCGCGGATTTCGGCTTCGAGCGCGTGTCGCTCGACGAGAAGCAGGGGCGCGTCGACAGCGTCTTCCACTCGGTCGCCCGCCGCTACGACGTCATGAACGACTTGATGTCGGCGGGCCTGCACCGGGCCTGGAAGGCGCAGCTCGTCTCGATGCTGCGGCCGCCGCAGGGCCGGCCCTTCGCGCATCTCGACGTGGCCGGCGGCACCGGCGACGTGGCGTTCCGGGTGCTCGCCGCGGGCGGCCCCAAGACGCGGGTCACGGTGCTCGACATCAACGAATCGATGCTGCGCGTCGGCGCCGAGCGGGCCCGGGAGAAGGTCGAGGATGCGAGCGACCGGATCGCCTTCGTGACCGGCAACGCCGAGAGCCTGCCGCTGCCGGACGCCGCCTTCGACGCCTACACGATCGCCTTCGGCATCCGGAACGTGCCGCGGATCGAGACCGCGCTGGCCGAGGCGCGCCGGGTACTGAAACCCGGCGGCCGGTTCCTGTGCCTGGAATTCTCCGCGGTCGACATCCCGCTGCTCGACAAGATCTACGACGCCTATTCCTTCCACGTGATCCCGCGGATCGGCGCCCGTGTCGCCGGCGATGCCGAATCGTACCGCTACCTGGTCGAGTCGATCCGCAAGTTCCCGACGCGCGGCGCCTTCGCGGGCATGATCGAGCGCGCCGGCTTCCGCCACGTCACGGACCGGCCGCTGTCGGGCGGGATCGTGGCGATCCATTCCGGCTGGAAGGTCTCCTGATCTTGGCCAACGCATGCCACCGCCCGCCCGCCGTCGCGGTGGGGGGGAAAGCCCCGGTGCGTTCATGATCGGCGCCGCGATCAACCTGTTCCGCGGTGCCCGGGTCGGCTTCGTCCTGGCGCGCGAGGGCGCCCTCGCCCTGGTCGACCCGTCCGAGCTGCCGGCCCATCTGCGCTTCGCCCTGAAGCTTGGGCGGACCCTGGAGCGGCGCGGCCTGGGGCATGGCGCCGCCGGATTGTCGGCCGCCCTGACTCGGCTCGGCCCGTCCTACGTGAAGTTCGGCCAGTTCCTGGCGACCCGGCCCGACATCGTCGGCATGCGGGCGGCCTCCGACCTGGAGCGGTTGCAGGACCGGGTGCCGCCGTTCCCGCAGGAGACCGCCCTCAAGGTGGTCGAGATGGCGCTCGGCAAGCCGGTGGACGCGCTGTTCGTATCGTTCAGCGAGCCGATCGCCGCCGCCTCGATCGCGCAGGTCCACAAGGCCGTGGTGCAGGATGCCGACGGCACCCAGCGGGCGCTCGCCGTCAAGGTGATGCGCCCGGGCGTGCGCGAGCGCTTCATGCGCGACCTCGAAGTCATGCGGTTCATGGCCCGGGTGGTGCACGCGCTCTCGCCGCAGGCCGAGCGGCTGCGCCCGCGCGAGGTCGTCGAGATCCTCGCCCGCTCCGTGCTGATGGAGATGGATTTCCGCCTCGAGGCCGCCGCCGCCTCGGAGATCGCGGAGAACACCAAGGACGACCTCGATTTCCGCGTGCCGAAGCCCGAATGGGAGCTGACCGCCCGGGAGGTGCTGTCGGCCGAGTGGATCGAGGGCGTGCGCCTGCACAGCGCGGCCGAACTCGCCGCCGCCGGCCACGATCCGCAGGCGATCGGCCGCACGGTGATCCAGAGCTTCCTGAGGCAGGCGATCCGCGACGGCTTCTTCCACGCGGACATGCACCAGGGGAACCTGATGGTCGATGCCGAGGGCCGGCTGGTGGCGGTGGATTTCGGCATCATGGGCCGGCTCGGCCTGAACGAGCGCCGGTTCCTGGCCGAGATCCTGCTCGGCTTCATCCTGCGCGACTACCGCCGGGTGGCGAAGGTGCATTTCGAGGCGGGCTACGTGCCGGCGCACCACTCGGTGGAGGATTTCGCGCAGGCGATCCGGGCGATCGGCGAGCCGATCCACCAGCGCCGGGCCGACGAGATCTCGATGTCGAAGGTGCTGACCCTGCTGTTCGACATCACCGCGTTGTTCGACATGAGCACGCGGACCGAACTCGTGATGCTCCAGAAGACCATGGTGGTGGTCGAGGGCGTGGCCCGCTCGCTCGATCCGCGCCTCGACATGTGGACCACCGCCGAGCCGGTGGTGCGCAGCTGGATCACCAAGAATGCCGGCCCGCTCGGGCGCGCACAGAGCGGCTTCGAGGCGCTGCGGGTGGTCTCCGATCTGGTCGGCGATATTCCCGATCTCGCGACCCGGCTCAAGCGCGTGCTGATCCGGCTCGACGAGGCCGGGACCGGCGATGCGCGGCGTCTGGAGCACTTCGCCCGCAGCGAGGGCCGGCGCGCGATCTGGTCGACCCTGGCGCTCTGGGGCATCGCCGTCGGAGCACTCGTGATGGCGTTCCGCGGCGTCTGATCACCGGGACGGGGTGAGCCCTGGCCGGCTCACTCCGCCTCGGCGTGCCCGGGCATCAACGCTCGAAGCTCCCGGGCCAGCTCGCTCAAGCCTGTCGTCCCCTTGGCGAGCACCCGGTCGGCCTGGCCGGCCAGGCGCCGACGATCCTCGGCGGTGATGTCCTTGGCGGTGAGCACCACCACCGGGATATCCCGCCATTCGGGCCGGGCGCGCAGGGCCCGCAGGAAGCCGAACCCGTCCATTTCCGGCATCATCAGGTCGAGCAGCACCAGGCAGGGCCGCTCCGCCTCCAGGGTCTCGAGCGCGCGCACGCCGTTCTCGGCCGCGACCACCGGAAAGCCCTCGCGGCCGAGATAGGCGCAGACATGGGCGCGCGCATCCGCCTCGTCCTCGACCACCAGGATCGGACCCTCGGCGGCGACCGGCCGGAAGCGGTCGATGACGTGGCGCAGGCTGCCCCAGTCGATCGGCTTCTGCAGATAGTCGGTGGCGCCCAGCGAGAAGGCGAGGTTCTGCTCGTCCAGCACCGTGACCATCACGATCGGCGTCGCGCCGATCTCCGGGTCCGCCCGCAGGGCGCGCAGAACCGCCCAGCCGTCCATCTGCGGCATGGTCACGTCGAGGAGCACCGCCCTCGGGCGCAGGGTGCGTGCGAGTTCGAGCCCGCGCCGTCCGTCCTCGGCCACCGCCACGGAGAACCCTTCGCGCTCCAGGAAGCGGGCGAGGAGATCGCGGGTGGCGGCATCGTCGTCGACCACCAGGATCGTCCGACGGTCGCCCGGGCTCTCGCCGGCCACGCCCGCATGCTCGGCCTCAGGGCCCTCGAACTGCACCGGGAGCGTCAGCGTGAAGGTCGTGCCTTCCCCTTCCCGGCTGTCCACCGCGATGGCGCCGCCCAGCATCTCCGAGAAGGCGCGGGTGATCGACAGGCCGAGCCCGGTCCCGCCGAAGCGCCGCGTCGTCGAGGCGTCGGCCTGGGTGAAGCGCTCGAACAGCCGTCCGACCTGCTCGGCGCTCATGCCGATGCCGGTATCCGTGACGGTGAAGCGCAGAGCCTCCACGGTGCGGCTGACGCCCAGGGTGATCCGGCCGTTCTCGGTGAACTTCGCCGCGTTGCTCAGGAGGTTGATGAGGCACTGGCGCAGCTTGGTCACGTCGGTATGGGCCGTGCCGACATCCTCCGCCAGGTCGAGGGCCAGGGTGTTGCCCTTCTTGGCGATCAGGCCCTCGACCGTGGCGGCCACGTCGCGGACCACTTCGGCGACATCGAAATCCTCCGCGTAGATCTCGACCCGGTCGGCCTCGATCTTGGAGATGTCGAGCACGTCGTTGATCAGGCCGAGCAGGTGGCGGGCGTTCGACTCGATCTTCTTCATGTCGGCGATCAGGTCGGCCTCGCCGAGATCCTCCAGTTCTTCCTGGACCATCTCGGAATAGCCGATCACCGCCGAGAGCGGCGTGCGCAGCTCGTGGCTCATATTGGCCAGGAACTGGCTCTTGGCCTCGTTGGCGGCCTCGGCCGCCGCGCGGGCCGCCTCGATGGCGGCTTCCGCCTCCTTGCGCTCGGTGATGTCGGTGTGGGTGCCGACCCATTCGCGCAGCGTCCCGTCCGCTTCGAGAATCGGGACCGCCCGCACGCTCATGTGGCGGTAGGCGCCGGAGCGCGCCCGGATCCGGTGCTCGGTGGCGTAGGGCTGCAGCGTCGTCACCGCCCGCGTCCAATCGGCCTGGGTGTGGGCGCGGTCGTCCGGGTGGATGACGTCGAGGAAGCCGAGGCCGGAATAGGTGGCCTCGTCCTGGCCGGTGAAGCGGCTCCAGGCGGTCTGGCGCCGGTGCAGGCTCCCCTCCGGGTTGGCGGTCCAGACGATGGCCGCGCTGGCCTCGATCAGCGAGCGGAAGCGCTCCTCGCTGCGCCGGGTCCGCATCTCCGCGAGGTGGCGGATCGTGTCGTCGACCACGACCAGGCCGACGCCCTCGACATCCTGGCCGCTGTCGCCTCCGGTCCCGTCGCCGCGCAGGGGGTAGAAGCTCATCGAGAACTGGCGCACCCCGCCGGGGGCGGACGGCGTCGGGACCGCCACCGGCACGTTCGGCGAGACCAGGCCTTCCTCCAGCGCTGCGGCGAGCTTGGGCGCCAATTCCTCGCGCAGGGTCGGGAGCATCGCCCAGATCGGGGCGCCGAGATCGGCCCCGAAGCCGCGCTCACTCATCGTGGCGAGCGCCCGGTTCATGTGGCGGATCTTCAGGTCGCGATCGAGGAAGCCGAGGCCCACGGGGGCGTTGGCCAGCACGCCGTCGAGCAGCCGCGACATCCGCAGCGATTCCTGCCGTCGCACCAGGGCAAGGCGGGCGAGCAGCACGATCGCCCCGAGCGCCGCCGCGCCGGACAGCAGGAACAGGACCAGCCCGCGCCAGCGCTCCCGGGTCTGCAGGTCGGCGAGGTGCTGTGCGGTGATCGCCTGGCGGGATGCGGCCTCCATGCGGATCGCGTCCATGACGCGCTTGCCCTCGCCGGTGCGGACGAGGTCGGTGGCCGCGTCGAAGCCCTTGTCCCGGCGTGCCGCGACCACCCGGGTGGCGAAATCGCGCTTCTGCGCCACCAGCCCGGCGAGCGACGGGGCGCCGGCCCGGACCGGCTCCTGGGCGGTCGAGCCGAGCGCGCTGAGCTCGGTCTCGATCTTGCCGAGCGCCTGAGTATAGGGCGCCAGGTAATCCTCGCTGCCGACCAGGACGAAGCCGCGCTCGCCGGTCTCCAGGTCCTTGACCTCGGACAGCAGGCGCTCGACCCCCGCGATGGTGGCGTTGGCCTGCGCGGTGGCGGCGCGGTCGGCTTCCCCGCCCAGGTAATTGGCGGTGCCCGCGACCAGCGCCACGACCAGCAGGATGAAGGCGGCGGGTGAGCCGAGCAGCGGTCCCAGGGGACCGGCGCCGCGCCAGTTCGGCCGCCGCAAACGAAAGATCGATCCGACTCCCTGACGGCCGCTCACGTCTCCACCAGCCCGGTGCTCGCACCCGAGGCCTCGGAATCGGCCCGTCCATGCGGCAAGGCGAGGTATTCGTGCGAGCGCATCTCGATCAGCCGGGAGACGGTCCGGTCGAACTCGAACGCCTCGCGGCCGGTCTCGGCGGTGTAGAGGTCCTGCGCCTCGGCGGCCGCGGACGCGACGAGCTTCACGTGCCGGTCGTAGAGCGTGTCCACCAGGGTGATGAAGCGCTTGGCCTCGTTGCGCTCGGCCTCCCTCAGCACCGGGATCCCGTCGAGAATCACCGTGTGGAAGGAACGCGCCAGGGCCATGTAATCCGATGCGCCGAGCGGCTGCCGGCAGAGGTCGTCGAAGCTGAAGCGCGCGACACCGTTCGCCTCCTCGGGGACCGCCACGTCCCGGCCGTGGACCTGGATCGTCGCCGGGCGACCCTTGGCCTTGCCGGTCAGCGCCTTGAACGCGGCGTCCAGCGCCGCGCGGGCGGCCTCGTCCGCCGGGACGTGATAGACGGCCGCGCCGCCCAGCTTCTCCAGGCGGAAATCGGTCCGCGAATCGAGGCGAACGACCTCGACCTGGTCCTTGAGCGTCGCGATGAACGGCAGGAACAGGGCGCGGTTGAGGCCGCCCTCGTAGAGCCGATCCGGCTCGACATTCGAGGTCGCCACCACGGTGACGCCGCGCCGGAACAGGTGCCCGAACAGGCGCCCGAGGATCATCGCGTCGGCGATGTCGGTCACCGTGAACTCGTCGAAGCACAGCAAGGTCGCCTCGTCGGCGAGCTGGTCGGCCACCGGGCCGATCGGGTCGTCGCCTTTCACGGTGCCGGCTTTCAGCGCCTGCCGATAGGCGTGGATGCGCTCGTGCGCATCAGCCAGAAACCCGTGGAAATGGACCCGCCGCTTCGGGGCCGGCGCAGCCTCGTGGAACAGGTCCATCAACATGGTCTTCCCGCGCCCGACCGAGCCCCAGATGTAGAGTCCCTTGGGGGACTCGGCCTCGTCCTTGCGCCGGAACAACCAGCCGAGCGCGCTGGTCTTGCTGGCGCGCTTGCGGCGTCCGAGATCCTGAAGCAGCCGATCGAGGGCACGCACCAGCTGCGCCTGGGCGGGGTCGCGCTCGATGGCGCCCGTGGCCACCAAGGCTTCGTAGCGCTCGTGAACCGGGCCGGGCGAGACGGCGCCGGCCCGAGCCTCCGCGGAGGGCGCGTGTCGCTTCCCGGATTGCTCGCTCACGCTGCCGGTCCCCCGCAACTCGCCACGGCGCCGGATCGGCACCCCCGCACCCGGTCGACCGTTCCCGACCCAAGCCGCCTCCCTGTGCCGTGCAAGCTCGGCTCGAATCAAGCCCGCGACAGAACACGCGACGCCGAACCGTTCCATCAGGCCCGCGCATGGCAGCGTGCCCAGGCCAGGGCTCAGTCATATTGCTGCATTGCACAACGGCCATGGGGATGCGAGATCATCCGGGTCTTTGGGGAGGAACGTCCGGACCAATCGGCGCGACAACGCGCCCAGACCGGAGACCCATCATGGCCGTTCGACACCTCGCCGTGTCGGCCCACACGGTCCGGCGCCTATGGCCGGCCGACCGCAATGCGGTGCTCGACTACTTCCTGCGCCTCGATCCGGAGGCGCGTGCGAATCGCTTCATGGGCAATGTCAGCGAAGCCGGCGTGCGGGCCTATGCCGCGCAGGCGCTGACCGCCGAAGGCGTGATGTACGGCGCCTTCGTGGATGGTGTCCTGCGCGGGCTGGCGGAGTTGCGCCCCATGGAAACCGGTTCGTCGCCCTATATCCTGGGTCCGCGCGCCGAGGCCGCCTTCGCGGTCGAGCGGGCTTTCCGCCGCCAGGGGATCGGGGCGGCCCTGTTCGCCCGGATCGCGCGCGCCGCGCGCCATCGCGGCGTGGTCGACCTGCACGTGCGCTGTCTCTCCGGCAACGGCCCGATGCTGAGGCTGGCGGCCAAGCACGGGGCTGCGCTGCAGCGCGCCGGGACCGAGACCGAGGGCGCGCTCCATCTGGCCCGGCCCACGCCGTTCTCGCTCTGGTACGAGAGCATTGCCGAGGCGTTCGACTTCACCCTGGCGGTGAGCTTTCCGAGCCGCGAGCGGGTCACGGCCTGACCGGGAGCCTTACCCGGCGGCGTCGCCGACCAGCGCGAAGGTGAGCAGGTCGACCGATGCCGCCCCTCCGCGCAGGAGCGCCCGGGCGGCCGCGTTCCCGGTCGCGCCGGTCGTCATCACGTCGTCGATGAGCAGGACCCGCCGGCCGCGGATCCGGTGCGCCTGCGCCGCCGCCACCCGGAACGCCCCGCTCAGGTTCTCGGCCCGCGCCGGCCGGCTGAGGCCGACCTGCGAGCGGGTCGCCCGGACCCGGACCAGGGCCGACGGCTCGAACGGCAGGCCCGCGCCTTGGGCGATCACCCGGCCCAGCAACGCCGCCTGATTGAACCGCCGCCGCCACAGCCGCCAGCGGTGAAGCGGGACCGGGACGACGCATTCGGCTTCGGCGATCAGCGTCCGGCCGCTCGCCGCCATCATCCGGCCCATCACGCCGGACAGGTCGAGCCGATCCTCGTATTTCAGCCGGTGGACGAGACGGCGGGCGACATCGTCGTAGAGCGCGACGGCCCGGGCACGCCCGAAAACCGGCGGCTCGGCGATCGCCCGGGGCGAGAGCAGCGGCCCGACGCCGAGATCGACGGCGAAGGGCGTGCCGAAGCGCTGGCACAGGGGCTCTTCGATGAGGCGCAGGCCGGTCCAGCAGGACGGGCACAGGGCGCCGGGATCCGCCGTGGCACTGCCGCACCCGGAGCAGGTCGGCGGGTAGATCAACGACAAGGCCCCGCGCGGCAAGCCGCGCAGGGCCGCTGCGACGGCCGCGATCGCCGTCATGCGGGCGAAGGACGAAGCTTAGCGGGCCGAGACCGGGCGCGCGCCCCGCTGGTCGAAGTCCTGATCCCGCTGCCGGGCCTGCGAATTCGCCCGATGCCGGCCGATCGCGCAGCCTGCGGCGGCACCGACCAGGCCGTGATGGCCGGCATAATGGCCGGCGATGCCGCCGACGATCGCGCCCTTGATGCAGCCCTTGGCCTCGGCGCCGCTCGCGGCGGTAAGGGCGGCGAGAGCCACGGCGGCCCCGACGAGCATGCGCTTCATGACCTGAACTCCCTGATCCATCTCGGCCTTGCGGCCAGTCGCAGCAGGAACGGCGACGGTGCCGACTCGTTCCGCGAGGTTAGGGCACCTCGCGGGTCTGTGTGCAGCCGCGATCGCTGTCATTCACAGCCATGCGGAGGGGATGCTGGCGGGACGGTGCCGCAAGCGCCATGTGCAGGCCCATGGATGCACCGGCCACCCTGTTCGACACCGCCCTCGCCCGCCAACGCCTCGCCCGGGCCGAGCGCAACGGCTACGCCGGTTTCCTCCTCGACCGCATCGTCGAGGATCTGGACGACCGCCTCAGCGCGGTGCTGCGTACCTTCGGCACGGTGCTCGACCTGGCCACCCCCGGCGCCGGCGCTGCACAGGTCCTCGCGGCCCGATACCCGGAGGCGATTCGTCTCCGCCTCTCGGCCGTACCCCGACCGGGCGGCAACCGGATCGTCGGAGACCCGGAATTCCTGCCCTTGGCCGCCGAAAGCCTCGACCTCGCCGTGTCGCTGCTCGCGCTCCACGCGGTCAACGACCTGCCCGGAACGCTGATCCAGCTGCGCCGGGCGCTGCGGCCGGATGGCCTGTTCCTCGGCTGCCTGCTGGGCGGCGCGACCCTGACCGAGCTGCGTCAGAGCTTCGCCCAGGCCGAGAGCGAGATCGAGGGCGGGGTCAGCCCGCGGGTGGCGCCCTTCGCCGCCGTGCGCGAGGCCGGGGCACTGCTGCAGCGGGCCGGCTTCGCGCTGCCGGTGGCCGATACCGATACGCTGACGGTGCGCTACGCCGACCCGTTCGGGCTGATGCGCGACCTGCGCGCGATGGGCATGACCAACGTGCTCACCGAGCGACGGCGGACGCCCCTGCGCCGGGCGACCCTGGTGCGCACCGCGGAAGTCTATGCCGAGCGCTTCTCGGACCCCGATGGGCGCATCCGCGCGACCTTCGAGGTTCTGTGGCTGTCCGGCTGGGTCCCGCACGAGAGCCAGCAGAAGCCGCTGCGTCCCGGGACCGCGAAAGCGCGCCTCGCCGACGCCCTCGGAACCGTCGAGCTGAAGCCCGAACCCGGGAGGACATCATGATCGAACCTGGACCCGACCATCCGATCACCGTGACGCCGGAACCGCGCCGGGTGCGCGTGCTGGTGGCCGGCGTGGCGGTGGCGGACACGCGCGATGCGCTTCGCCTGGAAGAAGGTCGTTACCCGGCGGTGTTCTACATTCCCGGGGCCGACATCCGGGCCGAGCATTTCGTGCCGTCGGCGCGGACCAGCCATTGCCCCTACAAGGGCGATGCCCGTTACTTCGACCTTGTGGTCAACGGGACCCGGCGCGCCGATGCAGTGTGGAGCTACGAGGCACCGTTTCCCGCGGTTGCGCCGATCGAAGGCCACGTCGCGTTCTATCCCGATCGGGTCGATGCCATCGAGGTTCTGGACGCGGCATAGGGATTGCCCGCGCGCACGTCACGCGAGGCGCAGGCGTATGAACGCCGCGCCGTCATTGCGAAGTGACGGAAGGCCCCGGGTTCGTTCCCGCGTCGCCCCGACGATACGGCGTGAAAATTCTCAGTCCCGCAGCAGCCCCCAGAAGGCGTGCTTGCGGCCGTGGTCCCGCCGCAGCCTCTCCCGGTAGGCGCCCGGCGACGGATCGATGGCACCTGCGGCCAGGCGGTCGGCGAGACCGTCGAGTTCCAGCAGGTATCGGGCGCCGTGCGCATAGGCGGCGCTGCGGCCGGATTCGAGGATGCCGTCGAGCAGGCGGCGATACAGGATCGTCGCGGCGAGCGGGTGATCCTGGACCAAGGCCTCCGCGGCCGGCGTGAGAACGGAATAGTGCTCGCCCAGCCAGACCTTGCGCTTCTCTTCGACCAGCCCGGCGGCCCGGGGCAGGTCCGGCCAGCCCACCAGGAAAGCGAGCGCCCGGTGCGGATTCCCGTAGGCTTCCGCGTGATCGAGCGCGCGCAGCAGCGCCTCCTCGTCCTCGAAATCCGGCAGCTTGGCGAGGTAGGCGCGCAGCACCGGCGTGTCGAGATCGCGCTCGAACAGCGCCCAGCGCAGCGCCTGCGCCTCCTCGCGCCGGCCCAGCGCGTCGAGGATCTCGATTTCCAGCGCCTTGCGCGCACGGTCGGGCCCGCGCGGGTCGAACCCTGCGATCAGGTCGGCCCGCGTGACGATGCGCAGGCCGGCCTCCTGCTCGCGGCGGATCCAGTCGAGCGCCTCCTCGGCTCGACCGGCGGCGAGCAGCCGTTGCGCGATCGAGAGACGGTCCTCCTGGCCGGGGGCGATCTCCCGCTCCAGGGCGATGAAGGCGTCGGCGTCGTTTCGCCGGTCGGCGATCACCTGGCGCTGGCGCAGGATCTGGCCTCTCGCTGCGATGTGGCGATGATCGGCCTGGCTGCGGGCCTTGCCGGCCTTCGGCATCCCGGACGCTGCCTGCGCGAGCGCGGTGTCGATCTCCGACAGCGTGTCCGGATCGAGCGCCGGAACCATCTCCGTCAGAAGCGTGCCGAGCGGGCCGAACGGGTCAGCCGTGAAGGGGCCGACGAGGCCGGCGGCGACCCGCGCCGCCTCCGCGGGCGACAGGGCGGCCGCGATCGCCACGAAGGCCTCTGTGGCGCGCTCGTAGACGCCCTGCACCGCGCCGGTGCTGTCGTCGACCCGGTTCAGCACCGAATCGGCGCCGTCGAGAAATCGCTTGAGGCGCTCCAGGGCGGCGCCGGCATCCAGCGGGCGCAGCTCGTCGAGGATGACGGTCACGGTGGCGTTCAGATCGGCCGCAAACGCCCTGCGCTTCTGCCAGTCGATGTAGCCCTGGGCGGATTCGAGCGCGGCCAGGCGGCGGTCGATCATCGCCGCCACGGCGTCCGGACCCTGCAGGGAGGCGAGCGCGGCGGTGACGAGCTTCTTGAACGTGGGATTGCGGGCGGTCTCGCCGAGGATCAGGCCGATCAGCCGGTCCGGTCCCAGAGCCGCCAGGGTCTCCGGCGACGGGGTGGTGCGCCGCGCGCCCTTGGGACGCGCGGGCTTGGCGATGGCATCCGGCTTGGGGCTCGTCGTGGTGTGCGCCTGGGTTGTGGCTTTCGCAGAGGCCACGGCAGCGCCGCTCCGGTCAGTCCACAACCTTGGCGCGGGGGCGATCGCTGCCCTGCGCGGTCTCGTCGTGCCAGCTGCCGGCCTGATCCTGGTAGCGGATGCCCTCGGTGGAGCCGGGGACCTGCTGCTCGGCGGCCGCCGCCTGGGCGGCCTGGAGGGCCTCCTCGCGGCTCGGGAAGGTCTCGGAGAACACGTCGCCGACCTTGTAGGCGAAGCCGCCATCGTGCTCGACGATGCGATAGGTAACCTCGGACATTGCGACTCCTGTACGCACGCGGTTGTGTTGAGCGCGAACCCGTCGCGCGCCGCGGGGTTCCCGCGCGGCCTCCGATCCGCCGGAAAGTCGGGCTACGGGCGCCGCATGACGACGCTCCTTCGCCCGATCCTGGCTCTCGGCCTCCTCGTCGCCTCGACGCATGCGGAGGCCGCGGAGGGCTTTTTCGACACGCTCTTCGGCGGCTCCTCGCGGTCTGCGCCGCCCAACCCGTTCGCTTCGAATTATCCCTCGGCCCCGCCGACCCCCGACGAGGTGCGGGCCGAGCGTCAGCGGCGCCCGGTCCGGACCGAGCGCGAGCGCGGCCGGGGCCCGCTCCCGCCCGGCCGGATCCCCGAGGAATAGCCGGCTCAGGTCTCAGGCATCGCCGACGACGCCGGCCGCGTCCTGAGCCTGGAGCACGTCGGGGCGCGGCATCGAGATGATGTTGTAGCCGGCATCGACGAAATGGACCTCGCCGGTGACGCCGCCGGACAGCGGCGACAGCAGGTAGAGGGCCGAGCCGCCGACATCGTCGAGGCTGACGGTGCGGCGCAGCGGAGCGTGGGCGGCCTGGTGGTTGAACATCAGGCGGGCGTCGGCGATGCCGGCGCCGGCCAGCGTCCGCATCGGGCCGGCCGAGAGGGCATTGACCCGGATCCCGTCCGGGCCGAGATCGCTCGCCAGATAGCGGACCGAGGCTTCCAGCGCCGCCTTGGCCACACCCATCACGTTGTAGTTTGGCATGACCCGGGTCGAGCCACCGTAGGTGAGGGTCAGCAGGGAGCCGCCCTTCGTCATCCGCTTGGCGGCCCGCTGGGCGATCTCGGTGAAGGAGAAGCACGAGATCGTCAGGGTGCGCGCGAAATTCTCGCGGGTGGTGACGTCGACGTAGCGACCCTTGAGCTGCGCCTTGTCGGAGAAGCCGATGGCGTGGACCACGAAGTCGAGCCCGCCGTCGAAGCGTTCGTCGAGGGCCGCGAAGGTGGCATCCACCGAGGCGATATCCTCCACGTCGCAGGGCAGCACGATGTCCGAATCGACCCGCGCCGCCAGGGGGGCGACCCGCCGGCCCAGGGCCTCGCCCTGATACGTGAAGGCGAGCTTGGCGCCGTGGGCGTGGAGGGTCCGGGCGATGCCCCAGGCGATCGAGTGATCGTTGGCGACGCCCATGATCAGGCCGCGCTTGCCCGCCATCAAACCTGTCATGCCGACTCACATTCCGTACGAGCACGCCGCGCCGGGGAAACCGGAACGGGCCGCGATGCGGTGAACGACGGCACCGCGACGCAGGTGCCTTAGCGCGGCTTGGCGCGCGTTCCAAACCGCACGGCCCCGGGATCGGGCCAAAAAAAAGCCCCGCCGGCGGGCGGGGCGTTCATCGCAGGGTGGAAGGGCCGCCTAGAAATACCCGTCCGTATGCGAGCGGGCCTCCTCGATCAGCGCTTGCTTGGCGTAGATCGCGGCGCAACCTGCGATCATCAGGCCGCTCAGTGCACCGATCAGGAACGTACCCATGGTCACCACCCCATTCAACGGACGGTAAACGCCGCCTCTCACGGGGTGGTTCCGAAATGAGACTGTCAAGCGTCTACGTGCTTCAGGACCAGGGTGGCGTTGGTGCCGCCGAAGCCGAAGGAGTTGGTCAGGACGTGGCCGAGCTTGGCCTCGTCCCGGCGCTGGCGCAGGATAGGCATGTCGGCGAAGGCGGGATCGATCGTGTCGATATGCGCGCTCTCGCAGATGAAGTCGTTCTGCATCATCAGGAGGCTGTAGATCGCCTCCTGCACGCCGGTGGCGCCCAGCGAATGGCCGGTCAGCGACTTGGTCGCCGAGATCGGCGGGCAATCCTCGCCGCGGCCGAACACCTCGCGAATCGCCTCGATCTCCTTGTCGTCGCCGACGGGCGTCGAGGTCGCGTGCGGGTTGATGTAGTCGATCCGCGCGCCCTTCAGGCTTTCCATCGCCTGGCGCATGCAGCGCACCGCGCCCTCACCGGACGGGGCGACCATGTCGTGGCCGTCCGAGGTGGCGCCGTAGCCGGCGACCTCGCCGTAGATCTTCGCGCCGCGGGCCTTGGCGTGCTCCAGCTCCTCGAGGACCAGCACGCCGGCGCCGCCGGCGATGACGAAGCCGTCACGGTTGGCGTCGTAGGCGCGGGAGGCCCGGGCCGGGGTGTCGTTGTACTTCGACGACATGGCGCCCATGGCGTCGAACAGGGCCGAGAGCGTCCAGTCGAGATCCTCGCAGCCGCCGGCGAAGATGACGTCCTGCCGGCCGCCCTGGATGATCTCCGCGGCGTTGCCGATGCAATGGTTGGACGTCGCGCAGGCCGACGAGATCGAGTAGTTCACGCCGCGGATCTTGAACCAGGTCGCCAGCGTCGCCGAGGCGGTCGAAGACATGGCCTTCGGGACAGCGAAGGGACCGATCCGCTTCGGCCCCTTGTCGCGGGTGATGGCGGCGGCGTCGACGATCACCCGGGTCGAGGGGCCGCCCGAGCCCATGATGATGCCGGTGCGCTCATGCGAGATGTCGGCCTGTTCGAGGCCGGAATCCTGGATCGCCTGATCCATGGCGACGTGGTTCCAAGCGGATCCGCCGCCGTGGAAGCGCATGGCGCGCCGGTCCACGACCCCCTCGGGATCGAGGCTGGGCCGGCCCGACACCTGGCTGCGGAAATGGTGCTCGGCATAGCTCGCGTCGCGCGCGATGCCCGAGCGCGCCTCACGGAGGGAGGTCAGGACCTCCTGCGGATTGTTGCCGATGGACGAGACGATGCCCATCCCGGTGATGACGACGCGGCGCATGGTCGTGACGATTCCTCCGTCGCGGCGTCGGTCGCCCGCGCCGCGTCCCGGTCAGCTAAGGTGACGCGGACATAATCTCAACTGCCGAGGGCGTCCGGCGTTGCCGCCGGATGCGAAAGACGCCCCCGAACCGGGCTCGATCAGCTCTGGAACAGGCCGACCCGCATATCCTGGACCTGATAGACCCGCTCGCCGTCGGCCTCCAGCCAGCCGTCGCCGATGCCCAGCACCAGCTTGCCCTGGCGGACGCGCTTCACGTCGACGTTGTAGACGACCTTCTTCATGGTCGGCAGGACCTGGCCGGCGAGCTTCACCTCGCCGACGCCGAGCGCCCGGCCGCGGCCCGGCGAACCGAGCCAGCCCAGATGGAAGCCCAGCATCTGCCACAGGGCGTCGAGCCCGAGGCAGCCCGGCATCACCGGGTCGCCCTGGAAGTGGCAGGGGAAGAACCAGAGGTCGGGACGGATGTCGAGCTCGGCCGTGACATGGCCCTTGCCGTGGGCACCGCCCTCCTGGCCGATGCTGGTGATGCGGTCGAACATCAGCATCGGCGGCAGCGGAAGCTGTGCATTGCCCGCGCCGAAGAGTTCGCCGCGCCCGCAGGCCAGTAGATCCTCGTAGGAATAGTGCGACTTGCGGCTCGCGGCCTGTTCTGGCGTCTCGGCGTCTGTCGGCATGAAGGTGGCTGTTTCCTCTGGACTCTCTTGACGGGGCGGGTGCGCGCCATGCGCCAGTCGCCCGGTTCTTCGGCGCGCGGGTTAGCACGGGGCGCAGCGCCTTCAAAGCCATCAACGACTTCGCACCGGGTCCGAGGCGGCTCGGGTTGCGACCGGATGACCACTTCCATATAATGCAACGAATCCCATTCCTTCAGGGTCCTCGTCGAGCGTTCAGTCCCAAAATGTCCGAACTGCTGCCACTCCAGGCGATCCTCAACGGCCGGGTGCCCGCCCCCCAGCTGGAAGCCAACGGGATGCCGCGCCGCGGCTGTCCGCTGTCGGACCTGCGCGACCGTCTGCGCCGGGCCGGCCTGCGTCCGACCCGTCAGCGCCTGTCCCTCGGCTGGCTCCTGTTCGGCCGCGGCGACCGCCACCTGACCGCCGAGATGCTGTACGACGAGGCGATGCGCGCCAAGGTGCCGGTCTCTCTGGCCACCGTCTACAACACGCTCCATCAGTTCACCGAAGCCGGCCTGCTGCGCCAGCTCGCGCTCGACGGGTCGAAGGCCTATTTCGACACGAACCCGAGCGAGCACCACCACTTCTACCTCGAGGACGAGAACCAGGTGATCGACATGCCGGATTGCGGCATCACGGTCGATTCGCTGCCCGAGGCCCCCGAGGGCATGGAGATCGCCGGCGTCGAGGTGATCGTCCGTCTGCGCCGCGCTCGCCCCGCCGGCCGCCGCCAGAGCTGATTTTTTCGAGGGCTTCGGCCGCTCGCGTCGAGATCAAGCCGCCCGGTTTCGGGCGGCTTTTTTGTTGCGCATCGGTCGTTTCCGGATGCATCGCGGGTCCACCCTCCCGTACGGGAGAGGGACAGGGCGAGGGATGCGACCTCTCCGTATAGACCTGTCCCCTCACCCCAACCCTCTCCCGCTCGGGAGAGGGGGGGCGTGTCGCGGTCTGCACGAGCGAGGGTGTCAGCATTGCGGCGCGTGCGGGTGAAAAGCCTGCGCCTCGCGGAGGCGAGCGCCTGCCGGTCCTCAACCGAACCGCGGCAGACCGTTCCGAAAAGCGCCTATCCCACCCCTCCCCCTCATCCCGAGGCGACGGAGCGCAGCGGAGGCCTTGAAGGAGGGCTCCAGAGCTTGCGCGGGTCTTGAGGGCCCCTTCCCTGGCGACGCTCCGCCGCCACGTCAGGATGGGGGGGGAAGGCGCGGCGCAGATCTGGTCGTCGAATTGAGCCAAACGGCGTTGCCCGGCGCCCCTCCCCCGGAAACGAAAAACCTTACTCCACCACCTCGTTCGGATAGACGCCCCAGAGGCGGTTCTGGCGGATATAGCCGTCCACGTCCCGGCGGTTGGGCAGGGCGACGATCAGGCGGCACCAGGTGCCGGTGCAGCTCTTCACGTTGCCGATGACGCCGGTCTGGAGCCGGGCCTCGTCCTCGGCGCCCTCGTCGGCCTTGGCGCGCAGCGAGATCGCGGCCTTCTCGGCGCCCTTGTCGGGGCCGGCATTCACGATCGCGGTGCGCCGTCCCGACAGAAGGGAATGCAGCACCCAACCCTCGGTGCCCTCCGAGTCGCGGATCCGCCGCCAGGTCTCGAACTCGCCGACGATCTCCACCGGCAGGCCGGCGCGCTGGAACACCCACAGGGTGCGGTGATCCTTGGAGGGCCCTTCGCGCAGGTTGACGCGGTCGGTCTTGAGGCTGGCGTAGCGGGGCAGCGGCAGCTTGGTGACGGGGCCGATGCCGGTCTCCGGCGCGGAGGGCGGCGGGGCCGCGTTCGCGAAGGACAAACCGCTCAGGAGCAAAGCCGCGACGGCGAAGCTGAGGCGTGACGCGCGCATGGTCCTCTCCCTACCCCCATGGAACGTTGCCGCGCGGACTCGTCTGGGGCCGATCCGCTCGGGTTCTCGATCCCGCATCCGGCACCGCCCGGCGAGACGCTGCGCGGTCGCCCGGATCGCGACGGCGCGGCCCCGTGGCAGGCGGCTTCCGATTGTGTTCCGGCCCACCTCTGGTAGAGAGGCCGACGGGTCGGAACAGGCTCCGGGACAGGTGCCTCGCACCCGACCTGTCTGGCCGAGTTCGGTTAACGGACGCTTGCCGCGGATGGTCCGGATCTGGGCCGCCGGGCGGGGATCGCCAACACGGCCGCGAGGCTGACGGGGAGAGAGACGTGTCGAAGCGCAAGCCGCTGGTGGTCGTGACGCGGCGCCTGCCGGATGCCGTCGAGACGCGGATGCGCGAGCTGTTCGACGTGCGGCTCAGTCCCGACGATTCCGCGATGCCGCCGGACGCCCTCGCGGCGGCCCTGCGCGAGGCCGACGTGCTGGTCCCGACCGTCACCGACGAGATCGATGCCGGACTGCTGGCCCAGGCCGGCCCGAACCTGCGGCTGATCGCGAATTTCGGCAACGGCGTCGACCATATCGACGTCGCCGCCGCCCTCGAGCGCGGCATCACGGTCACCAACACCCCCGGCGTCCTGACCGAGGACACCGCCGACATGACCATGGCGCTCATCCTGGCGGTGGCCCGCCGGGTCACCGAGGGCGCCCGGATCATCCCGGATGACGACTGGACCACGGGCTGGTCGCCGACCTGGATGCTCGGCCGGCGGATCACCGGCAAGCGGCTCGGCATCGTCGGCATGGGCCGGATCGGCCAGGCGCTCGCCAAGCGTGCCCGCGCCTTTGGCCTCCAGGTCCATTATCACAACCGCCGCCGGGTCCCGGCCGCGATTGAGAGCGCGCTCGACGCGACCTACTGGGAATCCCTCGACCAGATGCTGGCCCGGGTCGACATCGTGTCGGTGAACTGCCCGCATACGCCCGCGACCTACCACCTGCTCTCGGCCCGTCGGCTCAAGCTGCTCAAGCCCGAGGCGATCGTGGTCAACACCGCGCGCGGCGAAGTGATCGACGAGAACGCCCTCGCCCGGCTGATCGAGGCGGGCGACGTCTCGGCGGCCGGTCTCGACGTGTTCGAGCAGGAGCCGGCGGTGAGCCCGCGCCTGGTGAAGCTCGCCCGCCAGGGCAAGGTCGTGCTGCTGCCCCATATGGGCTCGGCCACCTACGAGAGCCGCACCGACATGGGCGAGAAGGTCATCATCAACATCAAGACCTTCATGGACGGCCACCGGCCGCCGGACCGGATCCTGCCGAGCATGCTCTGATCCCGAGCGGCGGCGCTACAGCGCGTCGCCGCGGGCGGCCACAGGCTGCGGGGCGGTCTGGACGCTTTGGAACAGGCGCTCGCTGGTCAGCTTGAGGAAGTAGAACCCGAATTCCGGGTTCTGGTAATAGAGCTGCTTCACGTCGGAATAGGACACGCACAGCGCATTGCCGGCCTCGATGCAGATCAGCGAGGCGGTCCGGGTATTGCCGGGCGCGAGCAGGCCGAGCTCGCCGACGATCCCGCCCTTGCGCACCTCGATCCCGACCTCGGGGATCCGGAACGCGCCGCTCTCGACGTAGTACATCTCGCCCGCGGCATCCCCCTTGCGGAACACCACCTCGCCGATCCCGAATCGGCGCTGCGACCCGAACGGGCGCAGCCATTCGAGGGAGAGGTTGCCGTCGGCGGCAGTCTCGACGTCGCGCACCAGGCGCATCATCTGCCAGAGCCGGTAGGCGTTGAACGGGATCTGGATTGCCTCGGTGAGCACCACCGGCATGCTGCCGATCAGGATCCCGTAGGTGATCACCGCGCAGCTGGCGCAGAGCGAGATGATCCGCAGCGGGATCATGGTGCTCATCGCCGAGGCCGAGATGGTCAGCGCGGTACCGAGGTAGCCGATCGCCTCAATCCAATCCACGCGCGCCTCCGCCAGCTTCCGAGCTTGAGCGGGATGCCTGTCCCGCCGGGCTCCGGCAAGACGCGCGGCGGCGGGCGGCGCGCATGCGCCTCAGCCTGTGCCCGCGCGGATACGCTCGGCCGCGCCCGCGGCGGCGCGGGTGCCCTCCTCGTAGGCGCCCCCGACCGTGCCCCATTGCAGCCGCGACAGCGCCTCCCCGGCGAACCAGACCGTGTCGGCGAGCGGCGCCTGCAGGAACGCGCGGGCCGGTGCGTGGCCGGGGGGCACCACCGCCCAGGAGCCGCGCGCCCACGGATCATGCCGCCAGGCGCTCACCGCCGGGATGGTCAGGTCGCGCAGCCGCGCCCGGCCGAACTGCTCGGCCAGGACCGAGCGGACGTGGCGGCGCACGCCGTCGGGCCCGGACCCGGCCGCGTCGAGTGCCTCGGCCTCGTGCACGTCGAGCTCGTAATAGTGGAACGGCGTGCCGTCGATGCGGGTGAGCAGTCCGGGGGGCGAGCGCCGCGTGCCGTGGATCGCCGCCAGCCGGTCGCGGCCCTGGAACGGGCTCGACGGCCAGTGCAGCACGGCGTGCTCGTAGAGGCCGGTGGAGAAGCCGTCGATCGCCGCCCGGACCGCGTTCGGCAGCGGCGGCGAGAAGGAGGGCCCGTCGCGCAGCACCATGACCGGCACCGTCACGATCACCGCCCGGGCCCGGTATTCCGCGCCGCCGGCGGTCTCCACGCGCACGCGCCCGTCCGACCAGTCGATGCGGGTCACGGGGCTCGAGAGCGCCACCGGCAGGTCGTTGGCGAGCCGGGCGAGGTAATTGCCGTAGCCCCCGGCCAGGAAAAAGTTCTCGCTGTATTCGAGGCTCGGGAAGTCGTGCAGCGACACCTCGCCGAGCGGCCGGCCCGAGACCAGGCCGTGGACCTGCGCCACCCGGGATCCCCAGGGGCCGAGGCCCGGCGGCAGGGCGCTTCCCGCCGGCCGGTCCGGCCCCGGCTGCGCGGCGCCGCGGGTCATCGCCCGGTCGGCCCGGTCGAAGGCGCGGGCATTGGCCCGGACCTCGTCGGGGCGGCCCCGGCGGCGGTCGACCCAGACATGGCTTTCCTGGGGCGCGAGCTTCAGGCGCTCCCCGCGCGCCCGGCCGAGGGCCACCAGCGGGTTGATCGGCCCGGCATGGAGCCAGTGGGCGCCCAGATCGAGGGCGTGGCCGCGTACCGACACCGTGAAGGCCCGGCCGCCGATCCGGTCGCGCGCCTCCAGCACCGCCACCCGCACGCCGCGCTCGACGAGGGAACGGGCCGCCCCGATGCCGGCCGCGCCGGCGCCGATCACCAGCACCTCCGGATCCTGGGGCAGCGGCGCGAGGCGCGGCCGGTAATCGGGCCCGCGCGGCGGGTCCGCCGAGTGCCGCTCGGCTGCCCGGGGGGAAGTCGTCGAGGTCGAGGCCGTCATCCTGGCGTCCTGCACGCGCGCTCCTGTCCGCTCGCTCCGGTGCGGCGGCGCCCGGCCTTGCGCCGGTGGCCGCACCCCTTCACAACGCTGCCGCGCCGGGTCCGGCGCCCGAATCCCGACCTCATGCGTCCCTGCGGGTTCCCCCGGCGGCGCGCTCGCAAGCCGGAAACCCCGCCCGATGATCGTCGAGTCCGCCGCGGCGGCTTTGCGCCAGACCTTCTCCCCGCCCCTGCGGGCGATCCTGTGGAAGTCCCTGGGCCTGACGCTCGGGCTCCTGGTCCTGCTGTGGCTCGGCCTGACCCGTCTGGTCCAGGCCTTCCAGGCGAGCCACCACATCTCCGCCCAGTACCCGATCCTCGACAGCCTCGCCTACTACCTGGCCGGGTTCGGCCTGTTCGTGGTTCTGGCCTATCTCATGCCGGCGATCTCGATCCTGGTGGCGGGCTTCTTCCTCGACGACGCCGCCGCGATCGTCGAGCGCACGGATTTCCCGAACGATCCCCCGGGCCGGCCGATGCCGCTCGGCACCGCGATGTTCTACGCGGTGCGCTTCGCGGGTGTGACCCTGCTGGTCAACCTGGCGGCCCTGGTGATCTTCTTCGTGCCGGTGATCGGGATCGCGGCGTTCTTCGGCGCCAACGCCTACCTGCTGGCCCGGGAATATTTCGAGATGGCGGCGGCCCGGTTCCGGCCGTTGCCCGAGGCCGCCGCGATGCGCCGGACCTTCGCGGTGCGCACGCTCAGCGCGGGCTGCCTGATGTCGGCGATGATGGTCGTGCCGATCCTCAACCTGCTGACCCCGCTGTTCGGGATCGCCCTGATGGTCCACCTGCACAAGCGCCTCAGCGGGCGCCTGCGCCTGCAAGGTCCGGCGGCGCGCTAGCGCCCGCTGCGTCGAAGCCTCGCGCTGGTCGGCACGGACTTTGCCCGCTACCCTGGTCCGAGCCGGGCGCTGCTCGGGGTGGAGAGCCGATCGATGAAGGCGCACGACGCGGCGCAGGGCGACACCCGAGAGATTCCCCCGGCGCCCGGATTCGCCCCGTTCCTCCTGGTCGCGCTGGTGGCCGCCGGCCTGCTCGGTTACGGCGCCTACAATCACTGGCAGCGGGACGTCGAGGCCACCGCAACGCTGGAGGGGATCAAGACCCTGGTGCCCCAGCTGCGCACCATCGTGGCGGAACGGGCGGACGGGCCGCTCGATCTCACCCTGCCGGGCGAGACCCAGGCCTTCGCCACCGCGTCGATCGCCGCCCGCGCCACCGGCTACATCGCCGAGCGGCGGGTCGATATCGGCTCCCGCGTCAAGGCCGGCGACCTGCTCCTGCGCATCGCCGCCCCGGATCTCGACCAGCAGCTCGTCCAGGCCGAGGCGCAGGTCGGCCAGCTGCGGGCGCAATTGCTCCAGGCCCAGGCGCAGGTCGAGCAGGCCCGCGCCAACGTCAATCTCGCGAACCTGACCAACAACCGCACCTCGACCCTGGCGGTCCAGGGCTGGGCCTCGCGCCAGAATGCCGACACGTCGCAGGCCGGCGTCCTGTCGCAGGCCGCGACCCTGGCGGCCGCCGAGGCGGGGGTGAAGGTCGCCACCGCCAACATCAAGTCGCAGGAGGCGGTGGTCGAGCGGCTGAAGGCGCTCACCGCGTTCGAGCGGGTGGTCGCGCCGTTCGACGGCGTGGTCACGACCCGCAACGTCGATGTCGGCGATCTGGTCAAAGCCGACAATGGCGGCACGCCGCTGCTCAGCATGGACCAGGACAGCACCCTCCGCATCACCGTGAACGTGCCGCAGAACGATGCGGTCGGCGTCAAGCCGGGCGTCCAGGCCGAGATCAGCGTGCCCCAGATCCCGGGGCGGCGCTTCGGCGGCTTCGTCGAGCGCAGCTCGGTGGCGCTCAACGCCGCCTCGCGCACCCTGACCACGCAGGTCGACGTGCCCAACCCCGACCGGGCCCTGCGAGCGGGGCTCTACGCGGCCGTGACCCTGAAGATCCCGCGCACCGAGGAGAGCGTCTCGGTCCCGGCCGAGGCGACGGTGTTCAAGAGCAACGGCCTCCAGGTCGCCAAGGTCGGCGAGGACGACCGGGTGACCTGGCGGACGATCAAGGTGCGGCGCGATCTCGGGCGGGTGCTCGAACTCGAATCGGGCTTGGCGGCCGACAGCCACATCGTCTTCAGCCCGCCCCCGGAGCTGCGCGACGGCCAGACGATCGAGCGCGTGAAGCCCACGCCCCAGGCCAGGCCGATCCGGGCGGCGGAGCGGTAAGGGCTTCCGGTCGGTCGTGAAGTGGGCCTCTGCCGCCCCTCCCACCCAACCCGCCATCCTGAGGCGACGGAGCAGAGGGGGCCTCGAACACGGCCTCCCGAAATCGCGCGGCTTCCGAAGGGCTCCGTCGAGGCCCGCTGCCGCGAGTTTTCGAGAATGAGGGGAAAAAGGGATTTGCGTCGGTCCAAACCATCGGAAGCGGTCTGGTAGGCGCCGACGCCGCATCGGCCGAGCGATCGGGTCTGAGACGCTTGGTGCGGACGGCGGGACTCGAACCCGCACGGCCTTGCGGCCGCAAGATTTTAAGTCTCGTGCGTCTACCGGTTCCGCCACGTCCGCATGGGTCCCTCGGTAGCCGCGCAGGCGCGCGCGATCAAGCGGGGGGCGTCCAGCCGTAGAGCCAGGCGTAGCGGTCGCGCATGCCGTCGGGGCCGAGGCGGCGCATCACCATGTTCCGGGCAAAGCCCATCAGGCGGCCGGCATGGTAGGTCCGGCCGTTGGAGCGGGCGGCCCATTGAACGCGCCGCACCCGGGCGGTCCGGTCGGCCGTATATGCGGCGAGCGCGGCGGCGACGTCCGCATGGTCGGCGAGCGCCCGCCGGAGCACGGCGGCATCCTCGATCGCCAGGGCCGCGCCCTGCGCCAGGTAGGGCAGGACCGGGTGCGCCGCGTCGCCGAGCAACGCCACCCGGCCGGCGGCCAGCGGGCGCGCCACCGCCCGGTCGGCCAGCGACCAGACCAGCCAGGAATCGGGCAGGCTCAGCAGGTCGCGCAAGGGGCCGGCGCAGCCGCGCAGATGCGCGCGCAGCACGGCGGGCTCGCCGAGGCGCCCCCAATCCTCGTCGCCCACCGCCTCGGGCACCACCGCGACGACGTTCAGGAAGCGGCCGCCGCGCACCGGGTAATGCACCACGTGCCGGCCCCGGCCGAGCCAGAGGCCCGTGGCCGGGCCCTGGAACGCCTCGGGCACCGCCTCGCTGGGGATCAGCGCGCGCCAGGCCGCCGCCCGGCCCGGCCTCAGGGGCGCCGCGTCGAGATGGCCGCGCAGGCGCGAGCGCAACCCGTCGGCCCCGATCACGAGGTCGAACGGCAGGGCCTGCGCGCCGCCGCTGCTTTCCGCGGTGAGCACGGCGCCGGAATCGGTCTCGGCCAGGCCGGTGATGTCGCGGCCCATCATCAGGCGGATCGCCGGACGGCTGCGCAGGGCGTCGAGCAGCAGGGTCTGCAGGTCGGCCCGGTGGATCACGTAATAGGGCGCGCCGAAGCGCTGCTGCGCCGCCGCGCCGAGGCTGACGCCGCCGATCCGGCGGCCGCTGTCGAGGGCGCGGACCTCCACTGCAGGCGGCTCGCTCGCGGCGCGACGCAGGGCCGCCGAGAGGCCGAGATCGGCCAGCACCCGGCTGGCATTCGGGGAGATCTGGATCCCGGCCCCGACTTCGCTGAAACCGGTGCGGCGCTCGATCACCGTGACGGCGTGGCCGGCATCCGACAGGGCCAGGGCCGCGGTCAGACCGCCGATCCCGGCCCCGACGATCCCGATCTCCAAGGGCGTTCGACTGTCCGAGGGCAAGGGAGGGTGCGCTACTCCGCGGCGACGGCGGCGGCGTCGTGCCAGACGCAGGCCTGCGGATCGGCCTCGTCGGCCTTCAGGCCGGCGCGGTAGCGATAGAGCGTCGAGCAGTACTGGCAGATGATCTCGGTGTCGGCGCCCATGTCGAGGAACACGTGCGGGTGGTCGAACGGCGGCAGCGCGCCGATGCACATGAATTCCTTCACCCCGACCGCGATCACGGGCACGCCCGGCTCGTTGTGGAAGTGCGGTACCGCCTTGCCTGCCATACGGCCCTCGCCTGCCCTGCGCCCGTCCGCTGGGGCGAATCTGCCCGGACGCTCCGGGGCGTCTCGCGCCCGCTTATGCCGCCAGCCCCGCGGCCGGCGCAAGCCTCCCGAGCCGCGCACCCGCGCGCCGCCGGGTGCCGGCGGCTTGGCCTGCCGCGCCCGGCACCGTACATAGGTCCGACAGCCGATTTACGACGCCGCAAAAAGTCTCGACGATGCAACAGGAACAGGCCACCGCGCAGGGCACGCGCCGGGCGCCGGAGCCGCCGATCCACGGCCCGGAGGGATTCGAGGGCATGCGCCGGGCCGGCCGCCTGACCGCCGAGGCCCTGGACGTCCTGATGGAGGCGACCCAGCCCGGCGTCACCACCGAGGAGCTCGACAAGCTCGCCTACGAGTTCGCCATGGATCACGGCGCCTATCCGGCGTCGCTGCTCTATCGCGGCTATCCCAAGTCGATCTGCACCTCGATCAACCACGTCGTCTGCCACGGCATCCCGAACGACAAGCCCCTGCGCGAGGGCGACATCGTCAATCTCGATTGCTGCCTGATCCTCGACGGCTGGCACGGCGATTCGAGCCGGATGGCCTATGTCGGCGAGGTCCCCCGCAAGGCGCAGCGCCTGTGCGAGATCACCTACGAGGCGCTGATGCGCGGCGTGGCGGCGGTGAAGCCGGGCGGCTTCACCAACGATATCGGCCGGGCGATCCAGACCTATGCCGAGAGCGAGCGCTGCTCGGTGGTGCGCGACTTCTGCGGCCACGGCCTCGGGCGGATCTACCACGACGCCCCGACCATCCTGCACTACGTCGAGGCGAGCTACGACGTGCCGCTGAAGCCCGGCCAGTTCTTCACCATCGAGCCGATGATCAATCTCGGCCGTCCGGCCGTGAAGGTGCTGGGCGACGGCTGGACCGCGGTGACCCGGGACCGCTCGCTCTCGGCCCAGTTCGAGCACACGGTGGCGGTGACCGAGACGGGCGTCGAGATCTTCACGGTCTCGCCGAAGGGGCTGCATCAGCCCATCAACCCGGCGGCCTGACCGTCCGTGACGCCGGCCCCGGACGACGGCGCGGCGGGGCTGTTCGACGACAGCCCGACGCCCGCCGCCAAGGAGGCGCCGCATTATCACGGCCATCGCGACCGCCTGCGGGAGAAGTTCGCGGCGGCCGGCGGCGAGGCCCTGCCGGATTACGAGCTGCTGGAGCTGGTCCTGTTCCGGGCGATTCCCCGCCGGGACGTGAAGCCGCTGGCCAAGGCGCTGGTCGCCCGCTTCGGCAGCTTCTCCGAGGTGGTGAGCGCCGAGCCGGCGCGGCTGATGGAGGTCGAGGGCGTCAGCGCCGGGGTCGCCGGCGATCTGAAGGTGATCGAGGCGGCGGCCCGCCGGCTCACCCGCGGGGCGCTCCGCGAGCGCGACCTCCTGAATTCTTGGGCGGCGCTCCAGGATTATCTGCGCACCACCATGGCGTTCGCGCCGCGGGAGGAATTCCGCATCCTGTTCCTCGACAAGCGCAACCACCTCATCGCCGACGAGGTGCAGGGGCGCGGCACCGTCGACCACACGCCGGTCTATCCCCGGGAGGTCGCCCGCCGGGCCCTCGAGCTCTCGGCGACCGCGATCATCCTGGCGCACAACCATCCGTCCGGAGACCCGGCGCCCTCGGCGGCCGACGTGGCGATGACTCGGGAGATTGTTTCGGTCCTGGCACCACTGAAAATTGTGGTGCACGACCATGTCATCCTCGGTCGAAACGGACATGCCAGCCTGAAAGGCCTCAAGCTGATCTGATCTTCCTGCCGTCTTGAGCGTTGTCGACCGCGCGTATAGCCCTGTTGGGGGTGGCGCGCCTCTTGCCTGAAGAGCGAGAGCGTGAGGGAGAAGCGGAATGGCGTTGACGGCCTTCGACGAGATGAACGGGATCGTCAACGGTGCCGCCGACCCGGCCGCCGTCCGCGACGCCTACGGCAAGCTGAAGACCTGGCTCGAAACGACGCCGCCCGAGCATTTCAACACCCGAAGGAGCCAGGCCGAGCTGCTGTTCCGCCGGATCGGCATCACCTTCGCGGTCTACGGCGACAACGAATCGACCGAGCGGCTGATCCCGTTCGACATCATCCCGCGGGTGATCACCAAGCCGGAATGGGATTTCCTGGAGCGCGGGCTCAAGCAGCGGGTGACCGCGATCAACCTGTTCCTGAAGGACGTCTACGGCGCCCAGGAATGCATCAAGGCCGGCATCATCCCGGCCGATCTCGTCTACCGGAACGCCCATTACCGGATGGAGATGCGCTCGTTCCGGGTGCCGCACGACCTCTACGTCCACGTCGCCGGGATCGACATCGTCCGCACGGGCGAGAAGGATTTCTTCGTCCTCGAGGACAATGCCCGGATCCCGTCCGGGGTCTCCTACATGCTGGAGAACCGGGAGGTGATGCTGCGCCTGTTTCCGGACCTGTTCTCCAAGCACCGGGTCGCCCCCGTGGAGAACTATCCCGACGCCCTGCTCGCCACCCTGCGTAGCCTCGCTCCGGGCTCGGCCACCCGCGACCCGACCGTGGTCCTGCTGACCCCCGGCCGCTACAACTCGGCCTTCTACGAGCACTCGTTCCTGGCTGACAAGCTCGGCGTCGAGCTGGTGGAGGCGTCCGACCTCTTCACCAAGGACGACGTCGTCTACATGCGCACCACCGAGGGGCCGCGCCGGGTCGACGTGATCTACCGCCGCCTCGACGACGACTTCCTGGATCCCCTCGTCTTCCGGCCGGATTCGGTCCTCGGCGTGCCGGGCCTGATGAACGCCTACGAGCGCGGCTCCGTGACGTTGGCCAACGCGGTCGGGACCGGCATCTCGGACGACAAGGCGGTCTACAGCTACATGCCGGAGATCGTGAAGTTCTTCACCGGCGAGGAGCCGATCCTGCACAACGTGCCGACCTATCGCTGCCGCGAGAAGGAGTCCTTCGCCTACGTGATGGACAACCTGTCCGAGCTGGTGGTGAAGGAGGTCAACGGCTCTGGCGGCTACGGCATGCTGGTCGGGCCGCATGCGAGCAAGCGCGAGATCGAGGATTTCGCCAAGAAGCTGAAGCACGCCCCCGACGGCTTCATCGCCCAGCCGACCCTGTCGCTCTCGACCTGCCCGACCTTCGTGGCCTCCGGGGTCGCCCCGCGCCACGTCGACCTGCGGCCCTTCGTGCTGTGCGGCGCCGATCAGATCCGCATCGTGCCCGGGGGGCTGACCCGGGTCGCGCTGAAGGAAGGCTCCCTGGTCGTCAATTCCAGCCAGGGCGGTGGTACGAAGGATACCTGGGTGCTCGACGCTTGAGGGAGTCGCCGCTCCACCCCTTCTGACGCGCCGCCTGCCGCCGAGCCGAGTCGCACACCATGCTGTCCAGGACTGCCGACAACCTCTTCTGGCTCTCGCGCTACGTCGAGCGCGCCGACTTCGTCGCGCGCATCCTCGACGCGGCGCACCGGCTGGCCTCGCTGCCCACGAGCTATGGCGGCGGTGAGACCAACGAGTGGGAATCCGCCCTCGCCTCGGCGGGCGACCCCGACCTGTTCAAGCCGCATTACAGCGTGATCAACGCCGACACGGTCTGCGACTTCCTGGCCTTCAGCCCGCACAACCCGTCCTCGATCCGCTCCTGCATCGAGTCAGCCCGCGAGAATGCCCGCTCGGTGCGCACCGCGCTCACCACCGAGATGTGGGACGCGATTAACGGCGCCTGGCTGGAGCTGCGCAACTACAGCGGCAAGGAGCTGAGCCGCGACGAGTTCGGCCGCTTCCTCGATTGGGTGAAGACCGTCTCGCTGACCTTCGACGGCTCGGCCTTCCGCACGATGCTGCGCAACGACGCGTTCTGGTTCACCCGCCTCGGCACGGCGATCGAGCGGGCCGACAACACCGCCCGCATCCTCGACGTGAAATACCAGATCCTGCTGCCGCAGAACGAGACGGTGGGCGGCAGCCTCGACTACTTCCAGTGGACTACGATCCTGCGCGAGGTCTCGGCCTTCAACGCCTATCACTGGGTCTATCGCGAGAGCGTCAAGCCGCTGCTCGTGGCCGACCTGCTGATGCTGAACAAGCAGATGCCGCGCTCGTTTGCCAATTGCTACGGCGTGATCGTGGAGTATCTCGACTTGATCGCCGACGCCTACGGACGGCGCGGCCCGAGCCAGCGCCTGGCCGGGAACATGCTGGCCAAGCTCGAGAGCGAGGATATCGACCGCGTGTTCAATTCGGGCCTCCACGAGTTCGTCGAGGCCTTCATCGCGGAGAACAACAGGGTGGGCGAAGCCATCGCCAAGCAGTATCTGGTCGGCTAGCGGATCATCCCGGAACTCGGATCCGGGACGGTGCGCCGAGAACGTGACGCCGCATCATCGTCGCCTGATGGCCGGCGAGACCCGTTCGGGATGATGCAATCGGACGAGATGGACAGGCCCGGCGCATGCGCATCCGCGTGGTCCACGAGACCATCTACACCTACGAGCAGCCGGCCCGCGGTCTGGTGCAGGTCATGCGCCTGACGCCCCGGGACCATGACGGGCAATATGTCCGCAGCTGGCGGATCGATACCTCCATCGACGGGCGGCTCACCGCCCGGGAGGACGGGTTCGGCAACATCGTCCACTGGTTCACCCCGGACGCGCCGGCGGACGCGCTGACCATCCGGGTCACCGGCGCGGTCGATACCGAGGACACCCACGGGGTGATCCGCGGCACGGTCGAGCGTCTGCCGGACGAGTTCTACCTGCGCGATACGGATCTCTGCACGACGACCCCGGAACTCCAGATCTTCGCCGAGCGGGTCGCCACCGACGGTGACGGCACGCCCCTCGCCGTGCTGCACCGCCTGCGCGCCGCGGTTCCCCAGGCGGTGGCCTACGAGCCCGGACCGGCCGTCAACGGCGTGCCGTCCGGGAAGGCCTTCGCCGCCGGCAAGGGCATCTGCCAGGATCTGACCCACGTGTTCATCGCCGCCGCCCGGCATCTCGGCATCCCGGCGCGCTACGTGGCGGGCTATCGCGCCCGCGACGACGGCGAGGCCGATGTCGAGGCGCCGCACGGCTGGGCCGAGGCCCTGGTGCCGAATCTCGGCTGGGTCGCGTTCGATGCCTGCTACGAGAACGCCCCGTCCGACGGCTATATCCGCGTCGCCACCGGGCTGGACTATCTCGGCGCCGCCCCGATCCGCGGGAGCCGCACCGGCGGCGGGACCGAGACCCTGGACGTCAAGCTCCGCGTCGAGCAAGGCAGGGACGCCACGCAATCCTGATTCCCTGCCTGATTCCCTGAAGTCGGGCCGCCGGCCGCATGCCAGCCGGAAGCCCCCGCGAGAGCCCGAGATCCATGACCTACTGCGTCGGTGTCCTCGTCGAGGAAGGGCTCGTGATGGTCGCCGACACCCGCACCAATGCGGGGCTCGACGACATCTCGACCTACCGGAAGCTCCACCATTTCAACGTGCCGGGCGAGCGGGTCATGATGCTGGCCTCGGCCGGCAACCTGTCGATCACCCAATCGGTCCTGAGCCTTCTGCAGGAAGGCGTGCCCGGCGAGGACGGCGAGCCGGCCCAGAAGCTGATCGAGGCGCCGACCATGTTCCAGGCGGCGCAGCTCATCGGCCGCGCCATCCGGCGGGTCCGGGCGATCGAGAAGGACGGGTTCGAGGCGGCCAGCATCCGGTTCTCGATCTCGCTCCTGTTCGGCGGCCAGATCGCCGGCGAGGCCATGCGGCTGTTCCTGATCTACTCGGCCGGCAACTTCATCGAGTGCAGCACCGATGCGCCGTTCCTCCAGATCGGCGAGCACAAATACGGCAAGCCGATCCTCGACCGGGCGGTGAAGTTCGAGAGCGACCTCTACGACGCCCTGAAGGTGAGCCTCGTCTCGATGGATTCGACCATGCGGTCGAATCTCGGCGTCGGCCTGCCGATCGACATCGCCGTGGCCCGGCGGAACGCCCTCGTCCTCGAGGTGAACCACCGGATCGAGGCCGGCGAGGGTTATTTCCACGATCTGCGCGAGCGCTGGTCGGCGGCGCTCCGGGCCGCGCACCGGGCGATCCCGCGCCCGCCCTACGGCCCCGCTGCGCCGTAAGGTCAGGTCACCGCTTCGGCCTCCCGCCCGGCGGGCTGGGCCATCGAGCGGGTGTAATCCTCCCAGAGCGCCGCATAGAGCGGCACCTCGCGCAGCAGATCGTCGTGGCGGCCGTCGCCGAGCAGCCGGCCGCCGTCGAGGATCAGGATCCGGTCGGCCTGGCGGGCGGCCGCGAGGTGGTGCGTGACCAGGATCAGCAACCGGTCGCGGCCCCAGGCCGTGAGGTTCCGCTCCAGCGCCAGCGCGGCCTCCGGATCCAGGAAGGCGGTCGGCTCGTCGAGGAGTGCGACCGGCGGGTTGCGGACCACCGCCCGGGCGATGGACAGGCGCTGGCGCTGGCCGCCGGACAGGGTCCGGCCGCCCTCCCCGAGCGCGGTGTCGAGGCCTTGGGGCAGGGTCTCGACCAGCGCCCCCAATCCGGCGAAGCGCAGCGCCGCGTCGATCGCCGTCGCGTCGGGACGCTGCCCGGCGAGATTCTCGCGCAGGCTCCCGGAGAACAGCATCGTATCCTGATCCACGGTGCCGATCCGGCCGCGCAGCCAGCGGGGATCGTAATCGCGCAGGTCCGCGCCGCCGATCTCCACGCGGCCGCTATAGTCGCGCTGCAGGCCGAGCAGGATGCGCAGCAGGGTCGACTTGCCCGAGCCGTTGCGCCCGACGATGGCGACGATGCCCCGCTCCGGCAGCACCGTGCTGAGATCCTGCAGGGCCGGCCGTGCCGTACCCGAATAGGTCAGCGACACGCCATCGAGCCGGATGCCGCCTCGGCCGAGGCGGCGCAGGGGCGGATGGCGGCTCGCCCGCTCGCGGGGCAGGTCGAGGAAGCTGCCGATCTCCCGGATCGCGACGTTCACCTCCTGGGGCATGCGCAGGATGTCCGCGCTGCTCAGGAGCGGGCCGGTGATCCGGGCCGAGACGACCTGGATCGCCAGGAACTCGCCGACGGTCAGATGGCCGCCATAGATGCGCCAGCAGCCGACGCCGATCACCAGCAGCGTCACGGCCCGGGACACCGCCTGGGACCGCAGCCCGTAGCGGCGCTGGAGGTCCATCACGGCGCTGAGCTCGCCGAGGACGCTGTCGATGACCGCGTTCCAGCGGCGCATGCGCGGCCCTTCCAGGGCGAGCGCCTTCACGGTGGGCAGGCCGTTCACGGTCTCTGCCAGCGTGCCGTCGCGGACGCTGACCGCCTGGTAGTAGGCTTTCGCGGATTTCCAGATGCCGCTGATCTGGTTGCTGGCGATCACGACGATCACCGGCGCCGCCGCGGCCAGCGCCAGGCCGACGGCCAGGTCGTAGTAGAACACGAGGCCGAACGCGACGAGCGCGCCGCCGGCATCGATCACCGAATTCGGGATCTGATGCAGGACGAAGTCCCGGATCTTCGTGACCTGCTGGAAATGGTTCAGCACCTCGCCGGATTTGAAGTTCGCCCCGTCGATCCGCACGCGCAGGAGATGGGCGAAGACCCGGCGCGACATCCGGCGGTCGAGATGGACCGCCAGGTCAATGATCGGGCGACCCCGGAACGCGGTGAGCGCGACCTCCGCGCCGATCGACAGGAGGGCGAGCACGGCCAGTCCGAGCAGGGGCAGGTCGGCCCGCCCGGCCACGATCGCGTCGACGATCCGCTGTGTGGCGACCGGGAAGACCAACCCGACGCCGTAGCCCGCCGCGATGGCGAGGAGCAGCCGGGCCACCTGGCCCCGGCGCAATGCGAGGGAACGGCCGAGCCAGCGCCAGCCAAAGGACGAACGGTCTGCGCGCAACGCCACCCTCCGAATCGGGGGCGGATTGAGACATAGTTTGCTGCGGCTGACGACCTGCGCCCGTGTCGGGTCGGCACCTCATCCGCCCCGCGGGCCGATCGCGGCGACGCAGGGCGCGGGCTCCCAGGGCAGGATCGTGCTCAGCGCTCGAGAACGACGCGGGGGGGCCGCTTACCCAGCCCAGGGGGCGAGGAAGGCCCGGGCGGCGGCGGCGGGGTCGGGCGCACGCATGAGCCCGCCCATCACGGCGATGCCGGCCGCCCCGGCATCCCGGCATTCCGGGATCCGATCCGGCGTGATGCCGCCGAGCGCGACCACCGGCAAGCCGGCGCGGCAGGCCGCCGCGATGCCGTCCGGGCCCAGGGCCGGGCCGTAGCCGGGCTTGCTGGCGGTGGGATAGATCGGGCTCAGGGTGACGTAGTCGGCGCCGGCAAGTGCGGCGGCCTCGACCTCGACGGGTGCATGGGCCGAGACGCCGATCAGGGCGTCTGGCCCGAGCGCCGCGCGGGCGGACGCGACCATGTCCGGACCGGTCCCACCGCCGAGATGCACCCCATCGGCACCGAGAGCCCGGGCCAGCGCGACATCGCCGCCGACCGTGAGGAATGCGCCCGCCGCGCGGATCCGGCCAGCTACGTCGGCGCCGAGCGCGCGGCGCGCCTCCGGCTCGAGATCACGGTCGCGGAACCAGACCCAGCGCACGCCGCCGTCGAGCAGCGCCTGCACGGTCTCCATCAGCGGACGGGACAGCCCCCGCCGGTCCGTCACCGCCAGGAGCGGCGACGGCAAGCTCCTCACGAGCCGACGAGGCCGAGCTGCGGGCTCGACGGGTCGGCCCTGCCCCGGCGCGGGATCCGGCCGGCAAGATAGGCGTCGCGTCCGGCCTCGACGGCCCGGCCCATGGCGCGGGCCATCCGGACCGGGTCGTCGGCCTTGGCGATCGCGGTGTTGATCAGGCAGGCGGCCGCGCCCAGCTCCATGGCGATCACCGCGTCGGAAGCCGTGCCGATGCCGGCATCGACGATCACCGGCACCCCGGCCCGGCGGCAGATCAGCTCGATATTGGCTGGGTTGGCCACCCCCATGCCGGAGCCGATCAGCGAGCCCATCGGCATGATCGCGGCGCAACCGAGATCCTCCAGGCGCTGGCAGACCACCGGATCGTCGTTGCAATAGGGCAGCACCACGAAGCCTTCGTCCACGAGGTGGCGGCAGGCCTCGATCAGCTCGGCCACGTCCGGGTAGAGGGTCTCGCGATCGCCGATCACCTCCACCTTGATCCAGTTGGTGTCGAGCGCCTCGCGGGCGAGCTCGGCGGTCATGATCGCGTCGCGGGCCGTCTCGCAGCCGGCGGTGTTGGGCAGGAAGCGCTTGCCCTTGAGGATGCGCACCGTGTCGGAGCCGTGGCCCTGGAGCGAGACCCGGCGGATCGAGGCGGTCACCACCTCGGCCCCGGAGACCGCGACGGCGTCGCGCATGATCGCCTGGGTCGGGTAGCCGGCGGTGCCGATGAACAGCCGGGACGCCAACTCGACGCCCGCGACGGTGAAGCGATCCGCCTCGGCCTCGGCGCGCAGCGGCGTGACATTCTGGTCCATGATCAACCTCCCTGCATGGCGCGGACGATCTCAACGCGGTCGCCCTCGGTGACCGGCGTCTCGTCCCAGTCCCGGCGGCGCAGCACGCGCCCGTTCAGCGCGATGGCGACGCCCTGCGGGCTCTCGATGCCGATCTCCTCGGCCTCGGCCCGGAACAGGGCCGCGACGGTCTCGACCGCGAGATCCCGCGGTTCTCCGTTCACCAGAAGCTTCATGCCGAGGCCCTCCTGGGTTCGGGTTGGTCGAAGCGCGCCCGGGTGAACGGTCTGGCGATCTCCGGCAGCGCGCCCCGCGTGACGAGTTCGGCCACCGCATCGGCGGTGACCGGAGCGAGCAGGTAGCCGTTGCGGTGATGGCCGGTGGCGGCCACCAGGCCCGGCGCGAGGGTGTCGATGATCGGCGCATCGTCGTCCGAGGTGGGGCGGTAGCCGCTCCACACGGCCTCGACCTCCATCTCCTCGATGCCCGGCAGGACCCGGCGGGCGCCCTCGAGCAGCGCGTAGAGGCCGCCGGCGGTGACGCCCGGACGGAAGCCGCAATCCTCCACGGTCGCGCCGACGATGAGCTGGCCGTCGCTCTTCGGCGCCATGTGGACCTGCTCGGTCCAGATCATCCGACTGAGCGTCCCGGTGCGGGCATTGGTGCGCAGGGCCAGCGACTGGCCCTTGAGCGGACGCACCGGCAGGGCGAGGCTCTCGGGCAGCAGGCCGCCCGCCCCGCTCCAGGCGCCCGAAGCGAGGACGACCGTGCCGGCCGCCACGCCCTGATCGCCCGCGCGGAGACCGGTGACCGCCCCGCCGGACCAGTCGAGCCCGGTGACGGCTGTGCGCTCCACCAGGATCACGCCGGCGCGCCGGCAGGCCTCGGCCAGCGTCGCCATGACGAGACGCGGATCGACCTGGTGATCCAGCGGGCAATGGACGCCGGCAGTGACGGAGGGGCGCAAGCCCGGCTCCAGGCGGCGTACCTCTGTGCCCGGCAGCCACTGGGCGTCGAGCCCGGACCGGCGCTGCAGATCGTAGCGGAAGCGTAGGCGCTCGACCTCGTCGCGGCCGATGGCGACCACGACGGTCCCGTCCGGCCGATAGTCGATCGGCAGTCCGGTCTCCGCCTCCAGCGCGTCGCGGAAAGCCGGCCAGAGCCGCAGCGATTCGAGGGCGAGCGGCAGAAGTGGATCCGAGCCGGGCTCGTGCTCGGCGGCCGGGGCGAGCATGCCGGTGGCGGCCAGGCTCGCGCCGGCCCCGATCGTGTCGCGCTCGACCACGACCACCGCGCGGCCCGCCCGGGCGAGCCGCCACGCGATCGACAGGCCGATCAGCCCGCCGCCGACGATGGCGACATCGGCCCGCGCGGGCAGGGTTTCCTGCGCGGCCAGGCCGGCCGAGCTACGGCGGCGTCCGATCGGTGAAACGGGGCGGTCATAGGCCAAAGTCATCTCCGCGGAATTCCGTCGCGAAGATCGGGCCGTCTGCTTCGGTACGAAGCTGTGGCCTGCCTGTCGGGCGGCCGCGGTCCAATCCCTACGCCGGTATGAGCCGGATCAGGTTCAAAGGATTTCCGCGCCGCAGGTCCGGGTGGACGTGCCAGCGGTTTCTCAGCCCCTTGCCGGGGATCTCCCTGGAACGGCCTCTGATTTGGTGTCGGACGCGCCATCGGTCAACCCCTGCGAGGGTGGCCGAGCTTATGGAGGCGGTAGCGGCGGAGGCTGTTACTGCCCGGATGATCACATCGAACGGGGTCTATTCGCCCGTTCCAGCCGTGTGTGCTTTAGCCAAAACTTTTGCCGCTGTTCGGCAGTTCGATGCTCGTTGTCGCGACCGAGCAACATTAGTCGGTGGACGAACCTTTGACTGCCTTGCCTCCGGATGAGTTGGATGCGGGCGTGCTCCGATCATTCCGCATGCCTCGTCGGCACCATGTGCGACGTATGTGCTCCATATTATTATTGCCAAAACAAATTATTTCGGGTGCGATTTATCTCGGTTAAATATGTCTTAATGGCTTGATTGTTTTCGTAAAAGTCACAAATGTTAGTTCTAGCGAATGGCTTCGATTGCCAAAAATTGCTTGGTCCGAGAGTGCAATCATTTTGAAGCTGTGAGATTCTCGCTTATTGGCGAGCGCTGCAGGACGCATTGCGTAGCGAATGCGTGTCAGAACGGATACGTCGACATGAATAGTTTCGGGCAGACGATCTGTCTATCGATGATCGTCAAGGATGAGGCTCAAGTTATACAGAGGTGTCTCGATTCGGTAAGATCCATTATTGATCATTGGGTCATCGTCGATACCGGATCGACAGATGGGACCCAAGATGTCATCCGCGCAGCCTTGGCTGGCATCCCAGGTACGCTCGTCGAGCAACCCTGGGTTGACTTCGCCTTCAACCGGAACGAGGCGTTGAAGCTCGCGCGCCCGCGCGGAGCGTATTCTCTGATCATCGACGCCGATGATCAGTTAATCGTCCCGGACGGCTTCGTCATGCCGAAGCTAACCGAGGCCGGGTACATGTTGACAATATTGGATGCGCACACAAAATATTGGCGTGTCCAGCTTGTCAATAATAGGCTCAGCTGGCGTTATCGTGGTGTTGTTCACGAATTTCTGGAGTGTCCGGGAAATCTCGATACGCCAACGTTACCATTGTCGGTGCGTCGCGGTGTCGACGGGGGGCGTCACCGCGACGGCATGGCCGAGCAACGGGATCTGGCGGCGCTCGAAAAGGCCTTGTCCGTTGAGAAAGATCCGTTCATGATCGCGAGATACACATTTTATCTCGCGCGATCTTATCGCGATATCGGCGAAGACCGTAAGGCTCTTGAGTTATATCTACAGCGGGCGGATCTCGGGCACTGGGACGAAGAAATATATGTGAGTTTGCTCAACGCAGCCCGGCTGACCGAGCAGTTGGATGAACCCGTGCATAAGGTATTGTCGCTATACGATCGCGCGATACGCACCTGCCCGACTCGGGCTGAAGCTCGCCACGGTGCTATCCAGATCTGCAATCGCAATAAGGAATATGCGGTCGGCTTTCAATACGGCGACAGTGGGCTTTCGCCAGAAATTCCTTGCGAAGGTATCGCTATCATTCCGTGGATCTATACCTACGGATTGAGGGAAGAGTTTTCCATCTGTGCCTATCACGTAGGCGAATATCGTGTTTGCCTGTCTGTATGTTTTGATATTCTTGGCGAGAGAGAGGTTCCCGGGAATGTGCTCTCGCGCACCGCAGATTTGGCGCGCAAGGCGCTCACCAAGATGGTCGATCCGGTTTGGGGTTCCTGGCAACCTTCCTACAGCGCTGAGGTTATTCCGGCCTGGCAAATCTGAACGCGTAAAACCTTTCAGCGTGATGCTGATCCGGGGTTCAGCTAAGAAACCTACAGCGCCGTCGCGATCGGGCGTGGTGCTGTAGGCGTCTAACAGGATGCTCTGAACGCCTTTGCGATTGGGCAAATCGCAATGGTTCGGGGTTTCGCGCGGAGCCCCTAGCTCGGCGCGCGCGGCCGCAGGAATTTCGGCCGGAACACCGCCATGGGCTCGCGGAAGCCGTCCAGCACGTGCTCGCCGAGCGGCACCGGATCGCCCCAGAGGAAATCCACGAACGGCTTCGACATCAGAAGCGGCTCGCCCAGGAGGCGGTTGAGCTGGGCGAGCCGGCTCGCGAGATTCACGTCCCGGCCGATCACCGTGAAGTCGAGCCGCGAGCCGGAGCCGACATTGCCGTAGGCGGCCTCGCCGTGGTGCAGCGCGATTCCCGCCGCCACCGGCACCGAGAATTGGTGGAGGGCGTTGGCCTCGTCGAGGGCGGCCAAAGCGTTCTGGGCCGCGGTGAGCGCGCCCTTGGCGGCGCCCCCGAGATCGTCGCCGGATTCCCGGAAGATCGCCAGCAGGCCGTCGCCCAGATATTTCAGGACCTCGCCGCCCTCACGCTCGATCGGCGGCACGAGGCAGTCGAAGAACACGTTGAGCAGCCCCACCGCCTCCTCCGGGGTCATGTCGGCGGAGGTGCGGGTGTAGTCGCGCATGTCGGCGAACAGGATCGCCGAGCGGATCCGCGTCACCTGCCCGCGGCGGATATCGCCGGCCAGGATCGCCCGGTGCGGCTCGTCGCCGACATAGAGCCGCAGGACATGGTCCAGCTGCTTGTTGAGGACGCGCATCTCCACCACGGCGGCGAGCGCCGGCATGACGAAGCGCATGATCGCGATGTCGTCGTCGCCGAACCCTTCCGGCGCCTTGGTGGCGAAGGTGATGCCGTTCTTGGTGCCGTTGGTAAAGAAGAGCGGCGCGACGACGTAATGGGTGTAGCCGCCGGCCTTCAGGTCCGGGATGATCGCGAAGGCGTCGTCGGGGGTCTCGGCGACGTTGAGGATCAGCCATTCGCCGGTCTCGTGGACCGTGTGGAACGGGCTGTTGAGATAGGCCTCCTGGGAGCGGCCGCCGTGCGGGAACAGGCGCACGCTGGTGCCGCCGTCCCGGGTCCAGACCCGCCCGACCCCGGCATATTCCGAGTGCAAGGTATCGATCGCCGTGGAGGCCCGGTCCACCGGCACGCCGATGGCGATCAGCCGCTCGGCAAGGCCCGAGAGCATGTCCTCGGCCTTCTGCAGCCGGGCGCCTTCGCCCAGCAGCCAGTCGCGGATGCCCACGGAGGGCTGGAGCGCGCCGAAGGGCACGTCGTCGGCCTCGGACCCGTCCGCGAAGGCCGTCGGCAATCCGGGCGTTGGCGGGCGGCGTTCGAGCATGGCGCCACTGTGGATGCCGCGCAACCCCGTGGCTGCGCGGTCGTAGGGAGAGGCGCCGCGGGGGCCGCGACGGGGGCTCAGTTGTCCAGGAAGCTCCGGAGCTTCCGGCTGCGCGACGGGTGCTTCAGCTTGCGCAGGGCCTTGGCCTCGATCTGCCGGATGCGCTCGCGGGTCACCGAGAATTGCTGGCCGACCTCCTCGAGGGTGTGGTCGGTGTTCATCCCGATACCGAAGCGCATGCGCAGGACACGCTCCTCGCGCGGGGTCAACGACGCCAGGACGCGGGTCGTGGTCTCGCGCAGGTTCGATTGGATCGCCGCGTCGATCGGCAGGACGACGTTCTTGTCCTCGATGAAGTCGCCAAGGTGGCTGTCCTCCTCGTCGCCGATGGGCGTCTCGAGGGAGATCGGCTCCTTGGCGATCTTCAAAACCTTGCGGACCTTCTCCAGCGGCATGGCCAGCTTCTCGGCCAATTCCTCCGGGGTCGGCTCGCGGCCGATCTCGTGCAGCATCTGGCGCGAGGTCCGGACGATCTTGTTGATCGTCTCGATCATGTGCACCGGGATGCGGATCGTGCGGGCCTGGTCGGCGATCGAGCGGGTGATCGCCTGCCGGATCCACCAGGTGGCGTAGGTCGAGAACTTGTAGCCGCGCCGGTACTCGAACTTGTCGACCGCCTTCATCAGGCCGATGTTGCCCTCCTGGATCAGGTCCAGGAACTGCAGGCCGCGGTTCGTGTACTTCTTGGCGATCGAGATCACGAGGCGCAGGTTCGCCTCGATCATCTCCTTCTTGGCCTGCCGGGCCTCGCGCTCGCCCTTCTGGACCATGTTGACGATGCGGCGGTACTCGCCGATCTCCAGGCCGGTCTCGGAGGCGAGGTCGAGGATCTGGGCGCGCAGCTCCGACACCTGCTTCGAGCCGCGCTCGACCAGGTTCTTCCAGCCCTTGCCGCCCAGGGTGCCGACGCGCTCCATCCAGTTCGGATCGAGCTCGTAGCCCTGGTAATGGCGCAGGAACTCGTCGCGGGCCACGCCGTGGCTCTCGGCATAGCGCATCAGCCGGCCCTCATGGCCAATCAGCTGCTTGTTGATCGAGTAGAGCTGGCCGACCAGCGCCTCGATGCGGTTGTTGTTGAGCGACAGCGACTTCACGTCGGCGACGACGCTGTCCTTCAGCTCGATCTGCTTCTGGTCCTGGGCCGGGCTGTTCTTCTCGCCGGCGGCCTTGCGCTCGGCGCCCTCGGTCTGGAACTTGCGCAGCTTGCGGTAATTCGCGGCGATCGCGTCGAAGGTCTCGAGGACCCGCGGCTTGATCTCGGCTTCCATCGCGGCGAGCGAGACGTTGTTCTCGAGGTCGTCCTCGTCGTCGCCGCCCTCCGGGGGCGCCGGCGGCTCGCCGTCCTCGGCACCTTCCTCGCCCTCGCCCTCGGCGATCTGCGGGGCGTTCTTGCCGTCCGGGCCGGCATAGGTCGCCTCGAGATCGATGATGTCGCGCAGGAGGACCTTGCCCTCCACGAGCTCGTCCCGCCAGATGATGATCGCCTGGAAGGTCAGCGGGCTCTCGCACAGGCCCGCGATCATCGCCTCGCGGCCGGCCTCGATGCGCTTGGCGATCGCGATCTCGCCCTCGCGGGACAGGAGCTCCACCGAGCCCATCTCGCGCAGGTACATCCGCACCGGATCGTCGGTCCGGTCGGTCGGCTCCTTGGTGGTCGTGGTGACCGCGACGGCGCGCGTCGGCGCGACCTCGGCCACCTCGCCGCCCTCGGCCTCTTCCTCTTCGCCGTCGGCGCCGTTGGCGGTCTTCTCGCCGGCGGCCGCCTCGTCGGTCTCCTCCGCCTCGACCACGTTGATGCCCATCTCGGACAGCTGCGACAGCACGTCCTCGAGCTGGTCGGGGTCGGATTGGCCCTCGGGCAGGACCTCGTTGACCTCTTCGTAGGTCACGTAGCCGCGCTTCTTGGCGAGCTTGACCATCCGCTTGACCGAAGCATCCGTCAGGTCGAGGAGCGGCCCGTCGGTCTGCTGCTCGGGGGCAGCGTCCGTCTCGTCCCGTTCCGTTGCCTTCGTCGCCATGATCAGCCTATTGTTTCGGATGCGGCGCGCTGCGGAGGCCTGTAGAAGGCCGCTCCACGCCGTCGGCGCCGCGATACTTGCGAGTGGCTCCGGATTGCTCCGGACGCCTTGGGTCGTCGGGTTCCGTATGCAAGCCCGAGGCTTGACCGAATGTTAACTATGGCGCGGCTCTGCCCGTCGCCACCGCCATCGCACAGCCGTCATGCGGCGGTCGAGTCGTTCGACACCGGCTTGTCGGCTTCAGCCTCGGCGGCGATGACGGTCTCCAGCCTCGCCTTGACTTCGCAGAGCCATGCCCACCCGGCATCGGTCGGATCGTCCTCAAACGCCTGCCGTGCTTCGCGAAGTTCGCTATGTAGCGCTCCTGCCTGCCGGTGCAAGATCATCGCCTGTCTGAGAGCGTCCCCGCGCTGCTGCGGATCGGCGTGCGGAGACAGCGTAATGCGGTCGCGCGAGCGGGCGAGCGCGAGAATCCGCTCCGCCGCCTCTCCGAGACCGGCCCGTGTGATGCGGCTTTGCAACAGGTCGGCGTTCGTTTGTCCGTCCTCTGCGGCACAAGCGACCAGGACCGACAGGAGCGCCCGGGCGTCGGGATCCTCGAAGTCGAGTTCCGCGACCTCGTCGCCGAACTCGGCCAGCATTTCGGGGTGGACCAGCAGCGTGCCGGCGATCACCGCCTCGCGCACCGGCGCCGCCCCGGAGAAGCCCGCCGAAGCGGTCATCGAGGCGCTGGGGCTGCCGGTGATGCGCGGCGAGACCGGCTCGCCCGGACGGGTGAAGCGACGGCCCTGCCCCTTCGGACCCGGCCCGGGCCCGGCCGCACGCGCGCCGCGGGGCGACAGGCTCCGCAGCCGCTCCTCGATGTCGTCGCGATAATAGCGCTTCACCGTCTCGTCGCGGATCGTGGCGACGGTGGCGCGCAGCGTCTGGGTGAGCCCCGCCCGCCGCTCCGGCGTATCGACCGGGCCGGATTCGAGCGCCCGGCGCCAGAGCAGTTCCGACAGGGGCAGCGCGGCTTGCAGCACCTGGTCGATCGCGCCCGGCCCGCCCGAGCGCAGGAGGTCGTCGGGGTCCTGGCCGCCGGGCAGCAAGGCGATCCGCAGGGACCGGCCGGGTTCGAGGGCCGGCAGCGCGATGTCGAGGGCGCGGAAGGCCGCCCGCTGGCCGGCCTTGTCGCCGTCGAAGCACAGGATCGGCTCGTCGGCATGGCGCCAGAGCAGGGCGAGCTGCTCCTCGGTGAGGGCGGTGCCGAGGGGCGCCACGGTCTCGGGATGGCCGGCCAGCGTCATGGCGATGACGTCGACATAGCCCTCGACCGCGATGATCGAGCCGCGCTCGTGCGCCGCCTTGCGGGCGCCGTGCAGGTTGTAGAGCGTCCGGCCCTTGTGGAAGAGCGGCGTCTCGGGGGAGTTCAGGTACTTGGCGCGGACCTCCTTGGAGAGCGCCCGCCCCCCGAAGGCGACGACCCGGCCGCGCGTGTCGGTGATCGGGAACATCACCCGGTCGCGAAAATAATCGTACGGAATCGAGACATCCTCGCCGCCGGCGAGGAGCCCGAGCTCGACCATCAGCGCCTTGTCGACCCCCTGCCCGGCCAGATGATCGCGCAGGGCGTAGCGCTCGTTCGGCGCGTAGCCGAGCCGGAAGGCCCGCTGCGTCTCGTCCTTGAGCCCCCGGCGTTCGAGATAGGCGCGGGCCTCGCTGCCCTGCCCCGAGCGCAGCCGCTCCTCGAACCACCGGGCGGCCATCTCCATGACCTCGATGGCGCCGGCGCGCTTCTGCTCGGTGGCGCGGTTGTCCTCCGTGGGCGCCGGCAGGCTGACGCCGGCCTCGCTCGCCAGCCGCTCGACCGCTTCGGGGAAGCTCAGCCCCTCGGTCTCCATCAGGAAGGTGAAGATGTCGCCGTGCTTGGACGAGGAGAAGCAGTGATAGAACTGCTTCTGGTCGTTCACGTAGAAGGACGGCGTCTTCTCGGCGTTGAACGGCGACAGGCCGCGCCATTCCCGGCCGGCCTTCTTGAGCTGCACCCGCCGCCCGACCACGGAGGAGGCCGGCAGCCGGGCGCGGATCTCTTCCAGGATGTGGGGTGGATAGCGCACGGGGCCTGCGGGTCGATTGCTTGACCGCTGGATATAGCGCGACGGGTGTGCCCGAGTCCCGCCCGGTCGATCGATGGCGCGATCGGGCGGGGGATTGCGGGGAGAGCCGGAGGTCCGGGCCTCAGCCCTTGGCCGCCAGCGCCGCCTTCACCAGCCCGCTCGCCTTGCCGAAATCCATCCGGCCCGCGAAGGTGCCCTTCAGGGCGGCGATGACCTTGCCCATGTCCTTCTGGCCGGCGGCGCCGGTCTCGAGGATCGCGGCGTCGACCGCCGCCTTCATCTCCGCCTCGTCCATTTGCTTGGGCAGGAACGCCTCGATGATCGCGATCTCGGCGCGCTCGTTGGCGGCGAGCTCCGGGCGTCCGCCCTGCTCGTAGACAGAGGCGGATTCCGTGCGCTGCTTGATCATCTTCTGAAGGAGCGACAGGATCTCCTCGTCGGAGGCCGGCTCCTTGCCGAGGCCGCGGGCCTCGATATCCTTGTCCTTCAGGGCGGCCTGGATCATCCGCACGGTGGCGAGCTTGTCCTTGTCGCCGGCCTTCATGGCCTCCTTCATCTCGGTGGTGAGGCGGGCGCGCAGCATCTCGATAAACCTTCCGACGGGAGAAACGGGGGGCTGGCCTGCAGTTTGCGGGTGTTGAGCGGCTTCGGCCACAGGGCCACATTGACCCCATCGCGGGCCGCTCGCTAAGAGCGCCGCACACGATCATGCCGCCAGCCGAGCGCGCCGCAACGCGGTGCCTGCCTTCGGCCGCACATAAGCGAGACCGACCCGATGCTGCAAGACGCCGCCGCGCAGGCCTCCGGCCCCTCCGCCCCCGAGCCCTGGGCCGAGCCCGTGGCGACGGCCCTGCTGGTTCTGGCGGACGGGACCATCCTCGAAGGCTTCGGCATCGGCCGGACGGGAATCGCCGACGGCGAGGTCTGCTTCAACACGGCGATGACCGGCTACCAGGAGATCCTGACCGACCCGTCCTATGCCGGGCAGATCGTCACCTTCACCTTCCCGCATATCGGCAATGTCGGCACCAACGACGAGGATTTGGAGAGCCTCGAGGCGGCCCCGGCCTCCGGCGTGCGCGGCACCGTCATCGCCTCGGCGGTGACCAAGCCGTCGAGCTGGCGCTCCTCGTCGCATCTCGACGGCTGGCTCGATGCCCGCGGCATCGTCGGCATCACCGGGATCGACACGCGGGCGCTCACCGCGCGCATCCGCGACAACGGCATGCCCAACGCCGTGATCGCCAACGATCCCGAGGGCCGGTTCGACCGCGAGGCCCTGAAGGCCCGGGCCGCCGCCCTGGCCCCCATGGAGGGGCTCGACCTCGTGCCGCCGGTGACCAGCCGCGCGACCACGGAATGGTCGGAGACGGTCTGGGCGCTCGGCGACGGCTACGGCAAGCGCGCGCCCGGCGAGGGCCTGAAGGTCGTGGCGATCGATTACGGCGTGAAGCGCAACATCCTGCGGCTGCTCGCCCAGGCCGGCTGCGACGTCACCGTGGTCCCGGCCACCACCAGCGCCGAGGAGATCCTGGCGCTGAAGCCCGACGGCGTGTTCCTATCCAACGGCCCGGGAGACCCCGCGGCGACCGGTGCCTACGCCGTCCCGGTGATCCGCAAGCTGCTCGACGAGAAGGTGCCGACCTTCGGCATCTGCCTCGGCCATCAGCTCATGGGCCTCGCGCTCGGCGGCCGCACCGTGAAGATGGGCCAGGGCCATCACGGCGCGAATCACCCGGTGAAGGACAAGACCACCGGCAAGGTCGAGATCGTGTCGATGAATCACGGCTTCGCGGTGGATCCCGCGAGCCTGCCCGCCAGCGCGGTCGAGACCCATGTCTCGCTGTTCGACGGGTCGAATTGCGGCCTGACGCTCACCGACCGGCCCGCCTTCTCGGTGCAGCACCACCCGGAAGCCTCGCCGGGCCCGCGCGACAGCCACTACCTGTTCGAGCGCTTCGTCACGCTGATGCGCTCGGGCGAGCCCGAGAAGGCCGCGAACGCCTGAGCGGCAAGAGACCTTCGGCGCGGTCCCATTGAGGCCGCGCCGGGGTCACAAAATCCGCGAATTCCGGCGGCTTAACCGTCCCATCGACGGACCGCGCATGGCGGTTTTGTCCGAGGGGATTGCCGGATGACCATCGACGAGGCACGCGACGACTTCTCCCGCCTGCACCGTACCTTCACGTTTCATCTCGGTGTCGCGGCCAGCCTCGCCTGGGCGACCGCGCTCTACGCCGCGCTCTACGCTCCCTGGGTGCGCAACATCCGCGCCCTGATCGATCCGGCCGCCGGCCTCGACCGGGTCGAGAGCACGGTCTCCTACCTGTTCGCGATGCCGGCCGTCCTCGCCTTCGCCTGGGTCTCCCTGTATTTCGGCCGGGAGATGCTGCGCCGGGCGCAGACGCTCTCGAACGTCGCGCTAGAATTCGCGGCCGCGGCCGTTGTCGCCTTCGGGATCTTTTATCTCTCCATCGACCGGGCGCTCGCCGCGCTGCACGCCGGGTTCTGAGCGAGGGCGGCGGGCCGCCCCCGCCGGATCCCTACTGCACCTTCTCGAACAGCGGCTCGAAGCGCTTGGCGGCGAGCTTGCCGTGCTGGACCGCCTTGGCGGCCTCGAGGTTGTCCGGCTTGTCGCCGACCTCGATCAGGCCGACCATTCCCATGATGTAGTGGGGCGAGCACTTGAAGCCGTAGAGGCCGGGCTTGTCGAAGGTCACGGTCTCCTCCTTGCCGACTACGGTCTTGAAGGACGGCGTGCCCTCGGGTGCCATCCCCTTGATGAGCTCGGCGTTGTGGCCCTTGTCGGCCGGGACGAACCGGACCGTATCCCCGGGCTGGATCTTCACGAAAGCCGGATCGAAGACCATCATGCCGCCCGGGCCGCTGTTGAGCGTCTTGATGGAGACTTCGGTCGCATAGGCGCCTGCCGTCGCGCCGAGCAGAAGCATCGCCGCGCTGAACGTTTCCCTGATCATCGTCTATCTCGAATTGGTATCGTTATAATCGACGGACCCGTCGATCGGACGAGCTTTATGGCCCCGGTCCGGACTCGACAATGCCGCGGGCACTCGTCCAAATACTTCAGAACTCTTTGAATCTGGGCCGCGGTGCGCTGACGCCTCCGCGATCCCCCGCGCAACCGCCGATCGGGCACGGCCTTCCAATGCGCGGATCGCCCGTGTAAACGCGGCGTTCAACGACAATCCCGCCACGCGCGTCCGGGAGCAAGGCCGATCCGAGCCGTGCCCGACCGGGCGCGCTTGGCCTGAAAAGGCCGCCAATGCCCAAGCGCACCGACATCTCCTCGATCCTCATCGTCGGTGCGGGACCGATCATCATCGGGCAGGCCTGCGAGTTCGACTATTCCGGGACCCAGGCCTGCAAGGCGCTCCGCGAGGAGGGCTACCGGATCGTCCTGGTGAACTCGAACCCGGCGACGATCATGACCGATCCGGACATGGCGGACGCGACCTATGTCGAGCCGATCACCCCGGAGATCGTCGCCAAGATCATCGAGAAGGAGCGCCCGGACGCGATCCTGCCGACCATGGGCGGCCAGACGGCGCTGAACTGCGCCCTGTCGCTGCAGAAGATGGGCGTGCTGGCCAAGTACGGCGTGCAGATGATCGGCGCCACCGCCGAGGCCATCGACAAGGCCGAGGACCGGAGCCTGTTCCGGGACGCCATGACCAAGATCGGGCTCGACACCCCGAAATCGGCGCTCGCCAACGCCTCCGCGGCCAAGAAGGCCGACCGGGAGAAGTTTTTGGCCGAGATCGCCAAGATCGAGGCCGCCAATCCCGAGCCGCAGGCGCGCGCCGCGGCGGTCGCCGCCTTCGAGCGCAAGTGGCAGTCCGGGGAATCCGAGCGGCGCAAGCGCTACGGCGAGCACGCGCTCGGCCAGGCCCTGATCGCCCTCGCCGAGGTCGGCCTGCCGGCGATCATCCGCCCCTCCTTCACCATGGGCGGCACCGGCGGCGGCATCGCCTACAACCGCGAGGAATTCCTCGACATCGTCGAGCGCGGCATCGACGCCTCCCCGACCAACGAGGTCCTGATCGAGGAGAGCGTGCTCGGCTGGAAGGAATACGAGATGGAGGTCGTCCGCGATAAGGCGGACAATTGCATCATCGTCTGCTCCATCGAGAACATCGACCCGATGGGCGTGCATACCGGCGACTCGATCACCGTCGCCCCGGCCCTGACGCTCACCGACAAGGAATACCAGGTGATGCGCGACGCATCCCTGGCGGTGCTGCGCGAGATCGGCGTCGAGACCGGTGGCTCCAACGTGCAGTTCGCGATCAACCCCGAGAACGGGCGGATGATCGTGATCGAGATGAACCCGCGCGTCTCGCGCTCCTCGGCGCTGGCCTCGAAGGCCACCGGCTTCCCGATCGCCAAGGTCGCGGCCAAGCTGGCGGTGGGCTACACCCTTGACGAGATCGCCAACGACATCACCGGCGGCGCGACCCCGGCCTCGTTCGAGCCGACGATCGACTACGTCGTCACCAAGATCCCGCGCTTCGCCTTCGAGAAGTTCCCCGGCGCCGAGCCGACCCTGACCACCGCGATGAAGTCGGTAGGCGAGGCGATGGCGATCGGCCGCTGCTTCGCGGAATCGCTGCAGAAGGCCCTACGCTCGTTGGAGACCGGGCTCACCGGCCTCGATGAGATCGAGATCGAGGGGCTGGGCCGCGGCGACGACCACAACGCCATCAAGGCGGCGCTCGGCGTGCCGACGCCGGACCGGCTGCTCAAGATCGCCCAGGCCCTGCGGCTCGGCGTCAGCCACGAGGAGGTCCACGCCTCCTGCAAGGTCGATCCGTGGTTCCTGGAGCAGATCCAGGCGATCGTCGACCTGGAGAACCGGGTGAAGGCGCATGGCCTGCCGGGGACCGCCGGGGCGTTCCGCCAGCTCAAGGCCGCGGGCTTCTCGGATTCCCGCCTCGCCGTCCTGGCGAAGATGGAGGAATCCGACGTCCGGGCGAAGCGCCGGGCGCTGGGTGTCCGCCCGGTTTTCAAGCGCATCGATACCTGCGCGGCCGAGTTCAAGGCGCCGACCGCCTACATGTACTCGACCTACGTGGCGCCCTTCGCCGGCACGGTGGTGGACGAGGCGCAGCCGACCGACGCCAAGAAGGTCATCATCCTGGGCGGCGGCCCGAACCGGATCGGCCAGGGCATCGAGTTCGACTATTGCTGCTGCCACGCCTGCTTCGCGCTGTCGGATGCCGGCTACGAGACCATCATGGTCAACTGCAACCCCGAGACGGTCTCCACCGACTACGACACGTCGGACCGGCTCTATTTCGAGCCGTTGACCGCCGAGGACGTGCTGGAGATCATCGAGACCGAGCGGCAGGCCGGCACCCTGCACGGCGTCATCGTGCAGTTCGGCGGCCAGACGCCGCTGAAGCTCGCCCGGGCCCTGGAGGCGGCCGGCGTGCCGATCCTCGGCACCTCCCCGGACGCCATCGACCTCGCCGAGGATCGCGACCAGTTCAAGCGGCTCCTCGACAAGCTCGGGATGAAGCAGCCGAAGAACGGCATCGCCTATTCGGTGGAGCAGAGCCGGCTCATCGCCTCCGAGCTCGGCCTGCCCTTCGTGGTGCGCCCGAGCTACGTCCTGGGCGGCCGCGCCATGGCGATCATCCGCGACGAGAGCCAGTTCGCCGACTACCTGCTCGGCACCCTGCCGAGCCTGATCCCGTCCGACGTCGTCGCCCGCTACCCGAACGACAAGACCGGGCAGATCAACACGGTGCTCGGCAAGAACCCGCTGCTGTTCGACCGCTACCTGTCGGACGCGGTCGAGATCGACGTGGACGCGGTCTGCGACGGGCAGGACGTGTTCATCGCCGGCATCATGGAGCACATCGAGGAGGCCGGGATCCACTCGGGCGATTCCGCCTGCTCCCTACCGCCGCGCTCGCTCTCGGCGGAGACCATCGCAGAGCTGGAGCGCCAGACCACCGCGATGGCGCTGGCGCTCAAGGTCGGCGGCCTGATGAACGTCCAGTACGCGATCAAGGATGGCGACATCTACGTGCTGGAGGTGAACCCGCGCGCCTCCCGCACGGTGCCGTTCGTCGCCAAGGTGATCGGCGAGCCGATCGCCAAGATCGCCGCCCGGGTCATGGCCGGCGAGAAGCTCGCGAGCTTCGGTCTCAAGCGCAAGGAGCTGGCCCATATCGCCGTCAAGGAGGCGGTGTTCCCGTTCGCCCGCTTCCCCGGCGTCGACGTCCTGCTCGGGCCGGAGATGCGCTCCACCGGCGAGGTGATCGGGCTCGATGCCAGCTTCGGCGTGGCCTTCGCCAAGAGCCAGCTCGGCTCGGGCACGCAGGTGCCGCGCTCCGGCACGGTGTTCGTCTCGGTGCGGGATGCCGACAAGGCCCGGATCCTGCCCAGCGTGAAGCTCCTCTCGGAGCTCGGCTTCTCGATCCTGGCCACCGGCGGGACGCAGAAGTTCCTGGTCGAGAACGGCGTGCCGGCCGAGCGCGTGAACAAGGTCCTCGAGGGCCGGCCGCACGTGGTCGACTCGATCAAGAACGGCGACATCCAGCTCGTGCTGAATACGACGGAGGGCGCCGGCGCGCTGTCCGACTCGCGCTCGCTCCGGCGCGCGGCCCTCTTGCATAAGGTGCCGTATTACACCACTCTAGCCGGCGCGATGGCCGCGGCCGAAGGGATCAAGGCCTATCTAGAAGGCGATCTCCAGGTTCGCGCCTTGCAAGAATACTTCGCGGCCTGAGCCTCAGGGTCCCGCTGACTTAACTTCGTGGCCCGGGGAGAGTGCTACACTCTCGGCCGGGCCTCTTCATTGTGGCGCGAGACGATGACGATAGACAAGGTTCCGATTACGGTACGCGGATTTGCGGCTCTCGAGGAGGAGCTGAAGCACCGCCAGCAGGTGGAGCGCCAGCGCATCGTCGCGGCGATCGCCGAGGCCCGCGCGCACGGAGACCTTTCCGAGAACGCCGAGTATCACGCCGCCAAGGAGGCTCAGTCCCACAACGAGGGGCGCGTGATGGAGCTCGAGAGCATGATCGCGCGCGCCGAGATCATCGACGTGTCGAAGCTCTCCGGCGACAAGATCAAGTTCGGCGCCACCGTGAAGCTCGTGGACGAGGACACCGAGGAGGAGAAGACCTACCAGATCGTGGGCGAGCCCGAGGCCGACGTGCATGCGGGCCGCGTCTCGATCACGTCGCCGATCGCCCGGGCCCTGATCGGCAAGGGCGTCGGCGACACAGTCGAGGTCACCACGCCGGGCGGCGGCAAGTCCTACGAGGTCGTCGGCGTCCAGTACGGCGGCTGAGCGCGATGATCGCGTCCGCCCGCGGCTGGCTCGCCGGCCTCTTCCTGCTCTGCGGGCTGGCCTCCGCGGTGGCGGCCGGCGATTTTCCGCCGACCGCGGCCTTCTCCGATATCCGCGTCGATGTGCGGCCGCTGCGGGAGGCGGGCGCGGGCGGTCAGGCCGACGCGCTCGCCGCCGACCTGACCGCCGCCCTGCGCAAGACCTTTGCCGAACGAATCGGCGGGCGCGGGCCGCGGCTGGTCGTGGTCGTGAAGGCGCTGTCGCTGCGCCCCTATGTCGGCGGCGGCGCGCGGCGCGGCCGCGGCGGCAATCTCGAGACCGATTATCTGGAGGGCGAGGCGCTCCTCGTGGCGCGCGACGGGCAGGTGCTCGGGCGCCATCCGCAGATGACCGCGACGCCGTCGAGCTACGGCGGCGCCTGGTACGAGCCGGATTTCGAGCGGCGGCGGCTGTCGGTCATCGCCGACATCTACGCCCAGTGGCTCGCCCGCGACCTGCCGCGGGATTAGCCCAAGCTCGGCCCGCGGTGTAAGGCGTTCCCGATGAGAAGCATCGACGCGCCGGAGGCGACGCCCGCCCCCCTCGCCCCCTCGTCCACGCGGCGCGCGCCCGCGCCCGAACTGTCCCAGGCCCGGGCCTGGATCATCACCGACGGCAAGGCCGGCGACGAGAACCAGTGCGTCGGCATCGCCGAGACCCTCGGCGTCCCGTTCGAGATCCGCCAGGTCCCGGCCGCCGGCCCGTTCGGCTGGGTCGCCCCCTGGGGGCCGATCGACCCGCGCGAGAGCCCGCGTCGCCGCAACGGCGCCCTGTCGGGGCCCTATCCCGACCTTCTGATCGCCTCGGGCCGCCGGGCGGTGCCCTATCTCCGGGCGCTGCGCCGCGCGACCGAGGGCCGGACTTTCACGGCCTTCCTCAAGGATCCCCGGACCGGGGCGGACAGCGCCGACTTCATCTGGGTGCCGGATTACGACGACCTGCGCGGCCCCAACGTCTTCACGACCCTGACCGCGCCGCATCTCGTCACCGCGGCCCGACTGGCCGCGGCCCGGGCCAATCCGGATCCGCGGCTCGCCAGCCTCGACGGCCCGCGGGTGGCGGTGCTGGTTGGTGGCGACAGCCGGCATCTGAGCTACCGCAAGACCGACATGCAGCGCCTCGTGGGCGAGCTGCGCAGCCTGATCGACCAGGGCTGCCGGCTGATGGTGACGATCTCCCGCCGGACGCCCAACCCGCTGCGCGATGCGGTCAAGACGCTGACCGCCGAGACCGGGGGCTTCCTTTGGGACGGCACCGGCGACAATCCCTACGTCGCCATGCTGGCGCTCGCCGAGGCAATCGTGGTCACGTCGGATTCGGCGAACATGGTGAGCGAGGCGGTGGCGACCGGCGCCCCGGTCCTGCTGTTCGACCTGCCGCGCACCTATATCCGGCATCGGCGGATGTTCGCCGGCCTGGCGATCGCCGGCGCGCTGCGGCCGTTCACCGGTCGCTTAGTGGATCTGCCGTACAAGCCGATCGACGCGACCCCGGTGATAGCCGAGGCGCTGGCCAAGGCTTACGCCGCGCACCGTGCGGCGGCCGCGACCAGCGGACCGACCTGAAGGGAACGAGAGAGATGGCCCACACGCATGCCAAGCTCGTGATCGTCGGATCCGGTCCGGCCGGTTACACGGCGGCGATCTACGCCGCTCGCGCGATGGTCGAGCCGCTGCTGATCTCCGGCTTCCAGCCCGGCGGCCAGCTGATGATCACCACCGATGTCGAGAATTATCCGGGCTTCGCCGAGGCGATCCAGGGCCCCTGGCTCATGGAGCAGATGCGGCTGCAGGCCGAGCATGTCGGCACCAAGATCGTCTCCGAATACATCACCGCGGTCGATCTGAAGCAGCGGCCGTTCCGGCTCGAGGCGGATTCCGGCGAGACCTATTCCTGCGACGCGCTGATCATCGCCACCGGCGCCCAGGCGAAGTGGCTCGGCCTGCCCTCCGAGGCGGCGTTTCAGGGCGGCGGCGTCTCGGCCTGCGCGACCTGCGACGGCTTCTTCTTCCGCGGCAAGGAGGTCGTGGTCGTCGGCGGCGGCAACACCGCCGTCGAGGAGGCGCTCTACCTAGCCAACATCGCCAGGAAGGTCACGGTCGTGCACCGGCGGGACAGCTTCCGGGCCGAGCGGATCCTGCAGGAGCGCCTGTTCAAGCATCCCAACGTCGAGGTGCTGTGGCACCGCGAGGTCGCCGAGATCTGCGGCGTCCAGAAGCCCGCCCCCACGGTCACCCACCTCCGGCTCAAGGACCCGCGCACGGGGGAGATCAGCGAGGTACCGGCCGATGGCGTGTTCGTGGCGATCGGCCACCAGCCCGCGACGGCGATCTTCGAGGGCCAGCTGCCGATGCGCCACGGCGGCTACCTGTCGGTGAAGCCCGGCACCACCGAGACCGAGATCCCGGGCGTGTTCGCGGCGGGCGACGTCACCGACGACGTCTACCGGCAGGCGATCACGGCGGCCGGCATGGGCTGCATGGCTGCGCTGGAGGCCGAGAAGTTTCTCGCCAATCTGGAGATCGGCGAGACCCCGGTTCAGGCCGCCGCGGCCGAGTGAGACCACGCAGCGCGGGCCGCACCGCGCTGTTGGACGAAAGTCCTGTCAACAACTTCGCGATCTGAGTGCTTGCGTCCGACCATGCGCCGGGCGCATAGGGGTTCTGACCGGGCAGGGCTGCAATCGTTGCATGCCCCTGCGGCGCCGGCCGCGTCCCCTCGGGGTCGGCCGCCCACGCATCGCCCGGTGCTCGCCTGATGCCGAGAGGGCTCTCTCCGAGCCGCGGATCGGGTGCGGATTCGCGGTGGTGGGGGTTCTCGCCTTGGATTGGGACAAGATCCGGATCTTCCTGAACGTCGCAGAGGCGGGCAGCTTCACCAAGGCGGGCGACGATATCGGCCTCAGCCAGTCGGCGGTGAGCCGCCAGATCAGCGCCCTGGAGCGCGAGCTGAAGGCGCCGCTGTTCCACCGCCACGCCCGCGGCCTGATCCTGACCGAGCAGGGCGACCTGCTGTTCCGGGCGGCCCGGGACATGAAGCTGCGTTTGGAGAACACCCGGGCGCGCCTCGTCGAGACCTCCGAGCGGCCGACCGGCGATCTCAAGGTGACCACCACGGTGGGGCTCGGCACCTCGTGGCTGTCCCAGCGGGTCGGCGAGTTCCTCGACCTCTACCCGGATGTCCGGATCGAGCTGATCCTCACCAATGAGGAGCTGGATCTCGCCATGCGCGAGGCCGACGTGGCGATCCGCATGCGCCGCCCGGCCCAGCCGGACCTGATCCAGCGCCGGCTGTTCACCGTGCATTACCACGCCTTCGCGAGCGTCGATTACGTTAAGCGCTTCGGCGAGCCCAAGACGATCGAGGAGCTCGACGACCACCGCCTGGTCTCGTTCGGCGGCAACGAGCCCTCCTACCTGCTGGCGGCCCATTGGCTGGCCGATGCCGGGCGCGAGGGCCGCGACCGCCGCAGCGTCCACCTGACGGTGAACAATATCGGCGCGCTCCAGCGGGCCATGGAGGCCGGCGCCGGCATCGGTATCCTGCCGGACTACGCGGTCGACGGGGACCACCAGCTCACCCAGGTCCTGCGCGACACCGAGATGCCGAGCCTGGAGAGCTATCTGGTCTATGCGGAAGAGATGCGCTCGGTCGCCCGGGTGCAGGCGTTCCGCGACTTCCTGGTCTCCAAGGCACAGCGCTGGACCTACTGAGCATCCGATGCTCGACTCCGGTCTTTCCACGGAGACGAATCGATGCGCGCACCCCTTCTCGTCCTGACCCTCATCGCCGGGACCACCGGCGCGATGGCGGACGATTGCGCGGAAGCCTGGTACCAGCGCAACCTGATCTACAAGCAGGCTGGCTATTGCTTCCGCAGCCAGCGGGCGATCCGCACCTTCGGCAACACGGATTGCCGCTACGACGCGACGGACCGCATACCGCTCTCGCGTCAGGAACAGGCCACCGTGGCGGAGCTGCAGGCCTTCGAACGGGCGCATGCCTGCCCCCAATAGAGCGCGCTTCGCAGAGCGGCGTACCGGTTCGGCGTGAGCGGCGGCGTGGCCGCGAAGGATGTGAGCCATGCCCGATCGGGCATGGCTCGACGGTGGCGGGCGGCGCTCGCGCTCAGACGAACAGGCGCTCGCCTTCCAACCCCTTGTACAGCCCGGCGACCTGCTCGCCGTAGCCGTTGTAGATCAGGGTCGGCACCCGCTCGTCGGTGCCCAGCACGCGCTCCGAAGCCTGGCTCCAGCGCGGATGCGGCACCGCCGGGTTCACGTTGGCCCAGAACCCGTATTCGGAGGCCTGCAGCCCCTCCCAGAACGTCTTGGGGCGCTCGGCGGTGAACGAGACCTTCACCAGCGATTTCGCCGACTTGAACCCGTATTTCCACGGCACCGCGACGCGAATCGGCGCGCCGAACTGGTTCGGCAGCGGCTTGCCGTAGATTCCGGTGACCATGAAGGCGAGGTCGTTGCCGGCCTCGGCCAGGGTCAGCCCCTCGGTATAGGGCCAGGGATAGAAGAACGCCCGCTGACCCGGCGCCATCGCCTTGTCCATGAAGGTCTCGAAGCGGATGTATTTCGCCCCCGATGTCGGCTTGGCGAGCGCCACGAGCTTCGACAGGGGGAAGCCGGTCCACGGCACCGACATCGACCACGCCTCGACGCAGCGATGGCGGTAGAGCCGCTCCTCCAGGCCGACCTTCCGGATCAGGTCGTCGACGCCGATCTCGAACGGCTTCTCCACCAGGCCGTCGATCTTCAGGGTCCAGGGCTGGGTCTTGAGCGCGTTGGCGGCCGGCAGCACCGTCTTGGACGTGCCGAACTCGTAGAAGTTGTTGTAGTCCGCGCTGAACCGCTCGGGCGTCACTGGCCGGTCCAGCGTATAGGCGGGGTTGCGCGGCGCCGGATAGAGCGGCCCGTCACCCGCGGCCGCGAAGGCGGACCGGCCGCCCAGCACCGAGCCGGCGGCGAGCCCGGCGGCGGCACCGATCAGCGCGCGGCGGTTGAGGAACACGGCCTCGGGCGTGGCCTGACTCTCCGGGATCTCCCACCCGCGCCTGCTCCGGATCAACATCGCCATCTCCTCGCCTGTCCCGCGGCAACAGCCCACAGATCGGCCCGGGCCGACAGGGGCGCAAGCGCCGCAACCTGACCCTTCGGCGATCGGGGCCGGGTGGTTACGTGCGCGGCCGACGACGATCCGCCGCGGACGCCCTCAACCGGGGGGCGTCTCGTCGCGCAGGACCCGGCGCAGGACCTTGCCGACATTGGTCTTGGGCAGCGTGTCGTGCAGCACCACCCGGCGGGGCACCTTGTAGCCGGTGAGCTGGGTACGGGCATGCGCCCGCAGGGCGTCGGTCGAGACCTCCGGATCCTTCATGACCACGTGGGCCACGACCATCTCGCCGGTCTCCTCGCTCGGGGCGCCGACGACCGCGCATTCGAGCACCCCGGGATGGGCGGCCAGCACCTCCTCGACCTCGTTCGGGTAGACGTTGAACCCGGAGACGAGGATCATGTCCTTCATCCGGTCGACGATCTTGATCTGGCCGTCGGGCTCCATCACGGCGACGTCGCCGGTGCGGAAGAAGCCGTCCGCCGTCATCGCCCGCGCGGTCTCCTCCGGCCGGTTCCAGTAGCCGCGCATCACCTGCGGGCCGCGCACGCAGATCTCGCCGGGCTGGCCCGCCGGCACCGGCTTGCCGGCGGCGTCGCGGATCGAGACCTCGGTGGACGGGAACGGGTAACCGATCGTCCCGGAGAATTCCTTGATCCCGGGCGGGTTGGCGCTCACCACCGGGGAGGTCTCCGACAGGCCGTAGCCTTCGAGGATCGTGTTGCCGGTGAGCGCCTTCCAGCGCTCCGCAACCGGCCGCTGCACCGCCGTCCCGCCGCCGACCACGAAGTCGAGGTGGGAGAAGTCGACCGTGTGGATCTTCGGGTGGTTGATCAGCACGTTGAACAGGGTGTTCACGCCCATCAGATGCGTGAAGCGGTGACGGCTCAAGGTCTTCACCATCCCGTCGCAGTCGCGCGGGTTGGGGATCAGCAGGCAGGACCCGCCGTTGCGCATGAACTGGAAGAAGCAGGCCGTCAGCGCGAAGATGTGGTAGAGCGGCAGGGCCGTGACGGCGCAGCGAAGGATGCTCGGATCCTTCGAATTGAAGAACAGCTGCGACTGCTCGACATTGGCCATGACGTTGCGGTGGGTCAGCATCGCCGCCTTGGCGACCCCCGTGGTCCCGCCGGTATATTGCAGGAAGGCCAGATCCTCGGGATCGACCGGCACCGAGGCGTGCGGCATGCCGCTGCCCCGGCGCAGGGCGGTCATGAACGGCAGCGCGAGGCCGTCGGGCAGCCGGAACGGCGGCACGGCCTTGCGGACGTGCCGGCTGGCGAGGTTGATCACCTGGCCCTTGAGGCCCAGCCCGTCACCCGGCCCGACCAGGAGAACGCGCTCGAGCGTGACATCCGCCAGCGCCCCAGCGACGGTGGCGCCGAAATTCTCCAGCACGATCAGGAACCGCGCCCCGGAATCGTTGATCTGCTGGGCGAATTCCCGGGGCGTGTAGAGCGGGTTGACGTTGACCACGGTCCCGCCGGCCGAGAGCACGCCGAACAGGGCCACCGCGTAGGCCGGGACGTTCGGCAGCATGATCGCGACGCGGTCGCCCTTCGCCAGCCCCTGGGCGCGCAGCCAGGCCGCGAGGGCGCGGGCCTGCTTGCCCATGGTGACGTAGGTCAGGGTCGATCCGAAGCACAGGATCGCCGGGCGGTCGGCGAAGGCCGCGACGCTGGTCTCGAACAGGTCGACCAGGGTGCCGAGGCTCTCGACGTCGATCTCCGCCGGGACGCCGGGCGGGTAAGACGAGAGCCATGGCCGGGGCGTCAGGTTCGCGAAGGCGGGATCCGGCTCGGATTCATGCCGGCGTGCCGCCGTGCCCTGCTCGATCAAGCTGGCCTCGCGCATCGCGTCGTCTCCCGCGGGCACGGCTCTCGACGGCCGCGTCCCGTCCCTACGCAGAACCGCCCGACTGTGGGCGAACGGGCGGCCACTAGCAAGGCAGGCCCCTCAGGCCTGCCGACGAAGCGGGCGCAATGTCGTGAGCGCGGCGTGCGGCAGCGCGGCGACAATCAGCAGCAGCGCCGCGAGGCCCGCCTCGGCGGGGCGGAAGGCCCGATGCGGCCAGGGACCGAGGCCGAGATCGCTGGCGAGCCCGATCACGCAGGCGCCGAACCACAGCGCCAGGAAGGCCAGCGCGCCGGCTCCGATTCGCCGGAGCCGCGGACGCAGCGGCCGGTTGGCGAGCAGGGCGAACAGGCCGAGGATCCCGCCGAAGATCGCCGCAGCCACGCCGGCGCCGAGCCCGTAGGCAAGCCACAGGGGCTGGTGCGTCAGGAACGCCATCCCGCCGGTGGCGAAGCCGCCACGCAGGATCAGGCCGCCGAAGGTCGGGTAGAGGCCGACCAGCGCGAGGATTGTCGCGCCGGCCGCGCCGAACAGGATCCTTCGCGGTACGGAGGCCGGACCGGGATCGGCCGCGACCGCGACCAGATGCGCGATCCCGTAGACGAGCGCGAAGGCGAAGAGCGGATAGCGGGTGATGAAATAGCCGTAAATCCAGGGCTCGAACGCCTCCGGCACGCCAGAGCGCTGGCTGAAGCCGGTGACGGCCACCAGCGCCAGCGCGGCGAGCATGGCCAGGATCGGGATCGCGGCGAGGATCTTTTTTGTCGTTATCACAGCCACTTGCGTTCGGTTGCGCGTGACGCCCCCCGCTCCACGAAGCTTGATCAAAGCTCCTCAAACCCACCCCCTCATCCTAAGGTGTGAGCGAAGCGAGCCTCGAAGGAGCCCTCCGGTCCTCTCGCGATCCCTGGAGGGCTCCTTCGAGGGCGCCGCTGTGCGTCGCCACCTCAGGATGAGGGGGGTGGGTGGGGCGGACGCGGATCAAGACCGAGCCCGCCATATCGTCTCCCGCGGGCGCGGTATCGTCGCGCCCGCGATCCGTCTCACCGCGCCTCGTAATGGTCCCGGACCAGCCGGTCGAGCAGGCGCACCCCCCAGCCGGCGCCCCAGCTGCGGTTGATCTCGCTGGCGTTCGACGACATCGCCACGCCCGCGATATCGAGATGGGCCCACGGCACCTCCTCGACGTAGCGCTTGATGAACGAGGCCGCGGTGGCGGCGCCGCCGTGGCGGCCGCCGGTGTTCTTCATGTCGGCGAACTTGGAATCGATCGCCTTGTCGTAGGCGGGGATCAGCGGCATCCGCCAGACCTTCTCGCCGGTGGCCTCACCGGCCGCGTTGATGTTGGCGGCGAGCGCGTCGTCGTTGGAGAACATCCCGGCGATGTCCTGGCCGAGCGCCACGATGATCGCCCCGGTCAGGGTCGCGAGATCGACCATCGCCTTCGGCTTGGCGCTGCGGACCACATGCGTGATCACGTCGGCCAGCACGAGGCGGCCTTCCGCGTCGGTGTTGATCACCTCGATGGTCTGGCCGGACATGGAGGTGATGATGTCGGAGGGGCGGTAGGAGCCGCCGTCCGGCATGTTCTCGACGATGCCGATGGCGCCGACGACGTTGCAGCGGGCCTTGCGGGATGCGAGCGCGTGGAGCGCGCCGACCACCGCAGCCGCGCCACCCATGTCGCCCTTCATGTCCTCCATGCCGCCGCCGGGCTTGATCGAGACGCCGCCGGAATCGAACACCACGCCCTTGCCGATGAAGGCGACCGGCGGCTCGCCGGCCGGGCCGCCGTTCCAGCGCATGATCACGACCCGCGGCTCGCGGACCGAGCCCTGGGCCACGGCGAGCAGCGCGCCCATGCCGAGCTCGCGCATCTTGGCGGGCTCCAGCACCTCGATCTCGACGCCGAGCTTCGACAGCTCCGCGGCGCGCCGGGCGAATTCCTCCGGGAAGAGCACGTTCGGCGGCTCGTTCACGAGGTCGCGGGCCAGGATCACGCCCTCGGACAGGGTCCGGGCGGCCTCACCTTCGCGCGATGCGGTGCCGTGCTCGGCGAGCAGCAGGGTGAGCGTGGTGCGGCTCTTGTCCTCTGCGTCGGGCTTCTTCTTGGTCTTGTAGCGGTCGAACGTGTAGCTGCGCAGGCGCGCGCCCAGGGCGAACTCGCCGGCCTGCGCGGCGCCGACCGTCGCGCCCGGCCAGTCGAGCACCACCCGGGCCGTGCGGCCCGAGACCTTGCCGGCGGTGAAGCCGCCGAGCGCCGGCCAGTCGGTCTTGGCCCGGTCCTTCTCGGAGCCGAGCCCGACCACCACCAGCCGGTCGGCGCTGACGCCGGCGGGGGCCGGCAGGCTCATGGCGCTGAGCGAGCGGCCCTTGAACTTCTCCGAGGCGGCGGCCTTGGCGACGAGGTCGGCGCCCGTGCTGCCGAGCGCCGCGCGCGCCGCCGATCCGAGGGCGAGGTCGTCGCCGACGAACACCACGAGATCGCCCGCTCCCCCCGGACCCTGGCCGCTCTGCTCCAGGGGGCCGAAACCGATCTCGATACCGTCCGCCATACCCGTCGCCCTGCCCGCCGTTCCGCAGTTTTCGAGGCGCCCAAACCGGATCGCAGGGCGCAATCCGCTCTGTGTAGCCGCTGAGGCGGCAAACGCAACGCGGCGCAGCAGCCCTGGAATCGCCCCTTTTGTCGGTTCCCTGGCCCTTGAGGGCGCGAGAGGACGGGCGGAACTGCCGGGCCAATGAGGCAGATCGAGCGCTACATCTTTCGGATCGCCCTGGGCGCCAGCCTCGCCTGCCTGATCGGCCTCACCGGCACGATCTGGCTGACGCAGGCTCTGCGCGAGCTCGATCTCGTGACCGCCAAGGGGCAGACGCTCCTGGTCTTCCTGTTCGTGACCGGCCTGTCGCTGCCGACGCTGGTGGTGGTGATCGCCCCGGTGGCGCTGTTCATCGGCACCGTCTACGCGCTGAACAAGCTCAACGGCGATTCCGAGCTGATCGTGATGTCGGCGGCCGGCATGCCGCCCCGCGCGCTGCTGCGGCCATTCCTGACGCTCGCGCTGTTCGTGAGTTTTCTGGTGGGCTTCCTGGTGCTGGTGGTGATGCCCGCGAGCTTCCAGGAACTGCGCGACGTGATCACCCGGGTCCGGGGCGACTTCATCGCGAACGTCGTCAAGGAGGGTCAGTTCACCCAGCTCGACAACGGCATCACCTTCCATTTCCGCGAGCGTGGGCCCGGCGGCGTGCTCAAGGGCCTGTTCATCCAGGACCGGCGCGAGGCCGGGAAGACCAAGGTCTACCTGGCCGATCGCGGCATCGCGGCCGATATCGACGGGCAGAGCTTCCTGATCCTGGAGAACGGCAGCGTCCACCAGCAGCAGAAGGAGTCGCGGGATTCCTCGATCCTGACCTTCGAGCGCTACACGATCGATCTGGCGGCCTTCGCGCCCCCGGATTCCGACACGATCTACAAGCCGCGCGAGCGCTCGACCTCCCAGCTCCTGTTCCCCGACCAGACCGAGGGCTACTACAAGCTCCAGAAGGGCCGGTTCCGGGCCGAGCTGCACGACCGGCTCTCGGCCTGCCTCTACCCGCTGGCGCTCGTCTTCATCGCCTTCGCGGCGCTCGGCGATCCCCGCACCACCCGCCAGGGCCGCGGGCTGGCGGTCGCGGGCGCGATCCTGGCCGTGGTCGGCTTGCGGATCGCGGGCTTCGCCGCGGTGAGCGCCGCCGCGCGCAGCGCCGGGGCGGTGGCGGCGATCTACGGCGTGCCGATCCTGGCGATCGCCCTCTCCTGCCTGCTGATCTTCTTCGGGCCGCGGGTGCGCGCCTTCAACGCCGCGCTGGCGGGGGCCCTGCGCGCCCTGTTCCGCGCCCCGCGCCTCGCCTCGGCACGCTGAGCCTCCGATGCTGATCGGTCCGACCCTCGGGCGCTACTTCGCCGCCCGGTTCGCCCGCACGGTGCTCGGCGTCTTCGTCACCGTGTTCGCGCTCGTCTACACCCTCGACTTCGTCGAGCTGCTGCGCCGCGCCGGCGAGGCCGAGGGCGCCTCCACCGGGCTGATGGCCCTGCTCTCGCTCTACCGCACCCCGGCGGTGGCCGAGGGCGTGCTGCCCTTCGCGGTCCTGTTCGGCTCGATGGCCGCCCTGCTCCAGCTCTCGCGCAAGCTGGAGCTGGTGGTCGCCCGGGCGGCCGGGATCTCGGCCTGGCAGTTCCTCCAGCCCGGCTTCTTCGTCGCCCTGGCGCTCGGCGCGATGGCGGTCGGGATCTACAACCCGGTCTCGGCCCTGCTGAAGCAGCGCTCCACCGAGATCGAGGCCAAGATCTTCGCGAAATCGACCAAGGCGTCCTCCGGCAAGGACCTCTGGATCCGCCAGCGCGGCCTCGACGGCGAGGCGATCATCCGGGCCGAGACCGCCGTCGAGGGCACCACCACCCTGGCCGGCGTCTCGGTCTTCACCTTCGACGCGGCCGGCAAGTTCGCCGAGCAGATCGTGGCGGCCCGGGCGACGCTCCACGACGGCTATTGGGAGCTCTCGGACGTGCGCCTCCTGGCGCCGGACGCGCCGCCTGAGTCGTTCGACACCTACCTGATCGCCTCGAACCTCGATTCCGGGCAGGTCCGGCAGCGCTTCACCCCCCCGGAATCTGTGCCTTTCTGGCAACTTCCCACAACCATCGCACGGACCGAGCGGGCCGGTCTCGACGCCACCCGATACCGTCTTCAGTACGATGTCCTGTGGGCTCGACCGGTCCTGTTCCTGGCGATGGTGATCGTCGCCGCAACCGTTTCCTTACGGTTCTTCCGCTTTGGTGGGGTCGGTAAACTCGTTCTCGGCGGCGTCGCGGCGGGCTTCGCGCTCTACGTGATCCGACAGGTCATGGAGGGGCTCGGGGCGTCCGGACTCGTCGCCGCACCGGTGGCGGCCTGGTTCCCGGCCGTGGTAGGCAGTCTTCTCGGTACGCTTACGCTTCTGTACCAGGAAGACGGCTGACGCCCGTGATCCATCGCGGGACGGGAGACGGGTGTGTGAGGTTGGTGGCGGATCACGTCACAGGGGTTGGGTCGCGCGTTGCGTAAGGTCGCCCACATCCTGCGGAAGACGGCCCTCCTGGCTGCGCTGGCATTCGCCGCGCCGCTGGCCGGGGGCGTCTCGGCGCATGCCCAGGGGATGGCCGCGCCCAAGCTCGGCAATTCTGGTGGGAAGCTGCGGGGCGACAAGCTGTTGGTCGAAGCCAACGAGCTGATCTACGACAACGACCACAACACCGTGACCGCGCGTGGCAACGCCGAGCTGCATTTCGGCCCGCGGACCCTGCAGGCCGACAGCGTGCGCTACGACCGCGCCAGCGGCCGGGTCTTCGCCCAGGGCAATGTCCGCCTCACCGAGGCCGATGGCGGCGTCGTGACCGGCGAGCGCATGGAGCTGAGCGACGACTTCAAGACCGGCTTCGTCGACGCGTTCCGCGGCCAGCAGACCGTCGAACGGCGCGCCGAGACGGTGCGGACGCGCTTCTCCGCCCCCCGGGCCGAGCGCCTGAACGGCGAGCAGACCAGCTTCGAGGCCGGCAGCTACACCGCCTGCGAGCCGTGCAAGGACAATCCGGAGACGCCGCCGCTCTGGCAGATCCGTGCCAAGAAGATCATCCACGACAACGAGACCCATACGATCTACTTCGACGATTCCACCCTGGAGATCGCCGGGATCCCGGTCGCGTACCTGCCCTATTTCGAGGCCGCTGACCCGACGGTGAAGCGCAAGACCGGCTTCCTGACGCCGCGCTTCATCTCGACCACGGCTTTGGGCCGGGGCGTGTCGCTGCCGTACTTCATCAACCTCGCGCCGAACTACGACCTGACGATCACCCCGACCTTGCTGAGCCGGCAAGGCGTGCTCGGCCAGGCGGAGTTCCGCCAGCGGATCGACAACGGCTTCTACAACATCCGCCTGTCGGGCATCTCGCAGACGACGCCCTCCGCCTTCCTGCCGAGCCCGCTGGGCGCCGGCGAGCGCGACTTCCGCGGCTCGGTGGAATCGCAGGGGCGGTTCTACATCAATGACCGCTGGCGCACCGGCTGGGACCTCGTCGGCGTCACCGACAAGTGGTTCCTCGACAATTACAGGATCCGCAACCAGAACATCACCACGGATTATTTCCGCGAGGCGACCTCGACGGCCTACCTCATCGGCCAGGGCGACCGGTCGTGGTTCGAGGCGCGCGGCTACTACTTCAAGGGCCTGTCGAGCTTCGACTGGCAGAAGCAGCAGCCGATCGTCGCCCCGGTGATCGACTACGACAAGCGGATCAACGGCCCGGCCGAGATCGGCGGCGAGGTCCGGTTCCAGGCCAACATCACCAGCCTGACCCGCGAGACCACCCAGTTCCAGGGCCTGCCGCGTACCTCGAGCTACCTGTTCTCGCCCAGCGTGAACGGCGTCAGCTTCCCGCTCTACCAGACCTGCACGGTGTTCCAGCGCGGCCTGTGCTCGATCGACGGGCTCGCCGGCACCAACACCCGCGCCTCGGCGGAGCTGTCCTGGCGCCGGAGCTTCATCGACGAGTGGGGCCAGAAGTTCACGCCGTTCGCGTATCTGCGCACCGACGCGTTCTTCACCAACCCGAGCTTCTCCGGCTACCAGAACGACCTCGCCCCCCAGGTCGCCAAGATCGACGACGGCTTCGCCGGCCGGGTGATGCCGGCGGTCGGGCTCGATTACCGCTACCCGTTCGTCGCCAATTTCGGGGCGCTGGGCGTCCACACCCTGGAGCCGATCGGCCAGATCATCGCGCGCCCGTCCGAGACGCGGATCGGCCGCCTGCCGAACGAGGACGCCCAGAGCCTGGTATTCGACGACACCTCGCTGTTCGAGTGGGACAAGTTCTCGGGCTACGACCGGGCCGAGGGTGGCGTCCGCACCAATCTCGGCGGCCAATATTCCGTCGTCACCCCGTCCGGCTGGTACACCAACATCATGTTCGGCGAGTCCATCCAGCTCGCCGGCGTGAACTCGTTCCGCCGGGGCGACATCGCCAATGTCGGCCTGGATTCCGGACTCGAGACCCGGCGCTCCGACTTCGTCGGGCGGTTCCAGGTCTCCCCGAACCAGAACATCACCTTCATCACCCGGGCGCGGTTCGACCAGTCGGACTTCCACGTTGCCCGGCTCGAGACCGGCGCCACGGCGCGGTTCGCGCCGTTCCTGCCGCTCACGGTGTCGGCCTTCTACTCGTATTACGAGGCGCAGCCGCTGCTCGGCTACAGCCATTACCGCGAGGGCGTAACCGCCACCGCCACCTACAACATCACCCCGAACTGGTTCGTCTCGGGCTCGCTGCTGGTGGACCTCACGCACTATCTCGACGTGCGCAACACCTACACGGACGCCCTGTCGGCCTACCTGTCCAACCCGATCGGGACGGTGCCGACCTACCAGAATCCCGGCCGGTTCTACCTCTCGGGCGCGAGTTTCGGCGGCGGCTACCAGGACGAGTGCACCACCATCTCGCTGAACTACATCAACTCCCCGATCGCCACCGCCACCGGCGTGCGCGAGCGCAACCAGACCGTGCTGCTCCGGGTCGAGCTGAAGACGCTGGGCGAGGCGGATCTCCGCCAGAACGTCGGCACCGCCACGACCGCGGACGGCATCGCCACGGTGCGGTAGTTTTTTGGGATCTTTCGGGGAGCCCGTTCAACGGCAGGCTCCGCGCCTCAAAACCCGCCTTTCCGCTCACGCAGCGACGGGACTGTTTTGTTTCCGGATGTAACGCGGGTCCCCTCTCCCGTGCGGGAGAGGGACAGGGTGAGGGACCAGGGTCTTCCGGAGGGGTCGCACCCCTCACCCCAACCCTCTCCCGCACGGGAGAGGGAGTTCGTCGCGCCTTCAAGAAGAGGAAGTCTGAACATTGCTGCCCGCGTAGGCGCAGGGAAACTCGCGTCGGGCACACGCCTCCCACCATGAGGCCAAAGCCTTCCCCAAAAGGATGCGCCCCCGCCCCTCCGGCGCTATAGACCCGGGATGCTGCCTCTCGCCCTCACCCTCGGCGACCCGGCCGGGATCGGCCCGGAGCTCGCGCTCAGCGCCTGGCTCGCCCGCGGCGGGGCGAACCCGCTGCCGCCGTTCTTCCTGGTGGCCGACCCGGACTTCATCGAGCGCCTCGCCAACCGCCTGAACCGGCTGGTGCCGGTGGCCGAGGTCGATCCCGAGACCGCCGCGGAGGTGTTCCCCCGGGCGCTGCCGGTCGTGCCGCTGCCGAGCGGCGCCAAGGTGTCGGCCGAGCCCGGGGCGCCGGATTCCGCCAATGCCGGGGCGGTGATCGAGTCGATCACCGCCGCCGTCGCCTTCGTGGCGGCCAAGCGCGCGAGCGCGGTGGTGACCAACCCGATCGCCAAGTTCGTGCTGACCCGGGCCGGCTTCGCCCATCCCGGGCATACCGAGTTCCTGGCCGCCCTCTCGGTCCCCCCCGGCCGCACGCCGCCGCGCCCGGTGATGATGATCTGGAGCGAAGACCTCGCCGTCGTGCCGGTGACGATCCACGTCCCGCTCAAGGACGTGCCCGGCCTGCTCACCCAGGAGCTGGTGGAGGACACCGCCCGGATCGTCGCCCGGGACCTGCGCGACCGGTTCGGCCTGCCCGAGCCGCGGCTGGTGCTGGCCGGGCTCAATCCCCATGCCGGCGAGGCCGGGACGATCGGCCACGAGGATCGCGACGTGCTCGCCCCCGCGGTGGCGCGGCTGCGCGCCGCCGGCATCGACATCCGCGGGCCGCTGCCGGCCGACACGCTGTTCCACGCCCGGGCCCGGGCGACTTACGACGTCGCCCTGGCGCCGACCCACGACCAGGCGCTGATCCCAATCAAGACCATTGCGTTCGATGACGGCGTCAACGTCACCCTCGGGCTGCCCTTCGTGCGGACCTCGCCCGATCACGGCACCGCCTTCGACATCGCCGGCACCGGCGTCGCGAGGCCGGACAGCCTGATCGCTGCCCTGCGGCTGGCCGAGCGCCTCGCCGCCACCGAGGCCGCCCGCACCGCCCCGGGGCCGGGCGGGGCCGACATCATTCCGTTCAGCATCTATGCCGGACGGCCGCGCGCGTCGGGCGCCCAGCATTTCGACGCCGAGGACGAGCTGTGAGCGATGGAGACGGGCTGCCGCCCCTGCGCGAAGTCGTCGCCCGGCACGGGCTGGAGCCCAAGAAGGCGCTGGGCCAGAACTTTCTCTACGATCTCAACCTCACTGGGCGTATCGCCCGGGCGGCCGGGCCGCTCGAAGGCGTCACCGTGGTCGAGGTCGGCCCCGGACCCGGCGGCCTGACCCGGGCGTTGCTCGCCGAGGGCGCGGCCCGGGTCGTGGCGATCGAGCGCGACCCCCGCGCCCTGCCGGCGCTCGCCGAGATCGCCGCGCATTATCCCGGCCGGTTAAACGTCGTTGATGCCGACGCCCTCGCCTTCGATCCCCGGCCGCTGATCGGCGACGGGCCGGCCCGGATCGTGGCGAACCTGCCCTACAATGTCGGCACGGCGCTGCTCACCGGCTGGCTCGACGGCGAGGCCTGGCCGCCCTGGTGGGACCAGGCGGTGCTGATGTTTCAGCGCGAGGTCGCCGAGCGGATCGTCGCCGGGCCGGAGACCCGGGCGGATTACGGCCGGCTCGGCGTGCTGTGCGGCTGGCGGACCCAGGCCGACATCCTGTTCGACGTGAGCCCCTCGGCCTTCGTGCCGCCCCCGAAGGTGACGTCCAGCGTGGTGCGACTGATGCCCCGGGCGCAGCCCCTGCCCTGCCGGGCCGGCGCCCTCGAGGCGGTGACTCGGGCGGCGTTCGGCCAGCGCCGCAAGATGCTCCGCCAGAGCCTGAAGGCGCTGACGCCCGAGCCGGGCGCGCTGCTGGCGGCGGCTGAGATCCCGGAGACGGCCCGGGCCGAAGAGGTGCCGGTGTCCGGGTTCGTCACCCTGGCGAATCTGTGGGATGCGCAGCGCGGACGGTAGCTTCGTCAGCCTGCCGCCCATTCAAGGCGTACGCGGCGGCTGAAGCATCCACCCCGTCATTCCGGGGCCGCGGAGCGGAGCCCGGAATCCAGAAACGCAGGTCCACCAAAATCTTGCGCCGTAAGCGACTCGGGATTCCGGGCTCGCCTGCGGCGCCCCGGAATGACGGGTTTGTTTCCACGGGTGCCGGAACGCCCGATCCAGCGGCTACCCAGAACACAAAAAAACCGGCGCCGCGGAAACGGCACCGGCTCGAAGCGTGCGCCCCGGCCTGAACGGCCGAGGCGCCAAGTCCCAAATCAGCGGGTCTGCTGGATCGCCGAGAGCACCCAGCCGCGGCCGGGCTGGCGCTGGAAGGTCCAGAGCTCCGTCGCCTCGGGGGCCGGCTCGGTCTTCACGACCCGGCCGCTGGCGCGGTCGACCATGACGTCCTTGAGGGCATAGCGCATCGCCACGGTGGCGTAGTCGGTGCGGTCCTCGCCCCAGGCTTCCGCGAGGTCGCCCTGCAGCAGCTTCACGTCCGTGATCTTGTTGACCACGCCCTGGGCGGCGTTGTTGCGCAGCTCCTCGTCGAAGTAGCCGGCCATCTCGGGCGTCGCCAGGTTGCCCAGGGTCACGCGATCCTCGCGGGAATAGGCGTCCTGGATGTCGCCGAGCAGCCGCTCGAACGCCTGGTAATCGGCCGGGCCGATCTCGACCTTGCGGGTCTGCACCGGGCGGGCGCCGCCGAACGAGCCGCCGGCCGCCGGGGCCGGGCCGCCCATCGGGCCACCCGGGTTCGGGCCGCCGTCCAGCGTCGAGCGGGCGTAGGGCGCACCGGCGCCGGCCGGCTCGCTGCGGCGACGGAAGAACCGCACCGCCAGCATCACCACCAGCACGACCAGGCCGACCTGGAACAGCAGGCCGATCATCGAGGCGAGGCCGCCGAGGCCGCCGAAGAAGCCGCCGCCGAGCAGGGCGCCGAGCAGGCCCGCGCCGAGCAGGCCGGCGAAGAAGCCGCCGCCGAAGCGACGACCCTGGGCCGGCGCCTGCATGCCGGGATTCGACATGCCGGGGGACGGCGCGGTCTGGGACCGCTGCATGGTCGAGCCGCCGCCCGGCGCCGTCGGCGTGGCCGAGGGCGCCGTGTAGGTCCGCGAGCCGCGCGAACCGAAGGATCCGCCGCCGCCCGGACGGGCCTCGGCGATGGGGGCCGCGACGGTCAGGGCAGCGGCCAGCGCCAGGAAGGCGGCCGTGCGCCGACGACGCGAGAATTGGGTGAGCATGTACACGCCTCTGAGGACGAGAACCGAGTGGCGGAAGCCGCCGACGACTATATGGTGACGGCTCAGCGCGGGTTTTAGTCCGCGCCTCTCGTCGTCGTGATGACGTTTGTCGCGGGCCGTATCCTCAATGCAGCGTCCGGTCCGGCGCCGCCGGGAAGGCGAGGCGGACCTGGGTGCCCTCCCCGGGTCGGCTGTCCAGGGTGATCGTGCCGTTCTGGCGCTTCATCAGACCGTGCACGATCGCGAGGCCCGCGCCCCGTCCGGCCTCGCGGCTGGTCTGGAACGGCGCCAGCGCCCGAGCCAGCATCTCGGGCGACATGCCCTGCCCGGTATCGCTCACTACGATCCCGACCGTGCCCGGCCCCGGCTGGTGCATGGCCCGGTCGTTCGGATCGACCCGGAAGGTCGAGAGGGTCAGGGTGCCGCCGGCCGGCATCGCCTCGCAGGCATTGGCGACCAGATGCCGCAACGCGAACTCGATCTGGGTCGGGTTGCTGATCGCCCGGGGCAGGCCCGGCGTGGTGTTGACGGTGAGGCGGATCCCGGGGGGAAAGTCCGGGGCTAGCCGCTCGGCGAGATCCGCCACGATGGCGTCGAGATCCACCGGGCGCACGTCCGGGGCGATCCGACGGGAATAGGCCAGAAGCTGGCGGGTCAGGATCGCGGCCCGCTCGGTGGCGTCGGCCGAGCGGCTGAGCGCCCTCTGGATGAACGGCTCCGGCCGGTCGCCCAGGCGCCGCTTCAGCCCGTCGATGTAGCCGATCAGGATCTGCAGGAAGTTGTTGAATTCGTGGGCGACGCTGTTGGTCAGCAGCCCCAGGGCCTCGCGCTGCCGGGACAGCGCCAGCGCGCCCTCGGCTTCCCGCCGCGCCGTGACGTCGATGATCTGACAGACGGTTTCGTCGGTCCCGGGGAGCCGCCCCGCGGCCAAGCTCGCCCAGAAGCTGGTCCCGTCCGACCGCACGGCGAGAAATTCCTGGGGCGCCTCGGCGGACAGGTCAGGGGCCGATCCGCGGGTCGCCAGGATCAGGTCGAGGCCGCGTTCCGCCAGCGCCGCGGCCGGATGCCCGGTCAGCCGCTCGAAGGCCGGGTTGGCGTGCCGGATACGACCCTCCGCATCCACCAGAAAGCTCGGCGTGGGCAGCGCGTCGAGGAGCGCGCGGGCCTGCCCCGTCAGCGGACCGCCCGCCTGGCCGTGATCCGTCCCGGGCTGCGTCATGCTGCGTCCGAGCTGAGCGGGTGCGGGAAACCCGCGAGGAGGCCCGCGATAGCGACGAACCGCGGCCGGGCCAAGTGCGGCAGGTTTATTCTCGGATCGCGGCTACTGCCTGACCCACATCACCCGGGCCATCCAGGCGACCTCGCCGATGTTGAGGACGCGGTCCTCGTGCTCCGGATTGAGCGAGACCAGCTCCACGGTGCGGGCGGTGCGGCGCTTCAACTCCTTGGCGAGGACCTCGCCGCCGTGGAGGCGCACCACGACCCGGTCGCCCTTGCGCACGCTGGCGGTCGGCGAGACGATCAGCACGTCGCCGTCGCGGAACAGCGGCTGCATGGAATCGCCCTGGATCTCCAGCGCGAAGGCGCGCTCCTCGCCGAGATCGGGGAACTCGATCTCCTCCCAGCCGGCGCCGCCGGTGGGCATGCCCTCGTCGGTGAACAGCCGCCCGGCCCCGGCCTGGGTCAGGCCGATCAGCGGGACCATGGTGCGGGCGGGGATCTCCCGGGCCTCGATCAGGCGCAGGAACTCGTCGAGGCTGGCGCCGGTGGCGGCCAGGACCTTCGAGACCGATTCCGTGGAGGGCCAGCGCTTGCGCCCGTCGGCGCCGATCCGTTTGGACCGGTTGAAGCTCGTCGCGTCGAGGCCCGCGCGCCGGGCGAGGCCGGAGGCGGAATAGCCATGGCGCTCCGCCAGACGGTCGATGGCGTTCCAGATCTGCTCGTGAGACAGCATGTCGGGCTCGAAGGCTCAACGTGAGCGGGCCGGCACCCCCGTCTCGCCAGCCGGCACCCGGCTGCCTCGGGGGCACGAAGGCAATCCCCCCGGAGGATTCGGACCGAAACCGCCGGAGAAGCGCGGAATATTGAAGACCGCCACGAGCCGGCCCGAGTGCCCCGTCTCGGACACCGTTCTGTGACGCTCAGCCTAGTCGTAGGAAAGTAGAACTACAACCTGCAGAATGCAATCGCCCATGGAATGGTTCTGGTTTCCGGGTGTTGCTGGCGGAGAGCGGCGCGTCCGGGTGCGCGCTATGATCGACCCCCTCCACCCCTCATCCTCGGGTGCCCAGGGACCGTCGATCGAGGGCTCCGCTGCGCGGCCCCAGCATGACGGAATTGTTGTCCGGGCTGCTTCTGCAGAGGCTTAGATGGGTTCGCGGGAGAGCCCCTGGCGCATGCGTCGGCCGGGACACGCCATCCGCCCCGGTTCCGGCGCCCGGTCCGATGGGCTATGGACCCTCCGATCCCCGGGGAATGACGATGCCGCTCATCTACAAGATCTGCCCGCGTGCGCTGTGGCGCGAGGCCGAGGCGGCGGGGCAGTTCACCGGGGCGCCCGTCGATCGGGCTGACGGTTTCATCCATTTCTCCACCGCCGAGCAGACCGCCGAGACGGCGGCCCGCCACTTCGCCGGCCAGGGCGACCTGCTGCTGATCGCGGTGGAGGCCGACAGGCTGGGCGCCGCCCTGCGATACGAGCCGTCGCGCGGCGGCGCCCTGTTCCCCCATCTCTACGGCGACCTGCCGCTCTCCGCGGTCGCGTCGGTGGAGGAACTACCGCTGGGTGCGGATGGGCGGCATGTCCTGCCGGCCGGGATGCCGCGCGCATGATCGCCGCCGCCTTCCCGCTGGTCCGCCCGCTGCTGCACCGGCTCGATGCCGAGCGCGCGCATGACCTGACCCTGCGCGCCCTGTCGCTGCTGCCCCCCGGCCAGCCGGCCGCCGACGATCCACGGCTGGCCGTCGACCTGCTCGGGCGCCGCTTCCCCAACCCGGTCGGTCTGGCGGCCGGCTTCGACAAGGGCGCCCGGGTGCCGGACGCGATGCTCGGCCTCGGCTTCGGCTTCGTCGAGGTCGGCGGTGTGGTGCCGCAACCGCAGCCGGGCAATCCGCAGCCGCGGGCGTTCCGCCTCCCCGCCGACCGGGCCGTGATCAACCGCTACGGCCTCAACAGCGAGGGGCTGGCGGTGGTGGCCGGACGGCTGCGCGCCCGGGCCGGCCGGCCCGGCATCGTCGGGGTCAATATCGGGGCCAACAAGGACTCGACCGACCGCCTGGCCGATTACGTCACCTGTACCAGGACCCTCGCACCGCTGGTCGATTTCGTCACGGTCAACGTCTCCTCGCCCAATACGCCGGGCCTGCGCGACCTGCAGGGCGAGGCCTTTCTCGACGAGCTGCTCGGCCGCACCGTCGAGGCACGCGATGCGGCCGGCGCCACGGCCGCGGTGCTTCTCAAGATCGCCCCCGACATGGCGCTGGACGCCCTCGACGCGATCTGCGCCACGGCGCTGAAGCGCGGCGTCCAGGCATTGGTGGTCTCGAACACCACGGTGGCCCGGCCCGAGAGCCTGCGGGAGACAAGCCTCGCCCGTGAGACCGGCGGCCTCTCCGGCCGACCGCTCTTCGGGCCGGCGACCCGGATGCTGGCGCAGACCCGTCTCCGGGTCGGGGACAGGCTGCCGCTCATCGGCGTTGGCGGCATCGATTCCGCCGAGGCCGCCTGGACCAAGATCGAGGCCGGGGCGAGCCTGGTCCAGCTCTACTCGGCGCTGGTCTATGACGGGCCGGGGCTGGTGGATCGCATCAAGGCCGGCCTGCTGACGCGCATGGCGGCGGAGGGCGTCTCCGCCCTCCACCAGGTGGTCGGCCGCGGCGCGGAGGACCTGGCCCGCGCGGCTTGAGCGCCGTTCGTCCGGGCTTTCCGCATCTATCCCCTCCTCCTGACAGGCTGTGGGTCTTCCAAGCCACAGACGGGCCTGTCGCGCTTCGTCCTCGAAGGATCGAAAGATTTACACTTTCTGAGGTCGCGGCCCGCGCAGCGTCGCTTTCGAAGGCGGCCTCCAGGGAGCGCGGGGCCGGCTGGAGCCCTCCTTCGCGGCCCACCGACGCGGGCGCCGCGAGATGAGGGGGTTGGGCGGGACGGGCGTCGGTCATGTCGGCCTCGCGGGCCGTCGGCCACCGTCGATCCTCGACGCCTCTCGCCGGCTGGCATATGCTGATGGCATAGGCCAAACTGGTGCCGACGGGAGGTGGCGATGGATGTGAAGACCGCGAGCCTGTTTCGTAACGGTCGCAGTCAGGCGCTGCGCATACCGCGGGAATTCGAGCTTCCCGGCTCCAGCGTGTCCATTCGACGCCTGCCGAACGGCCATCTCGAAATCTCGCCGCTGGGCGAAACCGGCCTGCTCGCGGCGTTCAAGGACGAGCCGCCTTTGCCCGAGGAGCATTGGATGGATGCAATCCAGGACCTCCCGGCGGAACCGGTCGATCCATGAGCGACCGGTACCTGCTCGACACCAACATCATCGCGGAGATCGTCCGACAGGGCGCCGGAAGCGTCGTCCTGGATCGGATCACCGGCATCGGGGAGACGAACATCTGCACGAGCGCCATCGTGGCCAGCGAGTTGCGCTATGGCGCTGCCAAGAAAGGGTCCGAGCTGCTGAGCGAGAAAGTGGAGCGTGCTCTGCGCAACATCGATATCCTGCCCTACGCGCCCGGCGCTTCTCACACCTACGGGACGCTCCGGACAAGCCTGGAGCGCGCGGGGCGGGTGATCGGTGCCAACGACATGCTGATCGCCGCCCATGCCCTTTCCCTGGGCGCGATCTTGGTCACTGACAACATTGCCGAGTTCGCGCGCATCCAGGGTCTGCGGGTCGAGAATTGGCTGCGGGCCAGCGCATGACCGTCCTGTCGGTCACACGTCCGGTTGGGCGATCACGCGCCATCTCCATCAGCGACATCACGATGACGGCGTCCTTCAGGCGCCCGCCCGGCACCGGTGGGTGGCATCGGGACAGTCGTGCCGGATCGAGAAGGCGCCCCTCGCTCAATGAGTTCCTCAGCCGAACCACAGAGCGTCCAAGCCGCCGATTAAAATGAAGGGCGGGTTGAGTTAAGCGCCCCGCTCCCCGTCCGATCACCGTCGGTGCGAGCGTAGCGACGCAACATCGGGATCCGCACCATTCGGCGCTCGCGCGCTGCCCTGGATTGCTTCGCTGCGCTCGCCAGGACGGAGCGGGATCGACCGGCCGCGGAGCGTCCGGCCCGCCAGTTTAGAAAGGCTTTGCCAAGCGGTGACTTAGCCTGTGCCCCGTGCATGAGGGGCCTGCGCGCGCCCGGCATTGTGACACCTGTCCTGTGCCGCTTATCTCGCGGTTGCGAATTCGCGAGCCGGTCTCGCGTTCAGAGAGCATCCAGGACAATCCATGGCCCAGCCTGACGGGGCTCCGAAGCGCTCATCCGCCGCCGGCGGCTGGGGCGCTCTGAAGAGTTGCGGCAAGCATCTGCTCGGCTCGCGCGCGCCGCTGTCGGGCGCACGCGCCCTGCTGAAGGCGAACCAGCCGGACGGGTTCGACTGCCCGGGTTGCGCCTGGGGCGACCCGGAGCACGGCTCGTCCTTCGAGTTCTGCGAGAACGGCGTGAAGGCGGTCTCCTGGGAGGCCACCGACAAGCGCACGAAGCCGTCCTTCTTCGCCCGCCACACGCTAACCGAGCTGCGCACCTGGAGCGACTTCGCCCTGGAGGGCGAGGGCCGCCTCACCCACCCGATGCGCTACGATGCGGCGAGCGACCGCTACCTGCCGGTGAGCTGGGACGAGGCCTTCGCCGAGATCGGCGCGACCCTGCGCGGCCTCGACCATCCCGACCAGGCCGAGTTCTACACCTCCGGCCGTGCCTCGAACGAGGCGGCCTATCTCTACCAGCTGTTCGCCCGCGCCTACGGGACCAACAACTTCCCCGACTGTTCGAACATGTGTCACGAGGCCAGCGGCGTCGCGCTGATCGACGCCATCGGCATCGGCAAGGGCACGGTCCTGCTGGAGGATTTCGAGAAGGCGGACGCGATCTTCTGCGTCGGGCAGAATCCCGGCACCAACCATCCGCGCATGCTCGGCGACCTGCGCCGGGCGGCCGAGCGCGGCGCCAAGGTCGTGGTGCTCAACCCCGTGCGCGAGCGTGGGCTCGAGCGCTTCGCCGACCCGCAGAACACCGTGGAGATGCTGCGCGGCTCCAGCCAACCGATCGCCAGCCACTACCTCCAGCCGCGCTCCGGCGGCGACATGGCGGCCTTCAGGGGCATCGCCAAGATCGTGTTCGCCCGGGACGAAGAGGCGCTGGCCTCCGGCCGGCCCTCGCTGCTCGACCGCGCCTTCCTGGAGCATCACACCTCCGGTCTCGACGCCTATCGCGCCGCCGTGGAGGCCACGAGCTGGGACGCGATTCTCGACCAGTCGGGCCTGACCTACGACGACATCTCCGCCATGGCGGATGTCTATCTCGGCGCCCAGCGCGTGATTGCCACCTGGGCCATGGGCGTGACCCAGCACCGCCACTCGGTGGCGACCGTGCGCGAGATCGCCAACCTGCTGTTCTTGCGCGGCCATATCGGCCGGCCCGGTGCCGGGCTGTGCCCGGTGCGCGGCCATTCCAACGTGCAGGGCGACCGCACGGTCGGGATCAACGAGCGCCCCTCGGTGGCCTTCCTCGAATCGCTGGAGCGGCATTTCGGCCTCGCCATGCCGCGCAAGCACGGCCACAACGTCCTGGCGGCGATCCGGGCGATGCGCGACGGCACGTCGAAGGCGTTCATCGGGCTCGGCGGCAACTTCCTGCGGGCGACGCCGGATACCCCGGTGGTGGCCCAGGCGCTCGCCTCCTGCCGCCTGACGGTCCACATTGCGACCAAGCTCAACCACGCCCACCTGGTGCCGGGCGCCATCGGCTACCTGCTGCCCTGCATGGGCCGCACCGAGATCGACCGGAACGCCGCGGGCAAGACCCAGATCGTGACCGTCGAGGATTCGATGAGCATGGTCCACGGCTCGGGCGGCATCAACAAGCCGGCCTCGAAGGAGCTGCGCTCGGAGATCGCGATCATCGCCGGCATGGCCCAGGCCACCGTCGGCTCGGCCGCGATCGACTGGGCCGGGCTCGCGGCCGATTACGACCGGATCCGGGAGGCCATCGCCGCGACGATCCCGGGCTTCTCGGAGTACAACACCCGGGTGCGCAAGCCGCGCGGCTTCATGCTGCGCAACCTCGCCGCCGAACGCGTCTTCGAGACCGCCTCCGGCCGTGCCAACTTCTCCGCCGACGCGCTGCCGGCCGAGACCGAGCACCAGGTCGCGAAGAAGTCGCAGAACACGTTCGTGCTGCAGACCTTCCGCAGTCACGACCAGTACAACACCACGATCTACGGGCTCGATGACCGCTACCGCGGCGTCTACGGCGAGCGGAAGGTGCTGTTCGCCCATCCGGACGACCTCGCCGAGATCCGCGACCGGCTCGGCGAGCGCGTCGACATCGTCGGCCTCCACGCCGACGGGGTGACCCGGCGGGCCGAGGATTTCCGGCTGGTGCCGTTCGACATGCCCCGGGGCGCCGTGGCGGGCTACTACCCGGAGCTGAACGTGCTGGTGCCGCTCTCGACCTTCGGTGAGAAGAGCGACACGCCGACCTCGAAGTCGGTGCTCGTCACCCTGGAAGCCCGGGCGGCGGCCTGAGCCGCGTGGGCGGCGACCTCGACGAGGCGGCGTTCATCGCCGCCCTCGACCGCCGGACCGCGGCCCAGCCCGGGATGGACGCGCTGGAAGCGGGGTTGCTGGCGGCCCTCGATCTCGGCCTGCCGGGCGATAGCCGGGCCTTCGCCCGCAGCTTCGGGGTCGAGCACGCCCTGGTGCTGCGCGCGCTCTCCGCGCTGGAGGAGGACGGCCACGTCACCGTGACCGCCCGCGATGCGCGCACCCAGCGGACGCGCTACGACTTGGCGGCGTAGCGCCGGATCCGGGACTTCACCGGCCGGCAGAGGCGGCCTCCAGGGCCGCGACGTCGAGCTTCACCATGGCCTGCATGGCCGCGAAGACCCGGGCCGCCACCGCCGGATCGGGATCGGCGAGGAGGCGCGGCAGGGTTTCCGGCACGATCTGCCAGGGCACGCCCCAGCGGTCGCGCAACCAGCCGCACATCATTTCCGCGCCGCCCTCCGCGGTGAGGGCGCGCCAGAGGCGGTCGACCTCGGCCTGATCGGCACAGGAGACGGAGATCGATGCGGCGGTCCCGTACGCGGCCGGGATCCCGCCATTCAGGGCCTGGAAGCTCTGGCCGCCCAGCGTGAACGCCACCAGGATCGCGGCGCCGGGCTCGCCCCCGGGCCAGGGGCCCGGCGCCCGCAGGATCGGGCCGAGGCTCGAGCCCGGCACTAGCGACACGTAGAATCGCGCCGCCGCCTCGGCGTCGTGGGCGAACCACAGACAGGTGCTGATCGTCGGCATGGCGGCACCTCCCGGGCCGATCGGATCGGCGCGGCGCTCAGAGTTGGCCGCGCGTTCGGCTTCCGGATGACGGGGCGCTCAGCGCTTCCCCTGGTTCATCGCCCAGACGATCCCGAACGGATCGCGCAGCTGGCCGTAGCGGTCGCCCCAGAACATCTCGGCCGGCTCCATCAGGGCGGTGGCGCCCGCCGCGACGGCCTGGGCGTAGCGCGCATCGATCCCCTCGACCATGAGCATCAGGGAGAAGGCCTGCGGTGCCTGCAGGGGATGGCCGTGTTCGGGGAAGGCATCGCTCAGCATCAGCGACGAGCCGTTCACGTGGAGGTGGACATGCATGGTCCGTCCCTGGTCGTCGACGGGCATCGCGTTGACGATCTCGGCCCCGAAGGCGCGGACGTAGAACTCGGCCGCCTTCATGGCGCCGTCCACCGTCAGGTAGGCGACGAGCCCGCCCTTCACCGGGGCCTCGGCCGGAATCTCTGGGTTCGCGCTGCTCATCGTGCCGCCCCGGGTTTTCAGCCGCGCGTTCAAGATGCACGAATCGAACGGCATCCGACGCGGTCGGTCGAATATCGTCTCATTCCCGGGCCGCTCAGTCGAGCCGTGTGCGAATATTGAATGCCGCCGACGCATTACACTGGATGCCTGTATTCGCTAGATCGAGGCGGGAGCGTCTTGGGCGCGGGCCCGGCGCGGAACCGAATGTCCTCGTGGGCATCCCCGCTCTCGGGAGGCCACCCAGTGTTGCGCGCCCCCAGCCAGGACGCGAGCCAAGCTTGACCTTGGACAATCCTTCGTTGCACCTCGGCCGGGCATCCGGATGCCGGCTGTGTCGCAGGCCCGCGATGCCAATCCGCCTAGGCCACTGAGTGAAAGGGGCAGGACATGGAGACGATCGGCCCTGATCTGCGCGTGATGCAGCGCGTTCCCCTGGCGGCCTCGCATGTCGCCGCGATCCGGGCCGCGGGCGTTCCGCGACTCTACCCGGCCGGGACCTTCCTGGCGCGGCCCGGCGAGCCGGCGGACCGCTTCGTCTATGTCGAGGACGGCGAGGTCGAGGTCGTGAACCCGTTCACGGACGAGCGGCACCTGCCCTCCACCCTCGGGCCGACGCAGTTCATGGGCGAGATCGCGTTCCTGAACGGCGGCAGCTGGTCGATGCCGATGCGGGCGGTCATCGACACCAACGTGATCGAGGTGCCGCGCACCGCGATGCTGCGGCTGATGGCCGAGATCCCCGAAATGTCGGACATCGTCATCACCGTCCTGGCGGCGCGGCGGCGGCGCCAGCTCGATTCGCGCGACGGTACCCTCGTGCTCATCGGCGAGGACGACGACCGGGCCGTCCGGCGCATCGCGGAATTCGCGAGCCGCAACCGCCTGCCCTACCGGTCCTACGCGCTCGGCAGCGCCGACGCGGCGTCCGTCGCCACGAGCTGCTCGGTTCCCGCCGACCGGCCCGGCGTGGTCTTCGGCCGGAACACCGTCGTGACGGATCCGACCCCAGACAAGGTCGCGCAGCTCTTCGGCCTCAACTACAACCTCATGGACGACGAGGCCTTCGACGTTCTGATCGTCGGCGGCGGCCCGGCCGGCGTGGCCGCGGGCGTCTATGCCGGCGCCGAAGGCCTGCGCGCCCTGGTGGTCGAGGATATTGCGATCGGCGGACAGGCCGGCACATCGAGCCGGATCGAGAACTACATGGGGTTCCCGACCGGGATCTCCGGGGCCGACCTGATCTGGCGCGGCGAGGTCCAGGCCGTGAAGTTCGGGACGCGGTTCGCCATGCCCCGGCGGGTGGTGAAGCTGGAGCGGCTCGAAGACGGCGCGTATTGCGCGACCTTCGACAACGATCAGCGCGTCCGGGGACAGGCGGTCGTTGTCGCGACCGGGGTCCAGTACCGGCGCCTGCCGATCGACCGCCTGGAGGCCTTCGAGGGGGCCGGCATCTATTACGCGGCCACCGAAATCGAGGCCCGCTATTGCAAGAACACCGACACCATCATCGTCGGCGGCGGCAATTCCGCCGGGCAGGCGGCGATGTTCCTCAGCCGCTCCGCCCGGCATGTCCGGCTCCTGGTCCGCGGGCCGTCGCTGGCGACCTCGATGTCGCGCTACCTGTCGAGCCGTTTGGAAGCGGATCCGGCGATCACCATCGAGTACGGCGCCGAACTCAGCGCGCTGCACGGGGACGACGCGCTCGAAGCCGTGACCATCCGCACCATCGCGGACGGCACGGTCCGGACGATTCCGACCTGCGCCGTGTTCGTCATGGTGGGGGCGGCACCCAATACCGGCTGGCTGTCCGGCCTCGTCGAGCTCGATCGGAACGGCTTCGTCCTGACCGGGGAAGCGATCGGCGCCGGCTCGCCCTACGCCACCTCGCAGCCGGGCATCTTCGCGGTCGGCGACGTGCGCGCCCATTCCGTCAAGCGCGTCGCCTCCTCGGTGGGCGAGGGATCGGTCGTCATCTCCAAGGTCTGGGATTATGTCCGGGACCGTGAGCCGGCTTAGGCCTGGCGGCTCAACATTCGGATCGGCTTGGCTGCGCCCGCCGTGGTAAGCGCTTTCAGCGGCAAACCGTTTCCGCGCCCTTCGCGGCGACGGGCGACACAGGCGGGACGATCCATCCCGGGGCTCGATACCCGGTAACCCGCGCCGTCGTTTCGCGGCGCCGCAGGCGGGCCCGGACCCGAACGGGTCGCCGGAGGCGGCCATCCGGAAACGGCGCCGTTGCAAGAGCTTGGCATGTCGGCGTCTCCGGATCCCGGGCTCCGCGGCGCGGCCCCGGGATGACGGTGCGTGGCGGCTTCGGTCCAGCCTCCACCCGAAGGAGACGAAGCCTTCCCGCTGGGGACATGAGACGTCCGCCTCTGTCACCGCAAGGCTGCGCATCCTCCGGAAGCGTCCTGCTGGGGTCATTGCGCGCGCCGCAGGATGCGGGCGGGAGCGACGTCTCAGAACCCCTTCGCCTTGATCGCCTCGGCCCAGGTGACGGCGCGGCGGTTCACGCCGAGGTGCTGGCGCTCGTAGAGGCGGCCTTCGAGCTTGATCGCGCCGCGCTTGGCGTATTCCGGGCGCTCGAACGCCTCGATCACCAGCTTGGCCCGGCGCACTTCCTCCTCGGTCGGCGCGAACGAGGCGTTGGCCGGCTCCAGCTGGGTCGGGTGGATCAGGGTCTTGCCGTCGAAGCCGAGGTCGCGGGCCTGGCGGCACTCGTCCCGGCAGCCCTCGGTGTCGGCGATGTCGTTGTAGACGCCGTCGAGAATCGCCAGGCCTTCGGCCCGGGCGGCGGCGAGCGCCATCATCATCCAGGGCAGCATCGGCACCCGGCCGGGGACGATCTTGGCCCAGGTGTCCTTGGCTAGGTCGTTGGTGCCGAGCACCAGGCAGGTCAGACGGTTGCGCGGGTCGCGCTTGGCCCGGGCGATCTCCTGGATGTTGAGGATCGAGGCCGGGGTCTCGATCATCGCCCAGACCGCGATGCCCTCGGGGGCGTCGAGGGATTCGAGCCGGTCGGCGATGCTCTCCAGCACCGCCGAGGACGACACCTTCGGCATCAGGATCGCGTCGGGCTTGGCCTCGATGGCGGCGTGCAGGTCGGCCTCGCCCCAGGGGGTCTGGGGGGCGTTGACCCGGATCACCAGCTCGCGACTACCATATTCCCCGCTCTTGACCGCGGCGCAGACCTGATCGCGCGCGATCTCCTTCTCCTCCGGGCCGACCGCGTCCTCGAGATCGAGGATGATGCTGTCCACCGGCAGGGTCTTGGCCTTGTCGAGCGCCCGCTGGTTCGAGCCGGGCATGTAGAGCACGCTCCGGCGCAGGCGCAGGTCCGTCGTCGTGGCCATGGGCATCTTCCTCCTGCGGCCGCTCCTCGGCCGGTCTTCGTTGCGCTGCACCCTAGAGCAGAACGTCCCGTGCGCCACATCGGCTTGCGGAGGATCGGTGAGTCCGTGCGGCGTTTGATACTGTCCGGCGGGCGACTGTATCGAGCCGTGCTTTGGTCATGTTCTCACGGCTAAAGGCCAGCCCTGTCCCATCCTTGGATCCCGGGATCCGGTCTCATGCGCGCTTTCACGACTGTCTTTATCCTGGCCGGACTGACCCTGGCCGGGGCACCGGATCCCGCCCGGGCCCAGAGCCGGACGACCCTGGGGGTCGGCTCCGGCGCGGTAGCGGGCGCCCTGGTGGCGGGCCCGATCGGGGCCGTCGCGGGCGCCGTGGTCGGCGGGTTCGTCGGCAATTCCAGCGAGCGCGGACGGCGCCATGTCCGCCGGGTCCGGCGCGCCGGCAGCGTCCGCCGGGCGCCGCAGCGGCGGGCCGAGGCCGAACTGCCGCGCCCGGCCGCGCCGGTCGCCCGGGCCGCGCCGCCGGCTGCCACGGCCTGGAAGGATCCGCACTGACCGGGAGAAGGCAACGGATTCCCGGCAAGGCTGCCCCTTCGGCGAAGGGCCGCCGCAAATGCCGGCCCGCGAAGGCTACGCGACCTCGGGCGCGGTTTTTCCGGCGGCGGAGAGTGGCGGCCTGCGAAACGTTTCGCGCAACAGCCCCGGGAACGCGACGGCCTGGAACAGGCCCCGCGCCCCCAGGAAGGCCACGAAGGCCAGCCACAGCCCGGTATTGCCGAGGCCCAGGGCCAGGACCAGCGCCAGGACCGCGCCGTAGATCGCCAGCGCGCCCAACATGAGGTTGCGCATCGCCCGGGTCCACGTGGCCCCGATATAGATCCCGTCATAGGCGAAGGGCGCGGCCGCGGCGAGCGGCGCCAGGGCGGCGAGCGGCAGATAGGCCCGCGCGGTCTCGCGCACCGGCGCGCTGGTGGTGACGAAGTCGATGAAGCCCGGCCCGCCCAGGAAGGCGACGAGGCCGACCGCGATCCCGAACCCCAGGCACCAGCGCAAACTCAAGGCTGATGCCCGGCGGAACGCCTCCGCGTCGCGGGCGCCCACCGCCTGCCCGCACAGGGTCTCGGCCGCGGTGGCGAAGCCGTCGAGGAAGAACCCGCCGATCATGAACAGATTCCACAGGACGGAATTGGCCGCCAGCACCACGTCGCCCTGCCTGGCGCCCAACGCCGAGAACAGCACGATGGCGGTGATCAGCGCCAGGGTGCGCAGGATCACGTCAAGGTTGACGCTGAGCGTCCGGCGCAGGGCGGCGGCGTCCCGCAGATCGCGCAGAGGCACCCGGAACGGCCGCGAGCCGAGCCGCGCCAGCACGACCAGCCCGAGCGCCAGCCCGGCCGCCTCCGCGCAGAGCGCCGCCAGCGCGGCGCCGGCGAGCCCCATGCCGAGGCCGAGGACGAAGGCGAGGGTCAGCCCGACATTGACCAAATTGATCGCCACTTGCAGCAGCAGGCCGAGATCGGTCCGCCCGCGCCCCAGCACCGAGCCGAGCACGCCGTAGCTCGCCAGCACGAACGGGGCGGACAGGATGCGGATGTGGAAATAGGTGGCGAGGCCCGCGATCACCGCCTCGCTCGCGCCGCTCACCGCGAAGGCCGCCTGAGCGATCGGCCATTGCAGCGCGACCAAGCTCAGGCCGATCAGGGCGCCCGCCATGATCGCCCGGGCCAGGATGCGGTCGACCTCGGCGCCGTCGCGGGCGCCGACCGCCTGCGCGGTCAGGCCTGCGGTGGCCATGCGCAGGGCCCCGAAAGACCAGAAGATCGCGTCGAAGATGACGGCGCCCAAAGCCACCGCGCCGAGCAGGGCCGCGTCGCCGAGCCGCCCGATGACGGCCGCGCCGACGAAGCCGAGCATCGGCGTCGTGACGTTGGCCAGCGTCATCGGCAGGGCCAGGGCCAGGACGCGACGGTGCGTCGGCAGGACCGGGGCGGCGGCAGGCGGATGCGTCATGCCGCAACCTTAGCCGACCCGGACGATTTGCGATGCGCTCAGCGCGCCGTCGCGAACAGCCTGGAGATCAGCCAGAGCGGGATGACCACGACGGCCCCGGCGACGATCCAGCCGCCGAAATCGTGCAGGGAGGCGAGGCCGATCTCCAGCAGCGCCTGGGCCGAATCGTAGATCCGCCAGAACAGCCGGCCCGGCGTGAGGCCGAGCAGCGACATGCCGGCGCCGACCAGCATCGACAGGAACAGCAGGCGCAGGAACACGCCGGCGGGCGAGCCGCCGAGGAATCGGCGCAGCGCGGAGGCCCGCGGCGGATAGGTTTCCGCGTCGTAGGTGCCATTCGGCGGCGGGGCACCGTGCCGGCGCCGGTCGTGATCGACGAGCATCGCGTCCTCATGAAGCCAGGGGCACCCGGATCGGCGACGAAGCGGGCGGAACCGTGGCCGGCACACCACACCGCGTCGAAACCGGATCCCGGATCAGGCGTTAGCGGGTTTCACCCACGGACCCGAGATGGCAAGCGAGACCCGTCCCGCCAAGATGCCGGGAATGGCCGCGGGACAAAGCCGACGGGACGAGACCCAGCATGATCGACCACGCCCTGTTCGACCCGGCGACGATCGATCCGGAGACGCTTCGGCTGAATGCCGAGATCGTCGCGGCTCACGCCGCCCTGCCCGACCCCTGGTCGCTGCCCATCGAGGAGGTGCGCGCCCGCCGTCGCGCCGGCACCAAGGCCGCGCCGGCGATGCCGCACAGCGCCCGGGCCGAGTGGCTGACCATCGATGGGCCCGCCGGCCCGCTCAAGCTCCGGGTCATCCGCCCGAAGGCTCCGGCGAAGCTGCGCGGCGCCTATCTTCACATTCACCGGGGCGGCTGGGTCTGGGGCGCCGCCGACGAGCAGGATCCGTGGCTCGAGCGCATCGCCGATGCCTGCGGCTTCGTCGTGCTGTCGGTGGAGTACCGGCTCGCCCCCGAACATCCCTACCCCGCCGCCTTGCTCGACTGCGAGGCCGCGGCCCTGTGGCTCGCCGGGCCGGGCCGGGCCGAGTTCGGGATCCATGCGCTGACGATCGGCGGCGAATCGGTCGGCGCCCACCTCGCCGTGATGGTGCTGCTGCGCCTGCGCGACCTGCATGACCAGCCGCGCGCGTTCCGCGGCGCCAACCTCAATGCCGGGTTCTACGACCTCGGCCTGACCCCGTCGGTGCGCAACTGGGGCGACGAGCGCCTCGTCGTGAACACCCGCGATCTGACCAAATTCGCCGACGGCTACGTCCGCGAGGGGATCGACCGGCGCCGGCCGGACGTCTCGCCGATCTACGCCGACCTGAAGGGCCTGCCGCCGGCCCTGTTCACCATCGGCACCGCCGATCCGCTCCTCGACGACACGCTGTACATGTCGGCCCGCTGGGCGGCGGCCGGTAATGGCGGCCACACCGCGATCTATCCCGGCGGATGCCACGTCTTCGCCCGCTACCCGAGCGCGATGAGCGAGCGCGCCCTCGAGCTGATCGACCGCTTCCTGATGGCCCTGGCCTGAGCGACGCCCAAGAGATCCTGCCGCCGGCCTTCCGGGCGTGGTTCGCGGCGCGTGGCTGGACGCCCCGGTCGCACCAGCTCGACCTGCTGCGGATCGCCCGGGCGGGCCGCTCGGCTCTCCTGGTGGCACCCACGGGGGCTGGCAAGACGCTGGCGGGGTTTCTGCCGAGCCTCGTCGCCCTCTCGGAACGGGCAGCCGCCAAAGCCGAGCCCAAGGCCCCGAAGGGGCTGCACACCCTCTACGTCTCGCCGCTGAAGGCGCTCGCCGTCGACATCGCCCGCAACCTCGACACGCCGATCGCCGAGATGGCGCTGCCGGTGCGGGTCGAGACCCGGACCGGCGATACGCCCGCGCACAAGCGCACCCGGCAGATCAGCCGCCCGCCTGACATCCTGCTCACGACGCCCGAGCAGCTGGCGCTGCTGATCGCCCATCGCGACGCCGCCGCGTTCTTCTCCGGGCTGCGCTGCGTGATCCTCGACGAGCTGCACGCCCTCGTGACCTCGAAGCGCGGCGACCTGCTGGCCCTGGCACTTGCCCGGCTGCACCGCCTCAGCCCGGACCTGGCGTCGATCGGCCTGTCCGCGACGGTCCGTGAGCCGGACGAGCTGCGCAAGTATCTGGTGCCGCAGCGCGCAGATTCGCCGCCCGCCATGGCCGACCTCGTCACCGTCCGGGGCGGCGCCAAGGCCGACCTGCGCATGCTGGATCTCGGGCGGTCGCTGCCGATCTCGGGTCACACGGCCTGGCACTCGATGCCGGCGATCTACGACCTGATCCGCGCGCACCGCACCACGCTGGTCTTCGTCAACACCCGACTCCAGGCCGAGTACACGTTCCAGGAGCTCTGGCGGCTCAACGACGACGCCCTGCCGATCGCGATCCACCACGGCTCGCTCGATGCGCAGCAGCGCCGGCGCGTCGAGGCCGCGATGGCGGCGGGCCAGCTGCGGGCGATCGTCTGCACCGCGACCCTCGATCTCGGCATCGACTGGGGCGATGTCGATCTCGTGGTCAATGTCGGGGCGCCCAAGGGTGCGAGCCGGATCATGCAGCGGATCGGCCGGGCCAACCACCGGATGGACGAGCCGTCGAAGGCCTATCTGGTGCCGGGCAACCGCTTCGAGATGCTGGAATGCCAGGCGGCCCTGGACGCCGTCGAGGAGGCCGCGCAGGACACCCCAGACGCCCGGCTCGGCGCCCTCGACGTGCTCGCCCAGCACGTGCTCGGCATGGCTTGCGCCGACGCCTTCGATCCGCTGGGTCTCTACGAGGAGATTGTCTCCGCGTCGCCCTATGCGGGGCTGACCTGGGAATCCTTCGAGCAGGTCGTCGATTACGTGGCCACCGGCGGCTACGCGCTGCGGGCCTACGAGCGCTTCGCCAAGATCCTGCGCGGGCCCGACGGGCTGTGGCGGGTGCGCGACGCCCGGACGGCCCAGGCCTACCGGATGAATGTCGGCACGATCGTCGAGGCGGCGCGGGTGCGGGTGCGGCTCGGCCGGACGCTCCGGAGCAAGCCCGGCACGGTCCTGCCGAAGGGCGGACGGGTGCTCGGCGAGATCGAGGACGAGTTCGCCGACACGCTCACGATCGGCGACACCTTCCTGTTCGCCGGCGAGACCCTGCGGTTCGAGGGCCTGGCCGAGGACGAGGCTCTGGTGACCCGCGCGCCGCTCGGCACCGATCCGGCGATCCCCTCATATGCGGGCGCGAAGTTTCCGCTCTCGACCTTCCTGGCCGAGCGGGTCCGGGCGATCATCGCCGACCCGTTCGAATGGGACCGCCTTCCGAAGCAGATCGGCGAGTACCTGCAGCAGCAGCGCCGCCGCTCGGTCCTGCCGGGCGAGCGCGACCTGCTCGTCGAGACCTTTCCCCGGGGCAAGCGCCATTACCTCACGGCCTTCCCGTTCGAGGGCCGGCTGGCCCACCAGACGCTCGGCATGCTGCTCACCCGCCGGCTGGAACGCGACGGGCTGCGCCCCCTCGGCTTCGCGGCGAACGATTACGGCATCGCGATCTGGACCACCCGGGACGTGTCCGAGCGGGCCGCGCTCGATCCCGACTTCATCGGCGACCTGTTCGCGGTCGACATGCTGGGTGACGACCTGGAGGCGTGGCTCGACGAATCGGCGATGATGAAGCGCACCTTCCGGCAATGCGCGGTGATCGCCGGCCTGATCGAGCGCCACCATCCGGGCCTGAAGAAGTCCGGCCGGCAGGTCACGATCTCCACCGATCTGATCTACGACGTGCTGCGCAAGCACCAGCCCGACCACCTGCTGCTCCGGGCCGCGCGGCAGGATGCGGCAACCGGACTCCTCGACGTGAGGCGCCTCGGCATGATGCTAGAGCGCATCCAGGGGCGAATCATCCACAGGGCTCTCGACCGGGTCTCGCCGCTCTCCGTATCCGTCATGCTCGAGATCGGGCGTGAGCGGGTCTACGGCGAGGGTGCCGACGAGATCCTGGCCGAGGCGGAGGCCGAGCTTCTTCAGGAAGCTCTGTCCTGACCGGCGATCCGCCCTCCCCCGACGATTCCGAGGATGCGATCTTGGCGGCCGGCCTGAGACTCGAGAAGACTCACAAGCACCCGACCCTGTTGCTGGCGGGCGAGACCCTGATGCTCGATCTGTGCGGCGGCGTATGGATGCCGGAGCATCGCACGCTGATCGTCTCCGACCTCCACCTGGAGAAGGGGTCGTCCTACGCAGCCCGCACCGGCCAGTTCCTGCCGCCCTACGATACCCGCGAGACCCTGGCCTGCCTGCACGAGGCCGTGACCCGCCACGATCCCGCCCGCGTGGTCGCCCTGGGCGATTCGTTTCACGACGACCGTGGGCCGGAGCGGATGGAGCCCGGCGACCGGGCCATGGTGGCGGCCCTGCAGGAGGGACGGGATTGGGTCTGGATCGCCGGCAACCACGATGCCGCGGTCAGCGAGGGCGTGGGCGGCCGCTATGCCGACGCGCTGACCCTCGGCGGCCTGGTCCTGCGCCACGAGCCGAGCGCGGAACCCGTGATCGGCGAGATCGCGGGCCATCTCCATCCCTGCGGCAAGGTCGCGATGCGCGGCCGGGCGGTCCGCCGGCGCTGCTTCGTCACCGACGGCACCCGGCTCGTAATGCCGGCCTTCGGCGCCTATGCGGGCGGGCTGAATGTCCGCGACCGGGCGATCGAAGGCCTCTTCCCGAACGGGTTCACGGCGCATCTGCTCGGGGACGGACGGGTCTTCGCCATCGGCCGGGCACAACTCGCCCGGGACTGACGCGCGCTCAGCGATAGAACGTGTAGGTCGCGGTGTAGGGCACGCGCACTGTCTGTCCCGGCGTGCAGCCGCCCGCCGGCTTCTCCCCGCCATCCGTGTCGCTGCGCAGCACGTAGCGTGTCCCCGCGAGCATTCCCGATCCGGTGGCGCGGGCGGAGAGCATCAGCCAGGCGACGGCGTGCGGTTGCGGTGCCGGGGCCTGGTCGATCACCGACCCGACCACCCGGGACCCGTCCTGGATCTCCCAGGTCGGACCCTCGAAATGGCGCCCGACGACGCGCCCATCCGGCTGGGCAAGGTCCGCGTCGGGCTTGGCGGCGCTCCAGACCGGGGCCCCCTCCCCGGCGATGCAGGTATAGATCTGCGCTCCCCGCGCGGCGAAGCTGGCGATCGACACGCTTCCGGCCGGCGGCGCGAGGCGCGCCGGTTCGGCAAGGGCGAAGGCCGGCGCGCAGCACGCGAGGGTGATGAGGGCAGGCCGCAGGGTTCTGGTCAGGGCGTAGGCGATCGGTTCAGCTCCGTCCGGACGGGTCGAACCACGGAACGGGGGAAGCCGCTTGCGGGTTTCATGCCGCGGCCTGCCCCCGTCCGTTGGCTCAGGCGGATTTCATGAACCGGTCGATGCTCTCCGCGAGATCCGAGGAGTGGACGGCCAGGCTCTCGGCGACGCCCAGGACGGCCTCCGCCAGTTGACCGGTGGCATTGGCAGCCTGCGAGACCCCGCCGATATTGCCCGACATCTCGTGGGTCGAGACCGCCTGCTCCTCGACGGCGCTGGCCATCGCCAGGGTCAGCGTCGAGAGTTCGGCCACGGCGGCGGTGATCATCTCGATCGCCCCGACCGCCTCGCCGGTGGCGTTCTGGATCGCCGCCACCTGCTGGGTGATCTCCCCCGTGGCCTTGGCGGTCTGTTCGGCCAGAGCCTTGACCTCGCTGGCGACCACCGCGAAGCCCCGCCCGGCGGCACCGGCCCGGGCCGCCTCGATCGTGGCGTTCAGCGCCAGCAGGTTGGTCTGGCCGGCGATCGACTTGATCATGCTCACGACCGCGTCGACCTCGCGCGCGTTCTCGGCCAGCTGCCGCATCGTCGCGTCCGTGGTCTCGGCCTGGATGGCGATCTGCCGAGCGCGCTCCGAAACCCGCCCGACCTGGCCGGAGATCTCCTGGATCGCACCGTTCATCTGCTCGGAATTCGATGCGACCGACGAGGCCTTCTGACGGGCGGAATCCGCCGACTGCGTCAGCCCCTCGGCCGAGTGCTGCATGTCGCGGACCGCCGACCCGACGGCGTCGACGACGCGGCTCACGTCGGTGGCCATGTTCACCTGCGCGGACACGACCGCCCAGGTCAGCATCGGGCCGATATACCGGCCCTTCCGATCGTTGACGGCGGTGACCTGCAGGTCGAGCGTCTCCGGGCCGACCTTGATCTTGGTCCGGTGCGGCAGCCGGCTCGCATCCGCCAGCATGTTGCGCTGGTGGTGGGGGTTCTTGTGGAACACGTCGAACGAGTTGTTGACCATCTCGTCGACCTTGATCGGCAGGTATTGCTCCAAGGGGGCCAAGGTCTTGCGCGAGGTGGTGTTCAGGTAATTGATCTTGAAATCGTTGAGCGGATCGGCGGTCATGACCGCAACCGGCATGTTGTCGATCATCGACATCAGCCGGTCGATGTCATTCTTCTTGGCCGAGATGTCGGCGGCGAACTTGACCACCTTCACCGGCTGGCCGCGGGCATCGAGCACCGGATTGTAGGTCGCTTCCAGCCAAACCTCCGACCCATCCTTGTCGAGGCGCAGGAACTCGCCGGTGACGTATTGCCCGTCTTTCAGCTTCGCCCAGAAATCCGTGTATTCCGCGCTCTTGGCAAAGGCCGGGTCGACGAAGATGCGATGGTGCTTGTTGCGGACATCCGCGAGCGTGTACTTCATCAATTTGAGGAAGTTCTCGTTGGCGTCGAGAACCTGGCCGTCCATCGAGAACTCGATGATGGCCAGCGACCGATTCAAGGCGTCGAGCTTGGCCTGCGACTCGCTGTAAACCGATTTTTTGAACATATCACTGCTCGCGCTTCTCGAGCGGAAACCTAGCGCATAGTACGTTAATTTTGACCTAACTTCCCGAATTCAGAAACGGTGCCGGCTTAGATTACGGCGCGCAAGACAGAAATGCGAATTTTTGAACTCTTGTACTTCTAGTATTCCGAGACTTCCGGGGAACCTCCGGCAAACAATCTAAACTTAGGTGCGAATATCAGAACCAGCCGCGTATCCGGAAGTACACGATCGGCGCCAGGGCGCTGAACAGGATCAGGCCGAGCGCGTAAGGGTAGCCGTAGGCCCAGTCCAGTTCGGGCATGTGTTTGAAGTTCATGCCGTACATCGAGGCGATCAGGGTCGGCGGTACGCCCACCACCGAAACGACGGTGAGGACGCGAAAAACGTTGTTCTGCTCGATGTTGATGAGCCCGAGCGTCGCGTCGAGGAGGAACTGAACGTTCTCGGCGAGCCGCGTCTCGAACTCGTCGAGGGATTCGATATCCCGCCGAATCGTTTCGAAGCGCCCATCCTCGGGCAGCCCGAGCCCGTCGCAGGCGGCCGACACGAACGGCACGATCCGCTCGAGGCCGAGCAAGCTGGCGCGGATCTTCCCCAGCACCTTGCCGCGGTTGCTGATCCCGCGCAGGATCCGCCGCAGCGCCAGGTCGCGCCGGCGCGGCGGCGGGCTCTCCATCCGGCGGCGATTCGCGCCGCGCAGGTCGAAGTCGAAGATCCGCGTCGAGAGCTGGTCGAGCTCCGAGGCCATGTCCTCGAGGGCATCCGCCAGGCTGTCGACCAGCTCCTCCAGGATGACCAGGAAGATCTCGCTCGGGGATACGCTGCCGTCGCCGTCGGCGATCCGTTTCTGGGCCGAGTCGACCGCGCGCAGCTCGTGGAACCGGATGGTGACGAGGTGGTCCTTCGACAGGAGGAAACCGAGCGGCTTCAGCTGCGACTCGCTGCGCTCGAAGGTGATCATCGGCGTCGACAGCGACAGGCCGCCCTTCACCCGCCGCAGCCGGCTGGAGGATTCAACCTCCGACAGCGCCGCCCGGGACGGCACGCGCAGACCGGTCGCCGCCTCGACGGCGGCGGCTTCCTCGGAACTCGGATCGTTCAGGTCGAGCCAGACGGCGTTGCCGGAAATCGGTCCGCCGAGGTCCAGCGCAACCGCGCCGTCGGGTCCGTGCAGGCTCAGCATGAGAGCGCGTTGTCCGTGGGAAATGAAGGCTGATGTCGCGTCATCGCGCCGTCGCGCGCGGGTGCGACAGCCTTGACTCGGAACCAGGCGAGGGCTATCTCGCCGCCGTCATTGGCACTCGCCAAGACAGAGTGCTAACAGTCGGGTTTGGAAGCGGTCCCGCAGGCCGCATCAACGCCAACTGCAGACCTGAAGCAAGAGGGCAGCTCATGAAGTTCCGTCCGCTGCACGACCGCGTGGTCGTCCGTCGCATCGAGAGCGAGGAGAAGACCAAGGGCGGCATCATCATTCCGGACACCGCCAAGGAGAAGCCGCAGGAAGGCGAGATCGTCGCCGTCGGCCCCGGCGCTCGCGACGAGCAGGGCCGCGTCAACGCGCTCGACGTCAAGGCCGGCGACCGCGTCCTGTTCGGCAAGTGGTCCGGCACCGAGGTCAAGATCGACGGTCAGGACCTCCTGATCATGAAGGAATCCGACATCATGGGCGTCGTCGCTCTCTGATCGGATCGCCTTTCCCCGCCCTTTGAGGCCGTCCGAGGCCTTGGGGTTCAACCCAACCACAAGAGGCAAACCATGGCAGCGAAAGACGTTCGTTTCTCCGCCGACGCGCGCGATAAGATGCTGCGCGGCGTCGACATCCTCGCCGACGCGGTGAAGGTGACGCTGGGTCCGAAGGGCCGCAACGTCGTGATCGAGAAGAGCTTCGGCGCCCCGCGCATCACCAAGGACGGCGTCACCGTCGCCAAGGAGATCGAGCTCGCCGACAAGTTCGAGAACATGGGCGCCCAGATGGTGCGCGAAGTGGCCTCGAAGACCAACGACATCGCGGGTGACGGCACCACCACCGCGACCGTGCTGGCCCAGGCCATCGTCCGCGAAGGCGCCAAGTACGTCGCCGCCGGCATCAACCCGATGGACCTGAAGCGCGGCATCGACCTCGCCACCGCCGCTGCGGTGAAGGACATCATCGCGCGCGCCAAGAAGGTCTCGACCTCCGACGAGGTCGCCCAGGTCGGCACGATCTCCGCCAATGGCGACAAGGAGATCGGCGAGATGATCGCCCACGCCATGCAGAAGGTGGGCAACGAGGGCGTCATCACCGTCGAGGAGGCCAAGACCGCCGAGACCGAGCTCGACGTCGTCGAGGGCATGCAGTTCGACCGCGGCTACCTCTCCCCGTACTTCATCACCAATGCGGAGAAGATGGTCGCCGAGCTCGAGGATCCCTACATCCTCATCCACGAGAAGAAGCTGTCCTCGCTTCAGGCGATGCTGCCGGTGCTCGAGGCCGTGGTCCAGACCGGCAAGCCGCTGCTGATCATCGCCGAGGACATCGAGGGCGAGGCGCTTGCCACCCTCGTGGTGAACAAGCTGCGCGGCGGCCTGAAGGTCGCGGCCGTGAAGGCGCCGGGCTTCGGCGATCGCCGCAAGGCGATGCTCGAGGACATCGCGATCCTGACCAAGGGCCAGATGATCGCCGAGGATCTGGGCATCAAGCTCGAGAACGTGACGCTCCCGATGCTCGGCCGCGCCAAGCGCGTCCGCATCGAGAAGGAGAACACCACGATCATCGACGGCGTCGGCGAGAAGTCGGACATCGAGGGTCGGATCGCGCAGATCAAGGCGCAGATCGAGGAGACCACCTCGGATTACGACCGTGAGAAGCTCCAGGAGCGCCTGGCCAAGCTCGCGGGCGGCGTCGCGGTGATCCGCGTCGGCGGCGCGACCGAGGTCGAGGTCAAGGAGAAGAAGGACCGGGTCGACGACGCCCTCAACGCCACCCGCGCGGCGGTCGAGGAAGGCATCGTCCCGGGCGGCGGCACCGCGCTGCTGCGCGCCAAGAAGGCGGTCGCCGCGTTGAAGTCCGACATCCCCGACGTCCAGGCCGGCATCAAGATCGTGCTGAAGGCGCTGGAAGCCCCGATCCGTCAGATCGCCCAGAACGCGGGCGTGGAAGGCTCGATCGTGGTCGGCAAGATCACCGACAACACCTCCTCGGAGACCTTCGGCTTCAACGCCCAGACCGAAGAGTATGTCGACATGATCCAGGCCGGCATCGTCGACCCGGCCAAGGTCGTGCGCACCGCTCTGCAGGACGCCGCTTCGGTCGCCGGCCTGCTGGTCACCACCGAGGCGATGGTCGCCGACGCGCCGAAGAAGGACAGCCCTGCTCCGGCCATGCCGGGCGGCGGCATGGGCGGCATGGACTTCTAAGTCCACGCCACCCGTCGAGACGAGGAAGGGGGTCGCCGCGAGGCGGCCCCTTTTCTTTTGGGCGGCCCGGTTCGCCCAGCACGCTCCGGCCTGCGTCCGGGCGGTTCGTGTGGCCGGTCACTCGCCGGCAGCGGACTAGCCGTCCCGGGCGAGATCGGCCTCGACGTGAGCAGCCAGGCTGAAGAAGCGCTGGCGGACCTCGGCCGCGAACGGGTTCGACCGCTCGATCGCCTCGAAGACCTCGGGCGCGTCATGCCGGACCATGTCCACCGCCTGCATGAGCAGTGAAAAGCTGCGCGTCGTCATGTGCGTCGGGAGCGGCTCCATGGCGACGAGCACCCGCGCGATTAGATGGGTCAGGCCTTGGACCGCTGCGGCCTCGCGGTCGTGAGCTTCCGGCGTCGTGACGATCACTTTCAACTTCAGCACTTTCCGAAGGAACGCAGCTGCACGCCGCCCGCGCCGTCCAGAGACCGGACACACGGCAATCCTCAGGCCGGCGATCCCGTCGGCGGCGCTCTGCGGGCCGAACAGGGGATGGGTGCCGAGGATCTCGACGCCCTGGGGCAGCCCCGCCCGCATGATCGCGACGGGCTCCATCTTCACCGAGCCGACATCGACCACCAGCGTTCCCGGCCGGAGATGCGGGGCTATCGTGGACACGACCGCAGCCAAGCTGGAAACCGGAACGGCGAGGATGACGACCGGGCAGCGAGCCACCGCCGCCAGGTCCGCCCGCACGGCACCGTAGGTCTGGATTTCGGGCTCGGCCGGGCGCGGTTCGTAGACGCGCAACGCCATATGGGGCGCGAGGTATCGGGCCGTCAGACGACCGAAGGCGCCGAAGCCGATAATTCCGATAACCGGGCGGAGCTGAGTGGCTTGGGAGACTGACACGGTGACCTCGGGCAGGCGCGAGGTCGGCGGATCAGGAACAGGAGCAACCGCCGACGACGCAGCGGTTGGGCATGATAAGCAGGCCGCCGCTAAGGGAGCGGCGCGTAATACGATCCGGTGGGGAACAAGCTTAGCATGGTGGGGAGCCTCTAGGCCGCGCCACCGAGCGCGTCAACCGGACCGCATCGACGGCCAGATCGGGCTGAACACGCGGCGTTCCGCTTCGAGCGTGCTTTGGAAACGAAAAACGGGACGGCTTGCGCCGTCCCGTCGGTGGTCGTTCCTATCGGCCTAAGAAGATCGAAGCCAGTCGCTGGAGCAGGCCCCGCGGTGCGGGCGGAGGCTCACTCTGCCCAGGACGGTCCCCGATCTAATTGGCGGCGAAGGGATGCTGGGCCGAGTTGCGCTGCTCGGTGACGGTCGAAGCCTTCGGCTCGCCGTTCACGGCGCGCTGGATCGAGAGCTTGGTCGCCTCGTAGTTGTACTTCTGGATCTTGGCGTCGTCGGCCGCTTCCCAGTGAATGAACACGCCGACCAGGATGAACAGGTCGTCGGCCTCATCGGCCGGGATGATGCCTTCGGCAACGGCGTCCTGGACGGCCTTGGCAACGCCGTGCTGGGCCGGGCCGAACATCTGGACGGCCTGACGGGCGTCGTTGATGGTGACCTTGTTGAACATCAGGGTGTTCGGCTTGCACGGCAGGTTCGGCGCGATGACCGCGAGCAGGCTGGTGAAGCCGTGCTTGTTGTTCACGAGGCCGTTGCAGAAAGCCGTCTCGGCGGGCGAGCCGCGCGGTCCGATGATCAGGTCGATGTGAGCGACCTCGTTGCCGTCGCCGACGAGGGCTTCGCCAACCTGAACCTTGGTGATCTTCGCCATTCGGTGTCTCTCCCTGGATTCCGAAATAGGGCCGCGGCGCCGGGCGATGCCAGCGGCCGGGAAGCCATCCTTGTTATCGGCGCCCGATCCTCCGGCCGAGCCGGTTGGGCCGAGCCGGTTGGGCCGGACAGCGCGCCGGACCCTACAGTGCGGCCCTGCGGCTCACAACCCGCGCAAGGCCCTGGACCTGAGGAATTTCTTTGACGGCGGGCCGCGAAAGGCCGGAACTTTTCCGTGGTTCACGCGAGGGCGGCGCCGGCCGCCGTCAGGGCATCCCAGAAGACGGTCGCCACCGTGAAATCCGCGCTGGTCCCGGGATTCAAGGCGCGTGCCTTCAAGGAGGCGTCGAGGGCGAGCAACGTGTCCACCGGCCGGTCCGCGAGGTTAAGGTTAGCCAGCATCGTATCGACTTCCCGGCGCACGGCCTCGGCGACCGATGGGCCGGCCTTGCGGGCGATGTGGCTGTCCGGGACCGAGCGGAGATAGGCCAGGTGGATCGCCGTGGTGCACCATGTCGGATCGAGACCGGCGGCGCGGGCCTCGGCGAGGGCCGGCAATCCGATCGCGGCGATATCCGAGAAGCCGGTGTCGTAGGCGCGGGCGATGCGGTCGCGACCGGCCGCCTCCGTCATGGCCGCGCGCAGGGAGGGCGGGGCGTCAGACGTGACGTCGTGCCGCTCGGCCCGGCCGAGGCCGCCCGGATTGGCGAGCCGGATCGCCGCGAACACCGCTTCGGAATCCGCAGCCTCCAGAGCGTCGAGCACCGCGGCGACTGATCGCCCCTGCTCGGCTGCGGCGGCCAGCGGGGCGCAGAGCAGAAGGATGCCGAGATTGGTGTTCTGGCCGACGGCCGCCAGGGTCGCCGCGACGCCGGCGCGGACCCGTTCGCCGATCCCCGCCCCGGCCCGGGCCAGTTCCGGGGCCGAGACATCGGCGCTGGTCACGAAATCCGCCACCACCATGCGATGGCCGGCCGCGTAGGCGTGGACATTGCCGGGCTTCAGCGCTTCGAGTTCCGCCAGGCAGGCGGCGCGGTAGAGCGTCCCGATCAGCCCCGGGTCGAGGGCGCTCATGCCACCACGAGCCGCGGAACGCTGGCGCCCCGGACGGCGGCGAGAAAACCCCGAACCACGGTGGCGGCGATGTCGGTCTCGCACACGGTCTGGAGGCCCGACCAGGCCGGCATGGAATTGACTTCCAGGATCGAGAAGCCACCCTCCCCGTCCTCGACCAGATCGACTCCGGAATAATCGACCCCGACCGCCGCGGCCGCGGCCTCCGCCATCTCGGCGGCAGCCGGCGGCATCGCCCAGGGCAGCGGACGGCCGCCACGATGGACGTTGGTGATCCAGCCGTCGCCCTCGCGGATCATGCCGGCGATCGCCCGGCCGTCGCAGACGAAGACGCGGTAGTCGCGCCACAGGCCGTCGCGTCGGGGCACATAGCGCTGGAGGTAATAGACCCTCGCAACGGCCTCTTCATCCGGCAGGTCCTCGGGCCGCTCGATCAGGGCCAGCCCCTCTCCCTGCGAGCCGAAGAGCGGCTTGAGCACCAGCGGCGCGCCGGGGCGGCTCTCCTGCTCGACGATCCCGGCGGCGGCCTCGCGCTTCGAGACCACCCAGGTCTCCGGCGTCGGCAGGCCGGCGCGGGCGATCAGCAGGGAGGTGGCTGCCTTATCGACCGAGCGCTCGATGGCGGTGGGCGCATTCCAGACGGTGACGCCCGCCGAGACCAGGGCGTGCAGCACGCCGAGCCGCATGGTGGTCGCCTCGAACGTGCCGCCCGCGATGGTCCGTAGCAGCACGCCGCCGGGCAGTGAGCCGGCAAAACCCGGGACCCGCAGGGGCTCGCCGCCCCCGGTGGCCACGATCACGTCGGCCAGCGAGAACAGCACCGGCTCGACGCCCTGCGCCCGCAGGGCCGCCAGGAGCCGGGCCTTGTGCCAATTGCCGTTATCGGCCGCCAGGGCGATGCGCATGGATGGAAGACTCTCGACGGCCCTTCCCCGCTGGGGAACGGCCCTTCCCCGCTGGGGAAATGCTACGGTCATTATTATTTTGCGGTGTCGTCGCCAGGGCCGCCCGCGAAACGCTCCCTGTCCGAAGCGGCTAGCCGATTCACGGATTGCTTGGCATGGCGCGGGTCCCCTCTCCCGTTCGGGAGAGGGAGTTTCCGCCTCATGCGACCGACGACTGATCGTGTCCCGGCCGCTGACTTTGACGAGATGAACCGCGGCCGGACGGCCCTGTCTCGCCTACGCGAACGACGCCTCCACCAGCGTCGGCTCCAGGCGGCCGCCGCGGTAGGTGGCGCCGGTGCGCACCGACGTGACGATCGCCTCGGCCGGCGAGAACAGCGCGCCGTCGATCTTGTAGAAATCGCCGTTCACGCGCGAGAAGATCTCGGCGAAGGGCGCCCCGTGATCGCTCGAGGTGGTCGACGGGATCTGCTCGGCGAGCTGCTTGGCGTCGGCATCGTCGGCATCGACGAAGAGCTGGACCCGGCCGCCGTAGATGATCGCGTCGTTGGTCCGGCCCATCGCCTTGATGAAATCCGGATGCGGGGGCGAGAGCGGCGCCGATCCAATCCCGTCGACGATCGCGTGCAGGTCGAAGCCGACCGTGTGGGCCTTGTGCAGGGCGACTTCCAGCACGCGGGCGACCACCTGGGTCGAGCCGGCGAGGCTCTGCGTCGGTGCGAAGATGAAGGTTAGGTCCTCGGGACGCAGGCCGGTGGCTTCGGCGACCTTGGCGACGACGCTCTCCGGCGGTCCGCCGGCCGCTTCGAGAACCAGGGCGGTCTTGGTGGCCGAATCCCGGTAGCCCAGCTCCTCGTACAGATGCTCGACGGCCGCGACCGCGCGGCCCGGGCCGGAGCCGAGAGCGAAGAAGCCGGAATCGCCGGCCTCGTCGGCCAGGCTCCAGCCGGCATATTGGCTGCCCAGGCAGGCGAGCACCGGATCGGCCGCGTGGACGATCACGGAATACGGCCAGGAGGCGATCGGGCCGCTCGGGGCGATGCTCACGGTGCCGAGGCCGCCGAGGCAGATCTCGGCAATGCGCCGTCCGGCCTCGATCGAGCCCCGTGCCTGCGCGCCGGCATCGACCATCCGGGCACCGCCCGCCGCCTGCGAGACCGACAGGCGCAGGGTCGCGGCATCGGCCACGAACCGCTCGATCAGCGGCGCCGTGAGCGCGTTGACGCTGGGATAGGATTGGCTGGCACTCATCACAGGGTTTCCTCGGGGTGCGTTTTCTTTGCGGCCAGGTCGGCTTGGAGCCGCGCCGTCCGCGTCTTCAAACTGTCGAGCGCCGCCTGCCGGTCGGCCCCAAGGGCAAGCACCGTGCAGAGGGGCGCGTCGCGGCGGACCACCGTGCCGGGGCGCGGGCGGTCGCGCACGTGATCCGGCCACGGACAATCCGGGACGGGCGCATGCTCCCGATCCGCGTAACAGATCTGCGCGGCGGCCGCATCCGCCGGTTGCGGGCCGAGCGCCGGCATGGCGCCGAGGCTGGCCTCGATATGGGCGGCCAGCAGGGGCGTGCTCCGGCGATCCAGGATATCGAGGGTCGCGCCGGGCCGCGGGTTGATCTCGGTGAGCCACCAGCCGGTTTCGTCGGCCAGGAAATCGGCACTGCCGAGCCCGCGCAGCCCCGTCGCCGCGATGAGGCTCTCGACCGCCGCCGCGACGGCCAGCAGCAGGGGTTCGGGAAGGGGCGGAGCCTCCGCGGCAGCCCCGGCCAGGGCGCCGCCGTAGCGATAGGGCCGGATCGGCGACGGCGCGCACCATTGCTCGGTCACGGCCAGCACCTGCATCGTCCGCCCGTCGGCCAAAAAGTTCAGGGCGTGGGGCCGGCCGAGTGCTCGCGCCTGGACATAATGACCCTCCGGCGCGGGGCCACAAGTGGCTGGCCGGATATGGCTGCCGCCGCTGCCGCCGATCCGCTTCAGCAGCCAGCCGGACGGATCGGGCAGCGGACCCGTCGCGATCGCCGGATGCGGGATTCGGAAGCGGTCGCAGAGGGCGGCGAATCCGAGCGGGTCCTTCAGCGCCGCGACGGCGTCCGCGTCGGCGCCGATCAGCCGGTCGCGCGCCGCGATGCGGGCGACGAGGTCGGGCGTGTCCTCGAACCCGCTGCCGAGGACGATGCCGAGGCGCGATCCGGCGCAAGCCGCCAGGTCGTCGATCGCCGCGAGCGTCGCGTCGGCGACGATCCGGCTGCCGAAGCGGCCCGGCAGCGGCCGATAGGCTTCGCTGAGTGCCAGCGTATCGGAATCACCGAACAGGTCGGCCACGAAGGGACGCAGGCCCGCGCGCCGAGCCGCCTCCGCAAGGGCGCGCCCGGCCTGCGCGGCGATCAGGATCGCCTCGGACATGCCGGGATGCGCCCGTGTCGGCTCAGCCGGCGATCTCGACCGCCAGGGTATAGGCGTCGCGGAAATCGAGGCAGAGCGGCGTGTCGGAGGCGAGCATCCGGTCGAACAGGCGGCGCTGCGTCTGGTATTTCACGTTGCCCACCGCCAGGGCGCCGATGCCCACGCCCTTGCCGGCCGGAAGCGGCACGTCGACGGCGTTGACGTCGATCCCGGCGATGCCGGCCGGCGGCACGGCATTCACGTCGGAGGCGACCAGCAGCTTCGGAGCGGATTTCAGATCCTCAGCCGAGAGGATCGGGATGCCGGCCGGACCGGCGGACAGGATCACGTCGGCGTCGCGGATGGCGCGGCGGCGATCCTCCGGGGTGGTGCCGTCGACGGCGCCGACCTCGATGCCGAAGCGCCACTTCATCGTGAAGGCGATCTTCGAAACCCGCTCCTCGCCGTCATGGCCCACCAGGACGGTCTGCGCGCCCTGGAGGGCGCCGATCACCGCCGCCACGTAGGCGACGACGCCGGCGCCGCCGAAGATCACGATGCGCTTGCCGGTCAGGTCGGTGTTGAATTTCTGCCGCAGCGCCCGGGAGACCTGCGCCACCATGGCGGCGCCGGTGGTGAACGAGCCGGCGGGATCGGCGAAGACATGGTTCACGAAGGGCGGCACGAACGCCTTCTTGGCCCGGTCGACCATGTCGAGGGCGTCCTCGGCGTTCTTGCCGCCGATGAAGATGCCCGTGCGGGTGCCGTCGGCGGGCGCGCGCGAGAAGATCGAATCCTGGGTCAGCGAGACGACGTCGGCGAGGCTGACCTCCGTGTGGGTCACCACCGTCTCGAAGCCGGCATCGATGGCCATGTTCACGTCGAACGGGCTCATGTGCCGGAGCGGCGTCAACATGTGGAGGATCGAGCGGGCCATGACGTTCTATCCCGTGGGGCGCGCATCAACCTGCGCCTGCCGACCGTCCAAACCCGCTGCGGGTGCCGCGGTCAAGTCCGGGGGCGGCAGTTCAGTCCGCCGTGGTTATCGATGCGCCGGTGTTGCGGCCGCGGGCGATGAGGAAGCGCAGCGGCCCGCCGCGGTCGAGACTTTCCACCAGGGCGCTCGCCTCGGCCTCGCTAGGCATCAGGACGAAGCCGGTCGGGCCCCAGGAGGATTGGCCGTAGCCGGGCACGCCTTGCGCGGCGGCCTGGGCCAGCGCCTGCGCGACTGCGGCGCTGGCATAGCGGCCGCCCTGATGCGGGGCGAAATGGTCGCCGATCAGATCCTGGATCCGGGTGATGCCGGCGCCGAAGCCCTGCGGTTCCGCGAGCGCGACCGCAGGCAGCACCTGCATCAGCACGATTCGGCAGATCTCCGCCGCCTGCGCCTCCGGGAAGCGCGGCAGGTCGCGAAAGGCCTCCACCTCCCGCGTGCCGTGCACGCCGGCCATGCTCTGATCGAGAATGAGGACGATGCGCCAGGCCTCCGGATAGGACAGGCGCGCGATCACCGGCGGCGGGCCGCCGTCTCCGCCGCGTCCGCCATCGACGATCAGGCCGCCTTCCGTGAAGGCGCTCAGGCCCACGCCCGACCGGTTGCCGCGATCGAGGCTCGCGGAAAAAGCCGTCGCCGAAAACGCGTGGCCGCCGAGGCGTGCCAAGGCGGCCGCCACGGCCAAGGCGAGCTGGGTCCCGGATCCGAACCCGGCATGGGCCGGGATCGTCCGCTCGACTTCGATCGCGACAGAGTCCGGCTGTTCGAGATGGTCCGCCGCGGCGCGGGCGTAGCCCCGGACCCGCTCAGCTTCCGCGCCGGTGACGGAGAGATGCGCGGACCGGCGGGCGGTCAGCGCGACGGACGGGGCGTCGATGGCGAGGCCGATGCTGCCGAAGCGTCGTCCCAGCCCGCCATGCAGGTCGAGGAACCCGAAATGCAGCCGTGCCGGCGCCTCGACTCGGACGATGCTGCTCGGAGCGGTTGCCGTGTTCCGCTGGGGGACCTCGCCCACGCCCATTCCTTCGCAATCCACCGCCGAACCGCCGGGCTTTTCCCATGCGGTGGGCGCCCGAAGCAACGGGATCTTGCTGCCGATCGGACGAACCACGGTGGGCCCCCCCTTGCCGCGGGGCGCAGATGAATGCAAACCTAGGCCAGCGACGGCGCGCCGAGTTGCCGCCCGCCCGGACCAGTCGGGCGGTCGAGCCATTCCGATCCGGCGGGATTCTCCTTCGGGAGTGAACCCGCTTCGTCCGGTCTTACGGCCGTCGCCCGCTCCGAAGCCAAACAATAACGTCGCGTGAGGGAGCATGGCAGCCTGGGTGAAGGGTGGCGCGACGGACGCGGACACCGCCATCGGGGCGGCCGTATCCCTGCTCGCCAAGGCGCGCGCGCCGGTGATCGCCGGCCTCAGCGCCGATGTCGCCGCGATCCGCGCGGCCTACGATCTTGCGGGGCGCATCGGCGCCTCGATCGATACGGCCGGCGCGGTCGGCACCTATGCCGAGCTCGGTGCGCTGAGCCGGGTCGGCGCCATGACCTCGACGCCCGCCGAGGCGGTCGGCCGGGCCGATACCGTCCTGGTCGTCGGCGCGGCGCCCTGGCATACGCCGCTCCTGAAGCGCCTGACGGGGGCAAAGCCCACGCGGGGCCGCGCCGCCGGTGCGGACCGGACGCTCCTGGCGCTCGGCGCCGGGTCCGAGGGTTCGAAGGCTGCGCTGTCCTGCCCGTCCGCAGGCGGCTTGGCTGAGGCGGTCGCGGAGCTGCGCGCCTACGCCAAGGGCCATCTCGCGGGTGACACGCCGCAGGCCGAGCTCGTCGCGCGGATCGCCGCCGCACAATACGGTGTCCTTTTCTACGATCCCGCCGAACTCGGTGAGCTCGGCGTGGAAATGCTTCAGGGCTTCGCCATGGAGCTGAACGAGACCACGCGCTGCTTCACGCTCGCCGTCGCGGGGCCCGATCAGGACCGCGCCGTGGTCCCGGTGGCCGCTTGGTTGACCGGCCAGGCGCCGCGCAGCGGCTTCGGACGCCGCGTTCCCGAACATGATCCCTGGCGGTTCGATGTCGCCCGCCAGGTCGCCGCCGGCGAGGTCGATGCCGTGATCTGGCTCGCCGCTCTGCCCGTCGACCGGCCGGAATGGCTGGCTTCGGTGCCGTCCGTCGCCTTGGTCGCCGAGGCCGAGGCCTCTTTCGCCGATGTGGTGATCGCGGTCGGGCGTCCCGGCCGCGATCTCGGCGGCGTCTTGTGGAATGAGCAGCGCGCCGCGCTGACCTACTGGCCGGCCTCGGCGCCGACGGACCTGCCGTCCGCCGCGTCGGTGCTGGGTGCCCTGACGGAGCGCCTGGCCGAAGGTCGCGTCGCGTCGAGGAGTGAGCCCGCATGCTGAGCGTGATCCGGGGCGGGCGCGTCGTCGATCCGACCGCGTCCCGCGATGCCGTCGGTGACGTCTGGATCGAGGACGGCCGCGTGGTCGAGCCGGCGGGCCGGGAGCCTGATCGGGTGATCGACGCGTCGGGCTGCGTCGTGATGGCGGGCGGCGTCGAGGTGCATTCGCACATCGCCGGCGGCAACGTGATCACGTCGCGCCTGCTTCTGCCCGACCTCTACTTGAGCGAGGCCTCGCCCGAGGGGCATCCCTTCGCCCATGCGGGCGGAGCTGCGGGCTGGATCGGCTCGACCTACGCGCGGATGGGCTACACCACGGCGGTGGAGCCGGCGATGCCGCCGACCCACGCCCTGGCGACCCAGCTCGAACTCGCCGACATCCCGCTGCTGGATCGCGGCGCGCTCACCGTGATGGGCAACGACGACCAGCTGCTGAAGTTGCTGCGCGAGCGCCAGGGCGGCAACGCCGTGCGCGACCTCGTCGCGCTCTCGGTCGCCACGTCGCGCGGCCTCGGGGTGAAGTGCATCAATGCCGGCGGCGCCTCCGCCTTCAAGGACGGCGCCCTGCGCCTGTCGCTGGACGACGAGATCCCGGTCTACGGTCTCTCGACCCGGCAGATCATGGGCTCGCTCCTCGACGCGGTCGAGGAGATCGGCGTCCCGCACCCGCTGCACGTCCACTGCAACAATCTCGGCCTGCCCGGGGCGGACGATTCCTTCGTCGAGACCCTGGACGCGGCGGAGGGTCGGCGCATCCACTTCGCCCACGCGCAATTCTACGCCTACGGCGCGACCGAAGGCGGCGGCTTCCGTTCCGCCGCCGAGCGGATCGCGCAGGCCATCGCCGACAACCCGAACGCGACCCTCGATATCGGGCAGGTCGTGTTCGGCCAGACGGTGACCGTGTCGCTCGACATCCTGCGCCAGTTCGCCGGCCGCAAGGGTGCCAAGCCGAAGAAGTGGGTGCTGAATGCCGGCGATGCCGAGGGCGGCGGCGTCGTGCCGTTCCTGTACCGGCCGCGCGGCCCGACCAGCTCGCTGCAATGGGCGATCGGCCTGGAGATCATGCTGCTCTCCACCGATCCGGAGCGCACGATCCTGACCACCGACCACCCCAATGGCGGCCCGTTCACGCAATATCCGCGGATCATCCATCTGCTGATGGACAAGTCCGAGCGCGACCGCGAGATCGCGACGCTGCCGGGCATCGTCGGCGAGCGGTCCGGCCTTCCCGGCCTGGAGCGGGAATACACCCTCTCGGAGATCGCCCAGCTGACCCGGTCCGGCCCGGCCAAGCTCCTGGGCCTCGCCGATCGCGGCCATCTGCGGCCGGGCGCCTGCGCCGACGTCGCGGTCTATCGCGACGACACGAACCGCACCGCGATGTTCACCGCCGCCAAGCTCGTCCTCAAGGACGGCGTGCCGATCGTCGAGGACGGCGAGGTGGTCGAGTGGCGTGCGGGCCGGACGCTGTCGCTCTCGGTCGAGTCGGATCCGGCGATGGCCAAGCGCGCCGATACCTACCTGACGGACCGGTTCGGCGCGGGGCTCGACAGCTTCGCGGTGCCGGATGCGGCCTTCGACGCGGATGCGGACACCTTCGAGGCCGTGCCATGCCGGGCGTGATCAGCGAGGCGAGTGGCGGAAACAACCATGTCTGAGCTCAGCCTCAACGGCATCCCGATCGTCGACACCTTCGCGGAAGCGTTCGACGTGGCCGGGACCGCCATCATCGTCACCAACGACACCGCTAAATGGGCCATGATCGCCGCCACCACCATGACGGGCTTCGCCACGTCGGTGATCGGCTGCGGTGCCGAGGCCGGCATCGATGCCGAGCTGGCGCCGGATGAGACTCCGGACGGCCGGCCCGGCGTGCGCATCCTGCTGTTCGGCTTCGAGCCGAACGGCCTAAAGGAACAGCTGATCAAGCGCGTCGGCCAGTGCATCCTCACCTGCCCGGGCACGGCCTGCTATGCCGGCGTGGACGGGCCGACCAAGATCAAGCTCGGCGGCGCGATCCGGTATTTCGGTGACGGCTTCGCTATCGCCAAGCGCCTGCCCGATGCCTCCGGCAAGGCCCGGCGCTACTGGCGCATCCCGGTGATGGACGGCGAGTTCCTCTGCGAGGATTCGGTCCGGGCGGTCGACGGGGCGGTCGGCGGCGGCAACCTGCTGTTCCTCGGGCGGACGCACAAGGACACGCTCATCGTCGCCGAGGCGGCGGTCGAAGCCGCCAAGGCGGTCCCAGGGGCGATCCTGCCGTTTCCGGGCGGCATCGTCCGCTCGGGCTCCAAGGTCGGCGGCCGGACGAAGGGCATGATGGCCTCCACCAACGACGCCTATTGCCCGACCCTGAAGGGCCGGGCCGGCTCGGCCCTTCCCGCCGAGTGCGGCGTCGTGCTGGAAATCGTGATCGACGCCCTGACCTCGCAGGGCGTGTCCGACTCGATGCGCGCCGGCCTCCACGCCGCCACCGAGATCGGCGGCAAGCACGGGCTGATCGCGGTCACGGCCGGAAATTACGGCGGCAATCTCGGCCGCCACCATTATCATCTGCGCGACCTGCTCGCGCGCGACGACGCCAAGACGGAGGGCTGAGCCTTGAGCACCCTCACCCTGCGCGCGGCCCCGCCCGAGCGGCTCGACTTCCTCAACATCAACCCGCTGGCGCTCAGCCGCCTGTCCCAGGCCGAGGCCGAGCGCCTCGAGGTCGGGACGACCCGCACCGGTATGCGTCTCGGCGATTGCTTTACGGTCGCGCTTGACGGCTCCGACACCCTCACCATCGAGGGCGGCCATGAGCGCCTCGACCGCGTTGGCGCCGCCCTGTCCGAGGGCACTATCCGCGTCACCGGCGATGTCGGCCAGCGCCTCGGCGCGGGCATGGCCGGCGGCAGCCTGACCGTGGCGGGCCATGCCGGCCCCTATGCAGGTGCCGGCGCCACCGGCGGTACGATCACGATCGAGGGCGATGCCGGCGATTATGCCGGCGGGGCCGTCTACGCGGCCAAGGCCGGTCTCGACGGCGCGACACTGATCATCCGCGGGACGGCCGGTGCCCATCTCGGCGACCGGATGCGGCGCGGGCTTCTTCTGGCAGGCCGGGCCGGCGCCTATGCCGGCTCGCGGATGATTGCCGGCACCCTGGCGGCGCTCGCGGTGGGCGACAATCCGGGCTACGGCATGCGCCGCGGAACCCTGCTGGTCGGGTCGCACGGGCGGCTGTCGCCGACCTTCGTGGAGACCGGGACGCACGACCTCGTGTTCCTGAAGCTCCTGGCGAAATCCCTGTCGGGCCTGAGCGCGGAGCATGCCGCGTTGCTCGACCGGCCGCTGCGCCGCTATTCCGGCGACCTCGCCACCATCGCCAAGGGCGAGATCTGGGTCGCGTCCTGACGCCGCTCTGGGCAGAGCGGCCGCACGCGGCATATGCTCTGCCCAAGCCGGCCCGCACGAGGCCGGCAAGGCTCTGCATCATCCGCGCCGAGCGACGGTCACCGTCGATCCGGATGATGCACGAGGGAGACGCCCATGCTCCTGCTTCTGTCCATCTGCCTCGTCGCCCAGCCCTCGACCTGCCGCGAGGACCGGATCGAGATGTCCTACGAGGGCTCGAATCCGTTCATCTGCCTGCGCCATTCGCAGAGCGCGCTGGCGACCTGGCAGGCCGCCCACCCGGATTGGCACGTCGAGCGCTGGCGCTGCGCCGCGCGCGGCAGCCTGCCGAAGAATCTGTGACGGCGCGGGGCAACCGCGCACGGCGCTTCCCTCCGGGACGGGGCCGATGCGCTCGCTGAAGCTCCGCTTCGCGCTGCTGCTCGGCGGCACCGCCGTCGTGGTGATGCTCGCGGCTATCGCGGCTCTGGCCTCGATCGCGGCCGCCGAGCGCACCGTCGACCGTACGCTGGAGGCGCAGCGACGCCTGGAACTGCTCGCCGAACTGTCCGGCCGCCTGACCCAGTTCGGCCTGGCCGCGGTCGAGACTGTGGGCAATCCCGACGGGCAGCCCGAGGCCATGGCGATCGCCCGCGACAATGCCGACCGGGCGCTGACCACGGTGGATGAGGCGCTCGCGCAGAGTTTCCCGCCGAGCGACGACCCGGCCGACCGCATGCAATACGCTGCGCGGACGCGCCCGATGGCGCAGTTGCGCGCCGCCCGGGTCGTGCTCGACCGGCAGGTGGCCCGGATCAACCGCCAGACGGAGCCGGAGAAGCGCCAGGACGCGATCAAGGGCGCGCTTAACGGCTTCGGGGCGATGACCGGCCAGCCGCTCTCGTTCCTGATCGAGGCCGAGCGGCGCAGCATGGCGCTGGGGTCCGAGCAGGCGCGGGCCCTCTCGGCACGGCTGCGTGTGGCGGCGGCCTCCGCGGTGGCGGCCGCCCTGGTCCTGCTGGCGGTGCTCTATCGCAGTGTGACCCGGCCGACCCTGGCGCGGATCGAGGAGGTCCGGCGGGCCGCGAGCGCGATCGGCCACGGCGCCCTCGACACCCGCCTCTCGGTGGCGACCCGCGACGAACTCGGCCTGCTGATGACCAACGTCAACCGCATGGCCGCGCGGCTCGCCCGTCGCGAATCCCGGGTCGCGGCCGACCGGGCGGCACTGGAGGATACGGTGGCGGCGCGTACCGCGGATCTGCGCGCGGCCAATGCCCGGCTTGAGGCCGTGGACCGCTCGCGACGGCGCTTCTTCGCCGATGTCAGCCACGAGCTGCGCACGCCGCTCACCGTGATCCTGGGCGAATGCGATCTCGCCCTGCGCGGCGTGTCCCGGGGCGCCGATCCGGGGCCGGTCTTCACGACGATCCGCAAGCGGGCGCAGCGGCTGAAGCTGCGCGTCGAGGACCTGCTGCGCGTCGCCCGCTCCGAATCCGGTGAGATCGAGTTCGACAAGCGCCCCCTGGGCCTCGCCTCGGTGCTCGCAGAGGCCGTCGACAATATGGGCTCCGAGGCCGCCCGCCGTCGGGTGGCGCTCAGCCTCGATCCCGGCAGCCAGGACGTCGAATGCCTGGCCGACCGCGAGTGGCTCCGCCAGACCGTCGAGAGCCTGGTGGACAATGCCCTGCGCCACGCCAAGGGGCTGACCCGGGTCGAGGTCGCGCTGTCGGCCGAGCCCGGCGCTCGCGCCCGGATCACCGTCACGGATGACGGCCCGGGTTTCGGCGCCTCCGAGGCCGAGCTGTTCGAGCGGTTCCGGCGCGGTGCCGGGGCGAGCCCGGACGAGACCGGCTTCGGCATCGGGCTCGCCCTGGCGCGCTGGATCGTCGAGCAGCATGGCGGCACTATCCGCCTCGGCGCCGGCCCGGACGGGCGCGGCGCCCGGGTCAGCCTGGACATGCCGGCGCTCGATCCGGCATGGGAGATCGGCACGGCCGGGAACGCGGCCGGCGACGCGCAGGTGAGGGAGCCGGCCGCATGACGCGGATCCTGATCGTCGAGGACGATATCGATATCCGGGGCCTTCTGGCCCGCGGCCTGGAAGCCGAGGGGTTCGAGGTCGGCACCGCCGCCTGCGTCGACGAGGCGCTGAAAGCCGCTCATGATCCGGCGCCCGGCGCGGTCCTGCTCGACATCAACCTGCCGGACGGGTCCGGGCACGATGTCTGCCGGTCGCTGCGTGAGGGTGGCTTTCCGGGCGCGATCCTGTTCCTGTCCGCCCGCGACGAGATCCGCGACCGCGCCGAGGGGCTGGCGCTCGGCGCCGACGACTACATTGTCAAGCCGTTCGTGTTCGACGAGCTGGTGGCGCGCCTGCGCACGCATCTGATGCGGCGGGAGCAGGCCGAGGCGCCGCGCTCGCGCATCACCGCCGGCCGGTTGATGCTCGATCTCGACACCCGCCAAGCGAGCTGCGGCGAGGCCAGCGCGCGCCTGACCCCCCGGGAGGCCGACCTGCTCGCCATGCTGATGGAGAGCATCGGCAAGCCGGTGTCCCGGGCCGACATCTTCGACCGTCTCTGGGCCAGCCAGGGCGGCCTCTCGCTCAACGTGGTGGACGTCTATATCGGCTATCTGCGCTCCAAGATGGCCGACTTCGTGCGCTTTGGCGGCCCGGGATTGGTCACCGTCCGGGGCAAGGGCTTCATGCTCGAGCTGCGCGGTCCCGACTTCCGTCAATGACCGACTATACTTAAGTCGAATTCGGTAACGTTTCCGACGCGGCGCCGGGCATTTAGGTCGAGTCTCACGAAAAATTTGGGAGGATCCGGCAAGTTAGTGCTTGAAGACCGCAGCTGAATCGCCGATATCGAGTGCGCGCCGGAAATCAGAGCGCCATCAGTGTCTTAGGGGCCTCTTAGGAACCCGTGACGCTTGGTGAGGATACCGCCAAGGAGAAACACCATGAAGTGGGCTGCCCCCGTTGTGTCCGAGATCTGCGTCGGCATGGAAGTGACCAGCTACGAGTCCGCTGAGATCGACACCTTCAACTGAGTTTCCAGGGGCCGGGGATCGCGGGAACCGCACCATGCGCGTCGTGATCCTCGGCTCCGCGGCCGGCGGCGGCCTTCCCCAGTGGAATTGCCGCTGCCCCATCTGCGCCTTAGCGCGGTCCGAGCCCGACCGGGTGCGACCCCGGACGCAGTCGAGCATCGCGGTCTCCGCAAACGGAACCGACTGGCTCCTGATCAACGCGTCGCCCGATATCCGGCAGCAGCTTTTCGACAATCCCCAGATGCATCCCCAGGAGGGATTGCGGCATTCGCCGATCCGGTCCGTCCTCCTGACCAATGGGGACGTGGACCATGTGGCGGGCCTCCTGACCCTGCGCGAGAGCCAGCCCTACACGCTCTACGCCACCCGCGGCATCTTGGATTCGGTCAACGCCAACCGCGTGTTCGACGTGATGGCCGAGGGCGTCGTCGCCCGGCAGGCGGTCGCCATGGACCGGCGTTTCGAGCCCCTGCCCGGCCTGTCGGTCACGCTGTTCCCGGTACCCGGCAAGGTGCCGCTCTGGCTCGAAGACGAGACCATGGAGATCGGCGCCGAAACGGAGACCACCGTGGGCGCCCTGATCGAGGCGAATGGCCGTCGCCTCGCCTACATCCCCGGTTGCGCCCGGGTCACGGACGGGCTGCGCGACCGGATCGCCGGCGTGGACGCCCTGCTGTTCGACGGCACCGTCCTGCACGACGACGACATGATCCGGGCCGGGGTCGGCACGAAGACCGGCTGGCGCATGGGCCATGTCCCGATGCGCGGCGCGAACGGTTCGATCGACGCCCTGGCCCACACAGTGATCGGGCGTCGGGTTTTCGTCCACATCAACAACACCAACCCGGTCCTGGTCGAGGGCTCGCCGGAACGGGCCGATGTCGAGGCGGCCGGTTGGACAGTGGCCCATGACGGGCTGAGCCTCGCCCTCTGAGGCACATTCGACCAGCGGTTGGGTGCGGGCCCGGTCGGCACTATATCGATACCACGCCCGGATATTCACCCGACCGGGCTCTCGTCTCGAAAGGCAGCGACCGGTTTTGGGATGACGACGACGCCCTCAGCCAGGGCGGGATCGGAATACAGGAAACGCGACCCGAGGACGGATTCCGGAAACGCCATGAACGCAGTCTTCCCGACCCCCGATGCCGCTGACAGCCAGCGCCTCCTGAGCCCGGACGAGCTGGAGGCGGCGCTCCGCGATATCGGCGCGCGCCGGTACCACAACCTGCATCCGTTCCACCGGCTCCTGCACGACGGCAAGCTCTCGAAGGATCAGGTCCGGGCCTGGGCGCTCAACCGCTACTATTACCAGGCGATGATCCCGGTGAAGGACGCCGCCGTCCTCGCGCGTATGACCGACGCGTCCCTGCGCCGGATCTGGCGGCAGCGCATCGTCGATCACGACGGCGACCATCCGGGCGACGGCGGGATCGAGCGCTGGCTGAAGCTCGCCGAGGGCGTCGGCTTCGAGCGCGACTACGTCCTCTCGACCCGGGGCATCCTCTCGGCGACGAAGTTCTCCGTCGAGGCCTATGTCCATTTCGTCGCCGAGAAGAGCCTGCTCGAGGCGATTGCCTCGTCGCTGACGGAGATGTTCTCGCCGACCATCATCTCCGAGCGCGTCGCCGGAATGCTGAAGAACTACGACTTCATCACCAAGGACACGCTGGCCTATTTCGACAAGCGCCTCACCCAGGCGCCGCGCGACGCCGACTTCGCCCTCGACTACGTGAAGACGCATGCGACGACGCCCGAGCTGCAGCGCCAGGCGATGGCCGCGCTGACGTTCAAGTGCAACGTGCTCTGGACGCAGCTCGACGCTCTCTACTTCGCCTATGTCGCCCCCGGGATGATCCCGCCGGACGCCTGGACGCCGGGGACCGGGCTGGTCGCCGAGGCACCGGCGTCTCAGGCGGCGCCCGGTGTTCGCAAGATGGTCGCCGGGGATCGGCCTCGCCTGCCGCGCGGCGTCCGCCTGCGCCACGACGAGACCCGCGGCAAACACGTCCTGCTCGCCCCCGAGCGGACCTTCGACCTCGACGACAACGCCGTGGCGGTGCTCAAGCTGGTGGACGGCAACCGCACCGTCGCGGCGATCGCCGATGAATTGGGTCGGACCTATGCGGCCGACCCGCGCGCCATCGAGGCCGACATCCTCGTGATGCTGGACGGCTTGGCGGAGAAACGGGTCCTGGAGCGATGAACGCACTGACGCCGAACCGGCCGGACGTGCCGGCGCCGGTCGGTCTGCTCGCCGAGCTGACCCATCGCTGCCCGCTGCGCTGCCCCTATTGCTCGAATCCGCTGGAGCTCGATCGCCGGTCCGGCGAGCTCGACACGGCGACCTGGCAGCGCATCCTGACCGAGGCGTCCGGCCTCGGCGTGCTTCACGTTCACCTGTCGGGCGGCGAGCCGACCGCCCGCAACGACATCGTCGAGATCACCAAGACCTGCGCGGATCTCGGGCTTTACTCGAACCTGATCACCTCCGGGGTCGGCGGCGCGCTGTCCAAGCTTCAGGCGCTCTACGATGTCGGGCTCGACCACGTGCAGCTCTCGGTCCAGGGCGTCGACGCGCAGAATGCCGAGAAGATCGGCGGCCTGAAGAACGCACAGCCGCAGAAATTCGAATTCGCCGCCAAGGTGGTCGAGCTCGGTCTGCCGCTGACGCTGAACTCCGTCATCCACCGCGGCAACATTCACGAGGTCGAGGGCTTCATCGACCTCGCCGTGAAGATGGGCGCCAAGCGGCTCGAAGTGGCGCACACGCAGTATTACGGCTGGGCCTACGTCAACCGTGCCGCCCTGATGCCGGACAAGGCGCAGGTCGATGCCTCGATCCGGATCGTCGAGGCCGCGCGCGAGCGCCTCAAGGGTCAGCTCGTTATCGACCTCGTCGTGCCGGATTACTACGCGAAATACCCGAAGGCCTGTGCCGGCGGCTGGGGCCGCAAGCTCATGAACGTCACGCCCCAGGGCAAGGTCCTGCCCTGCCACGCGGCCGAGACGATCCCGGGCCTCGAATTCTGGCACGTCACCGACCACTCCCTCGGGGAGATCTGGCGGGACTCCCCGGCCTTCACTGCCTATCGCGGGACCGACTGGATGCAGGAGCCCTGTCGCTCCTGTGACCGGCGGGAGAAGGATTGGGGTGGCTGCCGGTGCCAGGCCCTGGCGCTCGCCGGCGATGCCGCGGCCACGGACCCGGCTTGCTCGCTCTCGCCGCTCCACGCCAAGGTGCGGGCGCTCGCCGTCGAGGAGGCGGCCGAGACCCCGCCGGATTACGTCTATCGGACGATCGGCAGCAACGTCCGGTCGCCGTTCAAGGAGGAAGTCAACTCGTGAAGCTTCTCGCCACGACAGCCGTTGCGCTGGTGCTGGCCGCGATGCCGGCGCTTGCCGAGGATGCGCCCAAGCCCGGAGCGGTCACCCAGGTCAACGCGGCGGCCCCGCCCAGTGCGGCCGATCTCCTGTTCGACCAGCCGCATATGAAGAATGCCGCTCCCGGTTCGACGATCACGTACGATTACCTGCGCCGGTCGGGCATTTCCAAGGGCCCCTTCGGCCCGCCGCTCTCGGATACGGTCACGCTCAAGCTGGAGCCCGGGAAGAGCCCCGAGGGGCGGGACATCAGCGTGACGATGTTCTCCGGCATGAACCGGATGCCGGCTGGCCCCTTCGAGGATATGAGCGGCAACCCGGTGGTCTCGCTCTTCCTCGAGAACCATCTGCGCTCGCTGGCGAAGGTCCTGGAGGCGAATCCGCGTTACCTGAAGCTCGCGATCCGCAAGGGTCTGCGCGAGGGCGCGGCTGTGACGCCGACCAAGGTCACGGTGGGCGGACGCGAAGTCGATGGCTGGCGGGTCGAGATTCAGCCCTTCGCCAAGGATGCCATGGAACAGCGCATGCGCGGCATGGACAAGATGACCTACACCTTCATCACGTCCCCGGAGGTTCCCGGCCAGATCGTCTCCATCGAGGCGCAGTCGAAAAACGCCGAGGGTGGCGAATTGCTTGAGGAGAAGCTGAGCTATGATCAGAAAGCTGGCTGAACGCGGCGCGCTGGCGGCCCTCGCCCTGTCCCTCTCGGCCATCGCCGGTTGGGCGGCGGACGAGAACGATTATCCCACCGACGCGCGGGTCGATTACGTCTTCGGCTGCATGGCCGCCAACGGCCAGACCCGCGAGAGCATGCAGCGCTGCTCCTGCTCGCTCGACCAGCTCGCCGCGATCCTGCCCTACGACAAGTACGTCCAGGCCAGCACGGTCCTGTCCATGCGCCAGGGCATCGGCAACCGGGCGAACGAGTTCAAGTCCACCAAGATCTTCGACGACAAGGTCGCGGATCTTCGGCGCGCCCAGGCCGAGGCGGAAATCCGCTGCTATCGCGGCTGATGACGCAACGGTGACGGTCGGCGTTGCGCTGGCCTGTGGTTTCGATCACACCGGGTCCCGAACCGCTCCTGAGAACGGGACCCGATCCGTGCCCCCCTCCCCCGGCCTGTCCGACCTGTTGCCCGGCCTCGGGTCGCGCACGCTGGTCATGGGCATCCTCAACGTCACGCCCGACTCCTTTTCCGACGGCGGCCTGTTCACCGGCGAGGCCGAAGCCGTCGCCCAGGCCGAGCGCCTCGTGGCCGAGGGTACCGCGATCCTCGATATCGGCGGTGAGTCGACCCGGCCCGGCCACGTTCCCGTCCCGGCCGAGGAGGAGCAGGCCCGCGTCCTGCCGGTGATCCGGGCCGTGGCGCCCCGTCTGACGGTCCCGATCTCGATCGACACCTACAAGGCCTCCACGGCCCGCGTCGCCCTTGAGGCCGGCGCCCGCATCGTCAACGACGTCTGGGGCCTCCAGCGCGAGCCCGACATCGCCACGGTGGCGGCCGCGCATGGCGCGCCGGTCGTGATCATGCACAACCGCGAGACCATCGACGCCGACCTCGACATCGTTGCCGACATGCGGGCCTTCTTCGAGCGCTCGCTGGACATCGCCCGCCGGGCGGGCATTCCGGACCGCGACATCGTGCTCGATCCCGGTGTGGGCTTCGGCAAGACCTGGTCGCAGCACCTCGAGGCGCTCCGGCGCCTGCCCGAGATCCGGGCTCTCGGTTTCCCCGTCTTGGTCGGAGTGTCCCGCAAGTCGCTGCTCGGCCGCCTGCACGATCGCGAGACCCGGCCGGCGGACCGGCTCCATGGATCCCTGGCGGCCCACACCCTCGCGGCGACCCTGGGGGCCGACATCGTCCGGGTGCACGATGTCGCCGCCCATATCGATGCAATGCGGGTCGTCGACGCCGTGATGCGCCCGGAGGCCCGATGAGCACGGACCGGATCGGGGTCGCGCGCATCGCGGTGTTCGGCCGCCACGGCGTGCTGCCCGAGGAGGCGGTGCTCGGCCAGCGCTTCTATATCTCGTTGGGTGCGCGACTCGATCTCGCGCCGGCCGGCCGCTCGGACGACGTCGCCCACACGGTGAGCTACGCGGATCTCACGCAGATCGTCGTGGATATCGCCACGGAGCGGCGCTTCAACCTGATCGAGGCTCTGGCCGAGGCGATCGCGGCCACGATTCTCGAGCGCTTCGGCGCGGTCGAAGCGATCACGGTGCGGGTCGACAAGCCGAGCGCGCCGGTCCCGGCGATCCTGGACGGGGTCAGCATCGAGATCACGCGCCACCGCGGAGAGAACGCGTGAGAGCCTATCTCGGCATCGGCAGCAATATCGGCGACATGGCCGCGATGCTGGACCGCGCGGTTGCGGGGCTCGGTGCCACGCCGGGTATCCGGGTGGTCGCCCGCTCGGCCGATTACCGGACGCCGCCCTGGGGCAAGACCGATCAGCCCTGGTTCCTCAACGGTGCGGTGGCCGTGGACACCGACCTCGACCCGCACGGCTTGCTCGATGCGTGCCTGGCCGTCGAGCACGCGCTCGGACGGGTCCGCGAGGAGCGCTGGGGGCCGCGGGTGATCGATATCGATGTCCTGGCCTATGAGGGCGCGGCCGTCGACGACGACCGTCTCGTGCTGCCGCACCGCCATGTGCGCGAGCGGGCGTTCGTTCTGGTGCCGCTGGCCGAGATCGCCCCCGATCTCGTGATCGGCGGCGAGCGGGTCATCGATGCGTTGGCAAAGCTCGACCGGAGCGGGATCGAGCGGGCCTGAACCCGCTCAGCGCTCGTTCGGCTCGGCGAGCTTGCTCTCCTCGTCGTCCAGCAGCGGCACGTCGTACTCGCGCAGCACCTTGTCGATATCGGACTTGCGCTTGCGCAGGACGGTGTTCAGCGAGCGCTTCCAGTCGTTCTCGCCGAGCCGCACACCCATGGCGATCCGGTAGGCCATCGGCGGACGCGGTGGCTCTTTAAGCAGAGGCACGACCGTCATCGGCGTGCCGGATTGCTTGGCGAGCCAGCCGGCGGCCGGTCCCCACAGCACGGCCGCGTCGATCTCCTTGGCGGCGAGCGCCCCGATGATCTCGGCGCCCACCGTCTGGAACTTGCGGGAGGGGTCGAGCTGGTAGGGCGCGTAGGCCTTCATGGTCGAGACCAGGCCGAGATCGCCCATCCGGTTCACCGGCGGCGTGCCGGCGATCACCCCGATCGCCTTGCCCTTCAGCCGCGGGTCGTCGAGGGCGGTGATCCCGTCGAGTTCACCTGCCCGGGTGACCAGCGTGTAGGACGAGCGGTAATACGGGTTGGTGGTCTGGACGAGGTCGCTGCCGAAGGCCTGGCCGATGATGAGGTCGCACAGGCCGGTGCCGAGCGTGTTGCGCACGAAGCCCGGGCCTTGCGTCAGCCAGTAATAGCGGAGCTTGACCTTCAGCTCGTCGGCGATGATCGCCGCGATCTTGTTCTCGAAGCCGTCTTCTTTGCGTTCGGAGAACGGCATGTTGCCGGGATCGCCGCAGACGCGCAGCACATCGGTCGTGACCGTGTCCGGCAGGTGCTGCGCGGCAGCCCCCTGCGCCACCGTCATCGACAGGGCGCAGAGGGCGAGCGTCCGGGTGAAGGACGATGCAGGGGAGGACATCAGCCGCCCATGCACTCCTTCTCGGCCTTCCGGGCGGCCTCGGGCTTGTCCTCGTGCTCGGAGGGACGCACGCGGCCCACCGCGCCGTCGGCGCGCGCCTTGAGGTAGGTGTAGAGGTCGTCCGAGTAGCACATGACGTTCTTGTTATCGCCGAAGGCGGGCATGACCTTCTGCTCGGACGCGCTCACGTCCTGCTTGCCGCCGACCAGGATGCCGATGAACTCCTCGTACGAGAGGGTCTTCAGCGAGTCCTTCAGCGCCGGCGCGTAGGTCGAGCCCATGCCGTCGGGACCGTGGCAGACGTGGCACTCGGCGTGATAGCGGCGGTAACCGGAGTAGGTGTACCAGTCGAGCTTCTTGCCGTCGTTGGTGACGTGATACGTCGGATGGCCGTCGGCATCGAGATACTTGCCGTCCTCGACCTTAACGGCGGCGTTCTTCTTCAGTAGTGCGGGGTCCTGCTCGGCGGTCTTGTCATTCGCGTTGAGCGAATTGGCGAGCGCCGGATCGGCAGGCTTGGCATCCTCAGCATGTACGGCAACCGCGGAAACGGTCGCTAGGGCGAGGGCGGCGAGAACCGGCCGCGTTACGATGTTGCTGAGGTTGTGCAACGTGTAGTCTCCCTAGAGCGAGGCCCTTCGTCTCGCGTTGAGCCGCAGCCTCTTACAACAAATTCTAATCACAAGGATGCCGGCGCGGAAACCCGCGCCGGCACCATTTTGCTACCGAGACCCTGCGGCCGATTAGTTCGGCAGAGCGAAGACGGTCAGCTGACCACCGAGGTTGGTGTACTGCGACAGAGCCGCGTAACCACCCACCGCGCCGAGGCCGGCGTTCGGGTCGGTCAGGCCGGCCGCGAGGCCGATGCCAGCCCAGCCGCCGACGCCCGAGAGGACGCCCACGTACTGCTTGCCCTTGAGCTGGTAGGTCATCACGTTGCCGATGATGCCCGACGGGGTCTTGAACTTGAACAGCTCCTTGCCGCTCTTGTCGTCGACCGCCTTCAGGTAACCCTCGAGGGTCCCGTAGAACACCACGTCACCGGCGGTGGCGAGAGCACCGGACCAGACCGAGAACTGCTCGGCGTTGGACCACTTGATCTTACCGTTGACGCCGTCCCAGGCGATGAAGTTACCCATGCCGCCGTGCGAGTTCGGGGCCGGGTACATCGACAGGGTCGCACCGACGTAGGGCTGGCCCGGGGTGTAGGTCACCCGGAACGGCTCGTAGTCCATGCAGACGTGGTTGGTGGGCACGTAGAACAGGTTGGTCTTCGGCGAGAAGGCAGCAGGCTGCTGATCCTTGGTGCCGAGGGCCGCCGGGCAGATGCCCTTGGAGTTGGTGTCCTCACCGTTCTGCTCGGTCGAGTACTTCGACACGACCAGCGGCCGGCCGTAGTTCTTCGAACCCTTGTCCATGTCGACCTTGGACGCCCAGTTGACGGCCGGATCGAACTTCTCGGCGACCAGCAGGGCGCCGTTCTCGCGGTTCAGCGTGTAGCCGAAGCCGTTACGATCGAAGTGGGTCAGGAGCGGCTGCTCCTTGCCGTCGATCTTCTGATCCGTGAGGATCATCTCGTTGATACCGTCGTAGTCCCACTCGTCGTGCGGGGTCATCTGGTAGACCCACTTGGCCATGCCGGTATCCGGGTTACGCGCCCAGATGGTCATGGACCACTTGTTGTCGCCCGGACGCTGCTTGGGGTTCCAGGTCGAGGGGTTGCCCGAGCCGTAGTACATCAGGTCGAGCTTGGGATCGTACGAGAACCAGCCCCAGGTGCAGCCGCCGCCGGTCTTCCACTGATCGCCTTCCCAGGTCTTCAGCGAGGAATCCTTGCCGATCGGCTTGCCGAGCGAGGTGGTCTTCTCCGGGTCGACGATCATCTGATCGTCCGGGCCCTCGGAGTAGCCGCGCCACACCTTCTTGCCGGTCTTCAGGTCGTAAGCGGTGACGTGGCACTGCACGCCGAACTCGCCGCCCGAGATGCCGACGATGACCTTGTCCTTCACGGGCAGAACCGTGGCGGTGTTGGTCTCGCCCTTCTTCGGGTCGCCGTTGACGACCGACCAGTTCACCTTGCCGGTCTTGGCGTCGAGGGACACGAGGGTGGTGTCGGCCTGGTGCAGCAGGATGGCGCCGTCGGCGTAAGCGAGGCCGCGGTTGACCGTGTCACAGCACATGACCGGGATCACGGACGGATCCTGCTTCGGCTCGTACTTCCAGACGATCTTGGCCTCGTGCTCGAGGTCGAGAGCGTACACGATGTTCGGGAACGGCGTGTGGACGTACATCATGTTGCCGATCACGAGCGGCGAGCCCTCGTGGCCGCGCAGCACGCCGGTCGAGAAGGTCCAGGCGACCTGGAGGTTCTTCACGTTCGACGCGTTGATCTGATCGAGCTTCGAATAGCGCGTATTGGCGTAGTCGACGGTCTGAAGCGCTTGCTCCGCCGGGTTGGCGATGCTCTTCAGGACGCTTTCGTTGGCCAGCGCCGGCGCGGCGATGGCCGCGACACCTGCGCCGAGCGCGAGGAGATGTACCGCTCTCATGGGTTCCTCCGACAAGTCTTAAGAGTCTTTCAGACGCGCTGAGAGAGTGGCGTCGCTCGGACCCCGACCTGACTGTTTGCGACAGGGATGGACGCTTCGGTAGCGGGCGTAGCGGACTTGAGGAGACCAGAAGATCCCCTCGCCAGGAGCCGCCATCCCTGAGGCGGCCCCCTCGAAACCGAAGCTTGAACGGACCTTAAGAGATTTTTGAGCGCCGTCAACTCGCTGTTCTCTGACGCTGACGACACGGTGAAAGCTTCTTTTCGCATGACAAAGCCTGGTGGAATGTCATTGCTGCGCGAAAAGAAATGTTGCGGCGCACAAGCGCGGCAGGAGGTCTACGGTTCGATCTCGCGTCGGCGTGACGCACGCCCATGCAAGTCTTGCACAGCCGGCGAGAATGCCGCGTTCAACTATGCTTCGGTTGCGTAGGCTGGTCTTGACCTGTGTCCGTTTGGCACGCCACCCGACCCTCCCCGGGGTTGCGGTGCGCAATCGCCCCCTGCGGAAACCAGACGCTTGTTTCATAGGTTGAGGGTGCTGCGTTCTCTCGCCGCATGGGTTGTAAGCGGTCCGGCTACGCAATGAGCGGCGGTGATCGCGATGCTGTGATTGCCGAATCGTCCTGACGTTTCGAGCGGTGGGACAATCGGCACGCCGAGCGTTCAGTGCATCAAGCGCTGCCAGCAGGCCGCAGACTCAAGGCGGACGGCGAAACAGAAGAATCGGGGCGGGCGATTCGCCTCAAATCTGTATTGCGCGATGGTTGACCGATATCTGTGCGCGAGACCGCCCGTCAGAGGGCTCCGACCGCGCCAGTGCTCTCGAACTCCGCGGTATCGCCGACGAGGTCCGTCAACGAGATGTCGAGGCGGCGACCGGTCTTGAGGCGCAACTGCGCATCGGGTTCGAGCCAGATCGGCCGCAGCCCGGCATGGCTGCCATGGAGATCGCCATAGGCGAAGAGACCGCCTTGCCGGCGCTCCACCACGACGCGGTAGCGAACCCGCACGGTTTCGCACCCCTCGGCCGTAACGAGGCCGCGCCCGGTCAGCGTCGTGAGAATCTCGTTCGGCTCGAACATACGCGGGACGCGGTGGCAGGATTAAGTGGCAATCGCCTTTGCCACTTAATCCTGCCACCGCGGCGTGTCACGCCCTCGTGACGCGCTGGCCCGACAAACTGAGTGGGTTGCCGGCAGGAGCGCGCGCCCCGGCTACGGACCCGCCGTCGGGGTCCCCCGTCCCGGACGCCCGACCCATCGCAGCGCTCCGGGCAGGAACGCCCTGATCAACCGAGCGCGGCGGGCCGATCGGCGGCGCCCGTCGGCTCCACTTCCCGGACCACGATGCGCCCGCTCTCGACGGAGAGCGCGAGGCGGCCTTGCTTGAGCGCCAGAGCCTTGTCGCCGAACAGGGTTCTGCGCCAGCCCTGGAGCGCCGGCACCTCGGCCGCGTCGTCATCCGCGATGGCTTCGAGATCGTCGACCGTCGCGATGATCTTCGGCGCGACGGCCTCGGATTCGCACACCGCCTTCAGCAGAACCTTCAGCAGCTCGACGATCGCGCCGTTGCCGCCGCTCCGGCGCATCCGCTCGGGCATGCGGATGTCGCCGGTATCCCGCGCGAGGCCGCGTTCCACCGCCGCCAGGATATCGGTGCCGGTGCGCGAGCGCTCGAACCCGGCTGGGATCGTGCGCAGCCGGCCCAGGGCCTCGGCGTTGCGCGGCGCCGCAGAGGCGACGTCGATGACCGCCTCATCCTTCAGCACGCGACCACGCGGGACGTTGCGGGCCTGGGCCTCGCTCTCGCGCCACGCCGCCACTTCCATCAACACGGCGATCTCGCGGGGCTTGCGCATCCGGCCGGACAGCCGCCGCCAGGCCTGCGTGGGATCCGCCCGGTAGGTCTCCGGCGAGGTGAGAACCGCCATCTCCTCGTCGAGCCAGGCGCCGCGATCCGTGCGCAGGAGCTCGGCCACGAGGACCTCGTAGACCTTCACCAGATGCGTCACGTCCGACAGGGCGTAGCTGAGCTGGGCCTCCGAGAGCGGACGGCGCGACCAGTCGGTGAAGCGCGAGGACTTGTCGATCTTGGCCTTGGCCACGTCGTTGACGAGCTGCTCGTACGACACGGAGTCGCCGTAGCCGCAGACCATGGCGGCGACCTGGGTGTCGAAGAACGGCTGCGGCAGGATCCCACCCATCAGCCAGATGATCTCGAGGTCCTGACGGGCGGAGTGGAACACCTTCACGGTCCGCTCGTCCGCCATCAGGTCAATGAACGGCTGCAGGTCGATGCCCGTGGCCAGGGGATCGACCAATACGCCCGTCCCGTCCGGCGCCGCGATCTGGATCAGGCACAGTTTCGGGTAGTACGTCGTCTCGCGCATGAACTCCGTGTCGACGGTCACGAAGGGTTGCTCGGCGAGACGCGTGCAGACGTCGTGCAGCGCGGCGGTGGTCGTAATCAGGTCCATGAATCCGGCTATACGCAACCGACGCCGTCATGGGGAGCCGCCGACGCGAAGGTCCCCATGTTTCACACGGTCAACGTCGTCGCGCCGTCTACGCCGGGCCGGCCAGGGCCGCACGCCGGCGCGCCTCGGTCTGCCGGCGGATCCGCACCGCGTCGGCCCGGCGCTGGGCCTCGGCGCGCCCGAGGAGCCGGTCCAGGATGCCGGTCTCGACGCGCTCGCCGGTCGCGCCGTCGGTGAGGCGGCGGATCCGGTCGACCCGGAAGCCGCGATAACCGCCGTGTCGCATGTCGATACCGCCCAGCAGGGTGCGCCCCGGCCCGAGCTTCAGCTCGCGCGCCGAGAGCGAGCGGTTGCTCCACGTGCCGGTCGCGTCCTCGTAGACGAGGTCGAAACGGCCATCGAGCGGCAGCGTGCGCCAGGCGCCGGGCGGGCTTTCGACGGGCCGGGCGGGGCGGCCCTTCGGATCGGAAAAAGCGTTGTGCCTCATAGACATCATATGGGGATCGACCGCTCGATCCGGTAGGTCGGCGGCCCGATCCGGCACCGGATTCCAGCCGCCCATGCTTGACTTGGGGGGCCTCGCGTGAATGGTGCCGGCCTTCCCAGAGAAGAAGCCCGTCATGCACCGTTACCGTTCCCACACCTGCGGGGCGCTCCGCCCGTCCGACGTCGGACAGACCGTCCGGCTCTCCGGCTGGTGCCATCGCATCCGCGACCATGGCGGCGTGCTGTTCATCGACCTGCGCGACCATTACGGGCTGACGCAATGCGTGGTCGATTCCGACTCGCCGGCCTTCAAGGCGGCCGAGGTGGCGCGCTCGGAATGGGTCGTGCGGATCGACGGGCGCGTGCGCACCCGGCCCGCCGGAACGGAGAACGCCGAGCTGCCGACCGGGGCGGTCGAGGTCTATATCGACGACCTCGAAGTCCTCGGCCCGGCCGGCGAGCTGCCGCTGCCGGTCTTCGGCGACCTCGAATACCCGGAGGAGACGCGGCTCCGCTACCGCTTCCTCGACCTGCGCCGGGACAAGCTCCACGCCAACATCATGAAGCGCGGGGCGATCATCGACGCGCTGCGCCGGCGGATGCGCGACGGCGGCTTCTTCGAGTTCCAGACGCCGATCCTGACCGCCTCGTCCCCTGAAGGCGCGCGCGATTATCTCGTGCCGTCGCGGGTCCATCCCGGCAAGTTCTACGCGCTCCCGCAGGCGCCGCAGCAGTTCAAGCAGCTGACGATGATCGCCGGCTTCGACCGGTACTTCCAGATCGCCCCCTGCTTCCGCGACGAGGACGCCCGGGCCGACCGCTCGCCGGGTGAGTTCTACCAGCTCGACATCGAGATGAGCTTCGTCACCCAGGAGGACGTGTTCCAGGCGGTGGAGCCGGTCCTGCGCGGGGTGTTCGAAGAGTTTGCCGAGGGCAAGCGCGTCACGAAGGACTTCCCGCGCATCACCTTCGCGGATTCGATGCTGAAATACGGCGTCGACAAGCCGGACCTGCGCAATCCCCTCATCATCGCCGACGTCTCCGACCTGTTCGCCCGGGACGACGTGGCGTTCAAGGCGTTCAAGGGCGTGATCGCGTCCGGCGGCGTGGTCCGGGCGATCCCGGCGACCGGCGCGGCGAGCCAGCCGCGCTCGTTCTTCGACAAGCTGAACGACTGGGCCCGCACCGAGGGTGCCCCCGGGCTGGGCTACGTGGTGTTCGAGGAGGAGGCCGGCCAGCTCACCGGCAAGGGCCCGATCGCGAAGTTCATCCCGGCCGAGGTCCAGGCGCTGATCGCGCAGAAGACCGGCGCCAAGGCCGGCGACGCAGTGTTCTTCTCCGCCGGCACCGAGGCGAAGGCCGCGGCGCTGGCCGGCAAGGCCCGCATCCGGATCGGCGACGAGCTGGGCCTGTGCGACAAGGACCAGTACGCCTTCTGCTGGATCACCGACTTCCCGATGTACGAGTGGAGCGAGGAGGAGAAGCGGATCGACTTCTCGCACAACCCGTTCTCGATGCCGAACATCGACCGCGAGGAGTTCCTGGCCCTCGACCTCGATGCCCTGGCCACGGAAGGCCAGGACGGCGAAGTCACGAAGAGAATCCTCGGTATCAAGGCGTTCCAGTACGACATCGTCTGCAACGGCATCGAGCTGTCCTCCGGCGCGATCCGCAACCATCGCCCCGACGTGATGGAGAAGGCCTTCGCCATCGCGGGCTACGGCCACGAGGTGCTGGAGCAGAAGTTCGGCGGCATGCTGAACGCCCTGCGCATGGGCGCCCCGCCGCACGGCGGCATCGCCCCGGGAGTCGACCGCATCGTCATGCTCCTGTGCAACGAGCCGAACATCCGCGAGGTGGTGCTGTTCCCGATGAACCAGCGTGCCGAGGATCTGATGATGGGCGCCCCCGCCGAGGCGACGCCCAAGCAGCTGCGCGAGCTGCATATCCGCCTGAACCTGCCGGAGAAGAAGGCGTAAGGCCCGGACGGGCAGACGCGCGATGGTCGGCCTCGTCGCCATCGTGGTCGCCCACGACAGCGCGGAGGTGCTGCCGGCCTGCCTCGCGGCTCTGGCCCGGCAGCACGTGCCGGCCATCGTCGTGGACAATGCGAGCCGTGACGGCTCCGCGGCAATCGCCGAAGCCGCCGGCGCTCGGGTGATCCGCAGCGCCCGCAACGAGGGCTATGGCCGCGCCAACAATCGCGGCGTCGCCGCGGCCGAGACCGCGGACCGGGTGCTGATCGTCAACCCGGACGTGGTCCTGCGACCGGGAGCGGTGGACGCCCTGCTCGCCGCAGCCCGGGCCTGGCCGGATGCGGGTCTGCTGGCGCCGCGCCTGGTCGAACCGGACGGGCGCTTCTTCTACCAGGCGCGCTCGCTGCTGGCGCCGTATCTGACCAATCCCGGCGGCCGCCTTGCGCTGCCCCAGGGCGATGCCTGCGCGCCGTTCCTGTCCGGGGCCTGCCTGATGATCGAGCGCACCCTGTTCCTCGACCTCGGCGGCTTCGACGACAACATCTTCCTGTTCTACGAAGATGACGACCTGTGCCGGCGGGTGGCCGATGCCGGGCGCGCCCTCATCCACGTCCACGGTGCCGAGGCGCTGCACGGCCGCGGCCGCTCCTCGGCGCCGGAGCCGGGCCGGATCTTCCGGTCGCGTTGGCACCAGGCGTGGTCGCGCGCCTATGTCAGCCGCAAATACGGCCTGCCCGACCCGAGCGTGTCGCATCTCATGGCCAACCTGCCGAAGGCCGCGCTCTCGGCCCTGGTCCTGCGCCGGTCGGGCCTCGAGCGCTATGGCGGCTCCGCTTCCGGCGCCCTCGCCTTCCTGCGCGGGCAGGACGCCCTCGCCCGCGAGGGTCTGCGCTGATGGCTGGCCCCACGATCGCGGACGCACTCGACAGGGGCCGCAACGGCTTCACCGGCCTGCGCCTGGCTTTGGCGCTGGCGGTGGTCGTCTCGCACGCCTTCAGCGTCGCCACCGGGGCCGCCGGCGACGAGCCCCTGGCGGCGCTCACCGGCTACACGCTGGGCGAGCATGCGGTGAACGGCTTCTTCGCGGTCTCGGGCTTCCTGGTGACCATGAGCTGCGACCGGCGCGGCATCCGCGACTACGCCCTCGCCCGGGCGCTGCGGATCCTCCCGGGCTTCGTCGCCGCGACGCTTCTCGTATCGCTGGTCCTCGGGGCCGCGATGACGCGCCTGCCGCCGGCCGAATACCTGCGCGAGCCCGGCCTCTGGTCGTTCATGCGCGGCACCCTGACGACCTTCAAGAGCAACGCGGCGCTACCCGGCGTCTTCGAGGCGAATCCCTACCGGGCACCGCTGGGCACGATCTGGACCCTGAAATACGAGGTCTTTTGCTACCTCGGGGTCCTGGTCGCCGCCCTCTGCGGCCTCCTCCGGCGACGGATCCCGGCGCTCCTGATCCTCGCGGGGCTCGGCATTGCCCTGACGGCAGCCGCAGTTCTGCGTGGCGCGGAGCTGCCCAAAGGGCTGGAGACCGCGCTGCGCCTGCCGCTGATCTTCTCGGCCGGGGCCTGCCTGTATCTCTGGCGTGATCGCCTGCGGGTGTCCGGCGCCGCCCTCGCCTGCCTGGTTGTGGCGACCGTGGTCCTCGCCCGGACGCCGGCTTACCCGGCCCTGCTCTTCCTCGCCGAGGCCTACGGCGCCGTATGGCTGGCGCTCGGACCGATGGCGCGCGACCTGTTCGATCCAAAAGCCGACCTGTCCTACGGGATCTATCTCTACGGCTGGCCGGTCCAGCAGAGCCTGCATGCCCTCTGGCCCGACCCGTCCGGCCTCGCACTGCTCGCGCCTGCCCTCGCGCTGACGCTGCCGGTGGCGGCCCTGTCCTGGTACGGGATCGAGCGGCCGGCGCTGGCGCTGAAGGCGCGGGCGCTCGGACGACGCAGCCTCGGCACGATCGAGCCTGCGGGACCGTGAGGACCCTCCCCCCATCAGCCGCTCTGGCTCTGGCTGCGCGACTCCTGGAGGCCGAGGGCTTCGCCATCGTCGCCCGGAACGAACGTGGTGATAGCTTCTATCTCGCGCGCCAGGGCGAGCGCGCCACGCTCCGCCTCTCGAACCATGCGCGACGCCCAAGGCAGCGTCGAACCCATCCCGAGGTCGCCACCAGCCTCGTCATCCGGGAAGCGCGAAGCGCCGCGCAGATTGCGACCCTGATTGCGGCCGCCAAGCGGAATTATGTCTTGGCGATCGCGGCGAGACACGCGGTGCTCACTGACGATGTCCCTGCGGAGGACAGCCCCGAGCGTTAGGATTGTAGTGGCAATGCGCGTGGCGGCGTGGAGGCTCTTAGTCCGTTAGCTGGGACTTGGCCGATACCGCGATCAACCACCCGACATCACGACCGAGACGTCGCCGCGCTCCGCTCGGAACTTGCCGGAATCGCGGTCGAAGTCGGGTTCATCCGGGTCGAGCGGATGCTCGCCCGCAAGTACCGGTCCGATCAGCCGCGGGCGCCTGCCGGCCAGGCCGACGGCGGCCGTTGGGTTTCCGCTCTGTCCGGCGGCGCGCGTTGGATGTCGGCGAATTCGGGCGGCCAGGCGGAGACCCAAACCGAGGAGGCCGTGACCGAAGACGGGTCGCGCGTGCTGTCGATTCGCATCCGGGCCAACGCCCGCGCGGACTGGGACGCGCAGCACACCGTCACCGCGCCCGACGGAACGCGCACGGTGTTCGAGACCTCTGGCCTGACCCAGACCATCCGCGACGGCGAGACCGGTGAGATCCTGGGTCGGAGCACGCTGACCGCGGACGGCGCCGAGTCGGAGGCGTTCAGCCAACCGGCGCGGGGCCTGCCAGGCAAGCTGGGGCAGCGGATCTCGCGGACCCTGGAGGCGGCAGGAACGCTCTTCTCGGTGCTCGCTGGGCGGGGTGGCAACGGTCGTAAAGCCGTGTTCGCAGCGCCTGCGAGTGAGTACATTCCAGGGGACGCATATGATGATCGGGCCATATGGGTGGGTGCAGGGGGGCAGGCTGAACTGGACCAGATTTGCCCGCGGAACCAGGAGGTGCAGGCTCTTGCCGATTCGGTCGCAGCTGAGGTGCGAGCGTCCGATGATTTCAGGACCGCGCAGGACTTCGGAAATAAGGTTCATGCGCGGATCGCCGAGAACGTCAATGGTCGGAAAGATCCAAATTTCGTTGGAGGGACGTCATACGATCCAGCAACGGGCGTTGATCAAAATTCTGGCGCAAAAGGTTTTTTGCGCCTCGACTTACTGGAGCGAACTCAGCTTTCAACAGTGTGCGTCTACGACCACAAAACGGGGAATGCCGACTTGAGGCCTACCCGTGCAATCGATATCATAAGCGCCGTTCAGAAACGTTTCGGTCCAGGCTATAGGTATATCATGATTATGATAAAACCGAAGCTATGACAAGCGCGCGTCAAGTTAATCCGATCTATCGAGATCTGATCAAACGTCATCCGAACTATAAAATGACGAGCATGCGCTTTTTATGCAAGACGCCCGTCCATCATTTAGCTTGCGGTATCTTCGTAGAACGATCCTCCGATGCGAACTGCTGTTGGCCAAGATGGTCGGTGACACCACTCTTCGTCTACAGAATATTTCACTATCTTGCGCTAGGGACCATTTACGAAAATCTGAGTCGGCCAGATACGTCGGCGGATAGGTTCTGGCATTGGTCCGATCCGACGATGGTCTCCGACCTTATCGAAGCCATCGAGACGACGGCGATGCCAAAACTGTCATACTACGAGACAGTGGAATCCTACGCGACCCTCCCGCCCGAGACATACGGTCCGCTGCACGAAGCACCCGAAGATCTGATGCTCGTCCATATCGCGATGGGTGAACTCGATGCCGCGCGCAAGATCTGGCATGAGCGTGATCTCTGGCATCAGAACTGGCCGCGCCATCCGGCTCTGCGCCTGCGCTGGTGGCAGGAGCAACTCGATGCGGTCGCCGAGCCCCTGCACGCCGGCGACCGGCCGGCTCTCGCGCGCATCATGCACGGCTGGGAGGCCGCCAACGTCCAGGGTACGGAATTAGAGCGTTACTGGGAGCCGACCCCGTTCCCCCTGGAGTTGTGAGGCATAGGGCGTCTCAAGCCTCGCCGGTCTCGGGCTCGCGGAAATAGGGCTCGACGGTGCCTTTCAGCTTCACGGTCATCGGGTTGCCGGCCCGATCGAGGGTCTTGCCGGCCGAGAGACGGACCCAGCCCTCGCTGACGCAATATTCCTCGACGTTGGTCTTATCGACGCCCTTGAACCGCACGCCGACGCCGCGCTCCAGCATCTTCTCGTCGTAGAACGGGCTGTTCGGGTTCGCGGCCAGGCGGTCGGGAGGCGTGTCGGTCATCGTCCGGATCTCGGGTCGGTTTCGTGTGCGGCCCCGCGGGCATGCGGCGGGGAGGATGGCTCGCCGGTACGGGAATCCGCGCCGGCGCGCAACGCTGCGAGCAGGTCTGCGATCCGCCCGCTCTGCAGCAGCGGCACGAGCCGCGTCACCGCATCGTGCGGCAGATCCCACCAAGCCGTCTCCACGAGCGCCGCCACGGTGGCCTCGTCGAAGCGGCGGCGCACCACCCGGGCCGGGTTGCCGGCGACCACCGCGTAGGCCGGCACGTCCCGGGTCACCACCGCCCGGGCCGCCACCACGGCGCCGTGCCCGACGGTCACGCCGGACAGGATCATGCAGCCGGAGCCGAGCCAGACATCGTGCCCGATCACCACGTCGCCGCGCGACGCATGGTAATCCTCCGGGGCGCCTGCATCCGGGAACAACCCGCGCATCGCCGCGAACGGGTAGGTCGAGGCCCAGTCGAGCCGGTGGTCGCCGCCGAGCAGGATCTCGACCTTGTCGGCGATGGAACAATAGCGGCCGATCGTCAGGCGCCGCCCGCTCTCCGGGAAGCGCACTTTTGGACGCCCGTACGAATAAGAGCCTATGGAGAAACCGTAGGTCCTCGCCAGCGCGGCGAGGTGGATCCGGGTCTCGTTATGCGGGTTGCGCCCCCTGCGCAGCCGGTGCAACAGACCCCTCACGATGGGATCCGGCGCGGTTTGCGACCGCGTCGTCTCCGGGAAAGCAGGCGAGCTGGAAGGTGCGCGATGGCCGATAACATGTCCGAGGACCTCAAGGCCGGGGCGCTCGTCTACCACCGCCTGCCGCAGCCCGGAAAGCTGGAGATCCAGGCGACCAAGCCGCTCGGCAACCAGCGGGACCTGGCGCTGGCCTACACGCCCGGCGTCGGCGTCGCCTGCATGGCGATCCACGACGATCCGCAGCAGGCCGCCGAGCTGACGATCCGCCAGAACCTGGTGGCGGTGCTCACCAACGGCACAGCGGTGCTGGGCCTGGGCGATATCGGCCCGCTCGCCTCCAAGCCCGTGATGGAGGGCAAGGCGGTCCTGTTCAAGAAATTCGCCGGGATCGACGTCTTCGATATCGAGGTCGACCAGAAGGACGTGTCCAAGCTCGTCGACGTGGTCTGCGCCCTCGAGCCGACTTTCGGCGGCATCAACCTCGAGGACATCAAGGCGCCCGAGTGCTTCGAGGTCGAGGAGCAGTGCCGGGCGCGGATGAACATCCCGGTCTTCCACGACGACCAGCACGGGACCGCGATCATCGTCGCGGCTGCGGTCCTCAATGCGCTGGAGCTTGCCGGCAAGACTCTCTCCGACGTTCGCATCGTCACGTCGGGCGCCGGCGCGGCGGCGCTCGCCTGCCTCAACCTGTTGGTCTCCCTCGGCGCGACCCGCGAGAACATCACCGTCACCGACATCAAGGGTGTGGTCTACAAGGGCCGCCCCGAGCTGATGGACCGCTGGAAGGACGTCTACGCCCAGGAGACCGAGGCGCGCACGCTCGCCGACGTGATCCCGGGCGCGGACGTGTTCATCGGCCTCTCGGCCGGCGGCGTCCTGAAACCCGAGCTCCTTGAGAAGATGGCCGAGAAGCCGCTGATCATGGCGCTGGCCAACCCCTATCCGGAGATCATGCCGGATCTGGCCCAGCAGAAGCGTCCCGACGCGATGATCTGCACCGGCCGGTCGGACTTCCCGAACCAGGTCAACAACGTCCTGTGCTTCCCCTACATCTTCCGCGGGGCGCTCGATGTCGGCGCGACCAGCATCAACGAGGAGATGAAGCGCGCCGCCGTGAAGGCGATCGCGGCGCTTGCTCGCGAGACCCCCTCCGACGTGGTCGCCCGCGCCTATGGCGGCGAGGCTCGGCCGTTCGGCCCCGAATCCCTGATCCCGAGCCCGTTCGACCCGCGCCTGATCGTGCGCATCGCCCCGGCGGTGGCCAAGGCCGCGATGGAGTCCGGCGTGGCCGGCCGGCCGCTCGCGGATTTCAACGCCTATGTCGAGAGCCTGGACCGGTTCGTGCACCGGTCCGGCCTCATCATGAAGCCGCTCTTCTCCAAGGCGAAGGCCCAGCCGAAGCGCGTGATCTACGCCGAGGGCGAGGACGAGCGCGTGCTGCGCGCCGTCCAGGCCATCGTCGAGGACAAGGTCGCGCTGCCGATCCTGGTCGGTCGCCCGCGGGTGGTGGAGTCGCGGCTCAAGCGCTTCGGCCTGTCGATCCAGGAGGGCCGCGATTTCGAGCTGATCGATCCCGAGGACGATCCCCGCTACCGGGCCTATGTCCAGACCTACCTGGATGTCGCCGGCCGGCGCGGCATCACCCCGGATGCGGCCCGCACCCTGGTGCGCACCAACAACACCGTGATCGGCGCCATCGCGGTCCGGCGCGGCGAGGCCGACGCGCTGATCTGCGGCCTGGAGGGCCGGTTCGAGACCCGGCTGCGGATCATCCGCGACGTGATCGGCCTGGCGCCGGGCATCGCCCAATGCGCCGCCATGAGCCTGATCGTCACCAGCGAGGGCGCCTACTTCCTGGCCGACACCCATGTCCGGCAGAATCCGACGGCGGAAGAGATCGCCGAGGTCGCCCAGGCCTGCGCCGGCCATGTCAGCCGCTTCGGCCTGACGCCGAAGATCGCCCTGCTCAGCCACTCGGATTTCGGCCAGTCGGACTCGCCCTCGGCGATGAAGATGCGGGAGGCGCTGGCGCTGCTGCAGGCCCGCGACCCCGACCTGATGGTCGATGGTGAGATGCAGGCGGATTCGGCCCTCTCCGAGCTGGTCCGCGACCGGGTGCTGCCCGGCTCGCGGCTCAAGGGGGCGGCCAACGTCCTGATCTTCCCGAACCTCGATGCGGCCAACATCGCGTTCCAGTTCGCCAAGGTGCTGGCGGACGCGCTTCCGGTGGGGCCGCTGCTGATCGGCCCGGCCAAGCCCGCCCACATCCTGACGCCGTCGGTCACCGCCCGGGGCATCGTCAACGTCACGGCCGCGGCCGTGGTCGAGGCGCAGTCCGAGCCGGCGCCGCTGCCCAGCGGCGAAAGCGGCGTCGGCATGATCTCCGAGTGAGGTGATCGCCCCGATCCCGGCGGCCTGTACCGCCGGGATCGGTCAACATGGTTGTTCAGGCCGCCCGGACGGTGTCGAGGAAACGGGCGACCTCGGCGCTGAGGTGCTCGGATTGCTGCGATAGTTCGGTGGCGGCATCGAGCACTCGGCTCGTCGCCTTGCCAGTCTGATCCGCGGCTTCGGCGACGCCGGTGATGTTGTGGGTGACCGAGCCGGTCCCCTGCGCCGCCTCTCCGACGTTGCGGACGATCTCCTGCGTGGCCGCGCCCTGCTCCTCCACCGCCGCGGCGATCGTGGTCGCCACAGAGCTGATCTCCTGAATGCGCGTCGTGATCGAACCGATCGCCGTGACCGCCTGGCCCGTGGACGCCTGAACCTGGGCGATCTGGGCCGCGATCTCTTGGGTCGCCTTCGCGGTCTGTTCGGCCAGCGCCTTCACCTCCGACGCCACCACCGCGAAGCCGCGCCCGGCTTCGCCAGCCCTGGCCGCCTCGATGGTCGCGTTGAGCGCGAGCAGATTGGTTTGGCCGGCGATCGACGAGATCAGCCCGACCACGTCACCGATCCGCGACACGGCGTTGGTCAGCTCCTGCACCATCGCACCGGTCTGCCCCGCCTCGGCGACCGCGCCCTGGGCCAGCTTGGCGGCTCCATCGACCTGGCGGCCGATCTCCTGGACCGATGAGCCGAGTTCCTCCGAGGCGGCTGCCACCGTATTGACGTTGCTCGCCGCCTGTTCGGCCGCGGCCGCCACCGTGCTCGACTGGTCCGCGGTCTGGGTCGCGGTCGCCGTCAGAATTTGGGCCGTGGACTGCAATTCGGCAGCCGCGGCCGAGACCTGGGCGATGATACCGCCGACCGCCCGCTCGAAGGCTTCGGCCATCTGGTGCATCCCCGCCTTGCGCTGCGCCTCGGCTGCGACGCGGGCCTGCGTCGCTTCCCCTTCGAGCTGCCGGTTGCGGATCAGGTTGTCCTTGAACACCTGCACGGCCGCCGCCATGGGGCCGAACTCGTTCCGATACAGGCCGACCGGGACTTCCACGCTCGCATCGCCCTCGGCGAGGATCCGCATCGTCGCCGAGATCGTCCGGATCGGCCGCACGACACCGCCGAAGACGGCGAGCAGGCCGAGACCGACCAGCACGATGACGGCCGCCAACGCAGCCACATTCCGGGTCAGGACGCCGCGCGCCTCGTCCGCCAGGCTCTCGGCCCGGGCCACCATCTCGTCGAGCGCTACATAGGCGAGATGGACGATGGACGGCTGCGCGCTCGTGTTCCGTTCCCGGAATTTCTCGAACGTCTCGCTCGGCGTCGATCCGGTGCTGAGCGCGTCGAACACCGCCTTCGACTTTGAGGCGGCCTCGCCCTCGAAATTCTCGACGCTGGCCTTCCGGAAGGCGGCGCGGACCGTGTCCGAGACCTCCGTTGCAGCCTCGCTCGTGCTGGCCCAGGCGGTCTGCAACCGGGCGCGCTCTTCGGCGGCGGCAACGGTCTCGGGGAGGGTCCACGACGTTCCCGCCGCCAGCGAGGCCTGGATTCTCAGGGCGACGTTACCGATCGCGACGCGCGTCGCCCAGGCTGCACGCTTCAGGGCGAGGTAGCGTTGCAGGATCGTATCCGAACGCGGGATAGCGCTATCGACGGCGTCCGTCGTGACGGTCAGCGCGTCGAGCAGATCCTGGAACGCGGACAGCGTCGCGGGCAGCAGCGTCGCGTCACGCTGCGCTTTCGGAAGGCGCAGGGCCGCGTCGATGCGGGGGCGCAAAGCGTTCAAGGACTCGTACGTCGCGTTCAGCCGCGGCAACGTCGCGGTGACCGCCGGGACGTCCTGTTGACGCAACAGGATTTGCGCCTGGTCGAAGCTCGAGACCGAGGCCTGCCGGTTCGTCGCGATCAAGGCCAGCGTCTCCGGGCCGGCGGGTTCCGCGCTGCTTAGCGCAAGGGTCGAGCCGCGCTCGAGACGCAGCGGCAGGATCGTCTTGAGCAGGCGCCGGCTCGCCTGGGCCAGGGTGACGGCCCGGTCGGCCTGCTGTGCTTGTTCCCGTGCTTGGAGGAGTGCCGTTGTCGTGTAGCCCAGTAACATCAATGCCAAAGCACCGATCACCAGGCAGAGCAGCGTTTTGATCGAGACACGTCCGAGCCAGTGCATGGTCAAACTCCGGTGGCCGCGCAGGGCCTCGCGAAGATTTGATACCTTAGTCTCGATTTCCACGCATCTGACTACAGCAACGTCTGCGCGATCCTAAATGACAGACTCTGCCAGTGAAGAAACTACCCTCGTTCCGATCTATAATGATCTTTGATGTTTCATATTGTTCGAGGCGTTTCTGCTGAAATATCGATCTCGAAGAAAATATTTTTTATCTTAAGTTGTTTCTCCGGGCGCTCATGTGGTTTGAAGTCGTCGCAAGTGACCGGTCACCGGCGGCGGACGTTCCGCCGCAACAGCGCGCCGATCCAGAATCGTGGAGCGCCATCCGCAACGTCAGCGGGATGGCAGCAGCCGAAGGCGTTCACCGGGTACGACGGCCGGGAAGCGGAAAGCCGATCGCTCCGGCGTAGTCGCGCGACATCACAAATCGGGATCGGGACGGGCAGCGATGCGTCCCGGGCCACTCGCCCGGCTGGCGTCCGCGGCCGCGAAACGATCAGCCGGCTGTGCCGCCGATCTCGATTCTGCCGTCCAGGCCGACCACACGGCCGAGACCGCGGACGCGGTTCAGCAAGCGGTCGCTGGCGAGGGCGGCCCAATCCTGGGGTATCCGCAGCGTGACGCGGCCCTCCTCGATGAGGAGCGGTGCCCGGGTGAGCGCGCCATCCATGCCGGCGGAGATCGGGAACGCGACGCGCAGCAGCGCGCCGAGGAGGCGCGCCCGCTCGAACAGGCGCGGGCCAGCGATGGAACGGAGAATCGGGTTGGCCTTTTCCGGCGCCAGCCCGCTGTGCCGCAGCGACACCGAGAGGGCGAGATAGGCCCGTCCGGGATGATCGACCCCGACGAAGGCGGCGTTCTGGATCGCCGCGATGCTCTGCTCGTCGCGATAATCGGGATGGGCCCGCCAGCCGACATCCGAGAGCAGGCAGCCCGCATGGCGCAGGCGCCGCTCGTCCGCGGTCTCGGGCCCGTCCAGCGTCGCCACGAACCGGTCCGTCCAGGCCACCAGCTCTTCCCCGTGGCGGGGTGAGCGGGCGCGCAGGGCGTTGAATTCCGCGGCCGAGGCGAGGAGCGGATCGATCAGGCGGGAATCGCGGTCGAGCTGCTCGAACAACAGCCCCTCCCGGACCCCGGAGGCCGAGATCGCGATCTCCCGGGGCCGTCCGACCCGGATGATCTCTTCGAGGACGACGGCGCCGTAGGCCAGGAGCGGGCGACGCGCCTCCGAGATCGCGTCGACATCCTGCAACATCGCGACGTCGGTCTCCTCGACGATCTGTAGGAAGCTCATCTCGTCGGTGGGTTCCACCGCGTAGCCGTGCATCACGTGAACGGGATAGCCGCGGGCGGCCTGATGCAGGCGCGCGAGCGCCCGCCATGTGCCCCCGACCGCGTAGAATGTGCGTCCGCGCAGGGTCTCGAGCTGCGGCTCGGCCTTGCGCATGTGCTCGCGCACGATCTTCGCCGCCTTCTTGATCGACCCGCCGGAGAGATCCTGCAGGGCGAGGCCGCCGAGCGGCATGGTCACGCCCTGACCGACCACGGTGCCGCGCACATCCACCAGTTCGAGGGAGCCGCCGCCCATGTCGCCCACGACCCCGTTCGGTGCGTGAAAGCCCGAGATCACGCCCATCGCGGAGAGCTCCGCCTCGCGCCGGCCGGACAGCAGCTGGATCTCCTGGCCGCAGGCCGCCTCGGCCGCGCGCAGGAAATCTGGTCCGTTCTCGGCATCGCGAGCGGCCGCGGTCGCCAGCACGAACACCCGGCCGACCCGCATCGTCTCGCACAGCACCCGGAACCGCCCGAGGGCGGTCAGCGCGCGGTTGACCGCATCTTCGTTGAGCCGGCCGGTGGTCAGGACGTTGCGGCCCAGGCCGCACAGCACCTTCTCGTTATAGAGCGGCGTCGGCGCGCGGCTCAGGCCATCATAGGCGACGAGCCGAACCGAGTTGGAGCCGATATCGATGATCGCCACCGGCGGCTGCGGGTCGCGCGAGGGCCTGTCCGCAGAATGCGCGAGGGTGAGGTTGGCGCGAGGGCTGCCCAAACGTCCGAGTCCTTGATGGAGCGCGGCCGGCCGGACCGGCGGGCCACGGGTGCAATCCAGAGCTGTGTTCGGCGATGTTGCCACCAAACTCGGCTCCAAGTCGATGATACGAAGTGCTGTCGACCGCGCCGCTGTCCTTGGCGACGCCGACTGCTCTAAGCCCAATGGCACCAGCAGGGCAACGTTACGCCCGCCCGGCTTCCTGCCCGGGCGCAGAGTTCGCACGCAGAACTGCACAACCCGCTTGCGAAACCTGTCGAATTGTCTGCGCATGCGCCGGGGCACTTAGCCACGCTGCGCCCGGCGGCTCAAAGCCCGGGGGCTCGACTTCTTCGATGCTTTGCCGCGTCCGGAAAGACTCGGGTTCGTCATGAAGTACTTGTGCGCGTTGAACGGTTCCTCGCCCTCTGCGGGCTGGATCCGCTCGCAGCCGCCGGATGCGAGCAGCCGCCAGCTTTGGCGGTTGTCCAGGAGATTGGCCAGCATGATCTGGTCGAGAACCTGCTGATGCACGGTCGGATTCGTGATCGGCAACAGCGCCTCGACCCGGCGGTCGAGGTTGCGGCTCATGAGGTCGGCCGACGAGATGTAGATCGTGGCCTTCGGGTGCGGCAGCCCGACGCCGTTGCCGAAAGCGTAGATCCGCCCGTGCTCCAGGAAGCGCCCGACGATCGACTTGACCCGGATCGTCTCCGAAAGACCGGGAATGCCCGGCCTCAGGCAGCAGATACCGCGCACGACGCAGTCGATCTGAACCCCCGCGGAGGACGCATCGTAGAGCGCGTCGATGATCTGTGCATCGACCAGGGAGTTGCACTTGATCCAGATGGCGGCCGGACGGCCCGCCTTGGCGTGGGCGACCTCTGCCTCGATGTTTTCCAGCAACCGGTTCTTCAGGGTCAGGGGCGAGACCGCCATCCGTTCCAGCTCGGCCGGCTCGGCATAGCCGGTGATGAAGTTGAAGATCCGCGAGACGTCGCGCGCGATCGCCGGGTCCGCGGTGAAGAACGACAGGTCCGTGTAGATGCGGGCCGTGATCGGGTGGTAGTTTCCGGTGCCGACGTGGCAGTAGGTGACGAGCTTGTCGCCCTCGCGCCGGACCACCAGCGACAGCTTGGCGTGCGTCTTCAGCTCGACGAAGCCGAACACGACCTGCGCGCCCGCCTTCTCCAGGTTGCGCGCCCAGCGGATATTGGCCTCCTCGTCGAACCGCGCCTTCAGCTCGACCAGCGCGGTGACCGACTTGCCGAGTTCGGCGGCTTCGGCCAGTGCGGCGACGATCGGCGAGTTCGACGAGGTGCGATAGAGCGTTTGCTTGATCGCCACCACGTTCGGGTCCCGGGCCGCCTGGGCCAGGAACTGCACCACCGAATCGAACGATTCGTAGGGGTGGTGGACGATGAAATCCTTCTGCCGGATCGCCGCGAACACGTCGCCGCCGCTCTCGCGGATGCGCTCGGGGAAGCGGGGGTTGTACGGCTTGAACTTCAGGTCCGGCCGGTCGATCCCGACGATCTGGGACAGCTCGTTCAAGGCGAGCATGCCCTCGATCAGGAAGATCGCGTCCGCGGAGATCTCCAGCTCGTCGGCGACGAAGCTGCGCAGCTCCTCCGACATGCCGACCTCGACCTCGAGACGGATCACCACGCCCCGGCGGCGCTGCTTCAGAGCGGTCTCGAAATGCAGGACGAGGTCCTCGGCCTCCTCCTCGATCTCCAGATCCGAATCGCGCACCACCCGGAACGCGCCGCTGCTCTTGACCAGGTAGCCCGGGAACAGCCGCCCGGTGAACATGCCGATCACCTGCTCGATCGAGATCAGGCGCGCGGCGGTCTCGCTCTCGCTGGTGGGCAGGCGGACGAACCGGTCGATGACGCCGGGCACCCGGATCAGGGCGCGCAAAAGCCGGCCATCGCGCGGCCGCACCAGCATCAGCGCGATGGTGGTGCCGAGATTCGGGATGAACGGGAACGGGTGCGCCGGGTCGATCGCCAGCGGCGTCAGCACCGGCGAGACGTGGTTGAGGAAATACTCCTCCAGCCAGGCGGCCTGATCGGAGGTGAGGCCCGCGGGCTCGACGATCTCGATCTCGGAGGCCTGCAACTCCACGCGCAACTCGCGCCAGCGCGCCTGCTGATCGGCGGCGAGGCGCGAGACCTCGATGCCGATGCGGTTCAGCTGCTCGGACGGCGTGAGCCCGTCCTGCGACGGCAGCGTCAGCCCAGCCCGGACCTGGTCGATCAGGCCGGCCACCCGCACCATGAAGAACTCGTCGAGGTTGTTCGCCGAGATCGACAGGAAGCGCAGGCGCTCAAGCAGCGGATGGTTCGGGTTGGAGGCCTCCTCCAGCACCCGACGGTTGAACTGCAGCCAGGACAGCTCGCGGTTCACGAACCGCTCGGGCGAATGGCGCAGCGATCGCCCGGCTTCGACCACCGGTTCGCGGGCGGCGCTCGCGGCCGGTTCCGCAGGCGCGGCGGCTGCGGCAGCGGGCCACTCGTCGGCGGTATCGACCGGCACTGGGGCCGCCTCCCGGGACGCCGGCGCGGTATCAAGCGGCGCGCCCTTGGGCGTTCCGCTGGTCGTGCCCGCCTCCGGGGCGGCCGTGCTGCCGGCACCCGCGGACTTTGCGGCGGCGTTCGAAACCGTTGCGCTCTTCGCGGATGGGGCCTTGGCAGCGGGCGTCCTGGCGGATGCCGTCCTGGGCGCGGCGCTCGGCGCGGCCGGGGCCGTTGCGCCCTGGTCGGCCGTAGGCCTGGCCGGGGCGCGCCTCACGGGGGCGCGGCGTTGCGGCGGATTGGTCGCGTCGGGCCGACGGGGCTCCGCGGCCTCTTCGGCGGCGTCGCGATCCATGGGCTTCTGCGTCGATTCCATTCCGATTCCTGTCCTTGCCCGTCGCGGCGCGTTTAGCATTCTACACCCGTAGCTTTCACGACGCTTTCGTGACGGCCACCGGTTTCCCGTTTTACGCCTCCGCGTCGGCCTCGTCGTCGAAGCCCATCCGACGGAGCACCGCCAGCGCCAGCGGTCGGCTGATCCGCCGGCCGCGCCCGAGCGCGTCCCGGTCGAGCTCCGCCACCAGGTCCCTGGCCCGGCCCAGGGAGCGGTCGATTCGCAACGCCAGCGCGTCGATCACGCTGAGATCGACCACCAGCTGGCGGTCCACGAACAGCTTGACCAGGACGGCGCGCAGCAGGGCGTCGTCCGGAGCCTCGATCGCGATGTTGGGTGCGAGACGCAGCCGCGAGCGCAGATCCGGCGTTGCGAGCCCCAGCGCGTCGATCCCGGCGGCGCTGGTCAGCAGCACCGGGCAGGCCAGCTCGCGGGCGCGGTTGAGCAGGTGGAACAGGGCGGCCTCGTTACGGCCGGCATCCCGGTCGATATCCTCGATCACCAGCGCCCCATTCGACACGAGGTGCTGGACCGCATCCGACCCGACTTCGCTGGCCGACGCGGTCCAGGCATGGGCCCGCTCGGCCCAGATCGCCGCCAGATGGCTCTTGCCGCTGCCCGACGGGCCGGTCAGCACGAGCACGCTGTCCGGCCAGTCCGGCCAGGCCTCGATCAGCGCGTAGGCCGCTTCGTTCGCCGGCCCGACCAGAAAGTCCTCGCGGCCGTAGCGAGGATCGAGCGGCAGGTCGAAGGCCAGCTGCCGGGGTGGGGCGTTCTCGCGCATGGGTTGCTCAGATGGGTCGGTCAGGATGACCGGGTACCGGTCGCCGTCAAGGTCCGGCCGGCCTCGTCGTTGAGGTCGATCAGCACCGGCTGCTCGGCATGGTAGAGGCGGCTCTGGAGATACCGGGCCAGGGCGAAACGCACGAGCACGCCGATCGAGGCGGCCACCGGGACGGCCAGCAGCAGGCCGACGAAGCCGAACAGGGTCCCGAAGGCCAGCAGCGCGAACATCAGCCAGACCGGATGCAGGCCGGTGGATTCGCCGACGAGCTTGGGCGCGATGACGTTGCCTTCGAGGAACTGGCCGATGAGGAAGACCCCCACCGTCAGACCGAGATGGAGCCAGTCGGAGGACGGCCAGAACTGCACCAGCGCGACGCCGACCGAGAGCAGGAAGCCGGTGAGCGTGCCGACATACGGGATGAAGGTCAGGAAGCCGGCGATCAGGCCGATCAGCACGCCGAAATTGAGCCCCACCAGCCAGAGGCCGACCGCGTAGAAGCTGCCGAGGATGAGGCAGACGAGGGTCTGGCCGCGGACGAAGCCGGTGATCGCGCCGTCGATCTGCCGGGCGAGGTCGCGCACCGTGGCCCGGTGCCGGGGCGGCACCCAGCTATCGAGCGCGGCCATCATCCGATCCCAGTCGACCAGGATGTAGAAGGCGACCACCGGGGTCACCACCAGCAGCGACGCGATCGAGATCAGGGCCTGGCTGCCGGACCAGATCGACTTGAGGAAGGCGAGCAACCAGGCGCCGCCCTGGCTCGCCAGGGTGCCGACCGAGGATTGCAGCTCGGTCAATACGTTGTCACCGCCGATCCGCTCCAGCAGCGGGCCGGCACGCTCGGCGATGATGCCCTGCAGCCGCGAGACCATGCCGGGCAGCGCGTTGACCAGTGCGGCCATCTGGTTGGCGGTCAGCGGGATCAGGATCAGCAATGAGACGATCAGCGCGACCACGAACAGCGCCAGGATCAGGAGGCTCGCCGCCAGCCGGCCGAGCCCGAGGCGCTCCAGCCGGTCGGCCAGCGGATCGAGCAGGTACGCGAGCGCGATGCCGGCCACGAAGGGTAGCATGACCTCCCGCAGCAGGTAGACGAGGAGACTCAGGGCGACGAGGGCCCCCAGCCCGATCACAGCCCGCGTCCGCATGATGTCGCCCCCTGACGCAACCTACGACGCCCTGTCGCAGAGTGGGCATCGGTCATCTGTCGATCAAGACTTGCGATCAAGCCTCGACGCTGCCGACTCGCGCCGCGCGTTGGAAGCCGCTAAGGCGAACCCGATGATGACCGGGACGACGCTGGCATGACGGCCAAGGACGGACAGGGACTGACCTACGCGGAAGCAGGCGTCGATATCGACGCCGGCAATGCCATGGTCGAGACGATCAAGCCGCTGGTGCGCTCGACGCGCCGGCCGGGGGCGGATGCCGAGATCGGCGGCTTCGGCGGCCTGTTCGATCTGAAGGCCGCGGGATTCCGTGACCCGATCCTGGTGGCGGCCAATGACGGCGTCGGCACCAAGGTCAAGATCGCTATCGAGACCGGCCGGCACGACACGATCGGCATCGACCTGGTGGCGATGTGCGTCAACGATTTGGTGGTTCAGGGCGCTGAGCCGCTGTTCTTCCTGGATTACTACGCCACCGGCAAGCTGGTGCCGGGCGTCGGCGCCGACATCGTGCGCGGGATCGCCGAAGGCTGCCGGCAGGCGGGCTGCGCGCTGATCGGCGGTGAAACCGCCGAGATGCCGGGCCTCTACGACGGCTCCGATTACGACCTCGCCGGCTTCTCCGTGGGCGCCGCCGAGCGCGGCACGCTCCTGCCGAAACCCGGCATCCGCCCCGGGGATGTGGTGCTCGGCCTCCCCTCCTCCGGGGTCCATTCCAACGGCTTCTCGCTGGTCCGCCGGATCGTCGCCAAGACCGGCCTCGGCTGGGACGCGCCGGCGCCGTTCGACCCGTCGCGCAGTCTCGGCGATGCCCTGCTGGAGCCGACCCGGATCTACGTGAAGCCCCTGCTGGCCGCGCTGGAGGCGACCGACGGCATCCGCGCGCTCGCCCACATCACCGGCGGCGGCTTTCCGGACAACCTGCCCCGCGTCCTGCCGGACGATGTCGGCATCGCCATCGACCTCGACGCGATCACCCCGCCCCCGGTGTTCGGCTGGCTCGCCCGAGAGGGCGGCGTCGCCGAGGCGGAGATGCTGCGGACGTTCAATTGCGGGATCGGCATGGTGGTGATCGCCGCCGCCGACGCGGTCGACGACGTCGACGAGGCCCTGACCCGGGCCGGCGAGGCACCGGTGCGCCTCGGCCGGATCACCGCGCGCGGGCCCGAGCCGGTGACCTTCAGCGGGCGTCTCGCGCTCTGATGGCGACCACGGGCAAGATCCGCGTCGCGGTCCTGATCTCGGGGCGCGGCTCGAACATGGTCGCGCTGATCGAGGCCGCGAAGGATCCCGCCTACCCGGCCGAGATCGTGCTGGTCCTGTCGAACCGGCCGGACGCCGCCGGCCTGGCGCGGGCGGCCGAGGCCGGGATCCCAACCCGGGCGATCGACCACAAGGCCTTCCCGGATCGCGGCAGCTTCGACGCCGCCCTCGATGCGGAGCTTCGGGCCGCCGATATCGACCTCGTCTGCCTCGCCGGCTTCATGCGGATCTTCACGCCGGGCTTCGTGGCCGGCTGGGCGGGGCGGATGCTCAACATCCATCCCTCGCTGCTGCCCCTGTTCAAGGGCACGCACACGCACGCTCAGGCGCTCGAGGCCGGCGTGCGGCTGCACGGCTGCACGGTGCATTTCGTGGTGCCGGAGCTCGATGCCGGGCCGATCGTGGCGCAGGCCGCGATCCCGGTGCGCCAGGGCGACGATCCCGACAGCCTCGCCGAAAGGGTGATCGTCCAGGAGCGCCGGCTCTATCCGGCGGTGCTGGCCCTGGTGGCCGGCGGCCGCGCCCGTCTCGAGGGCGACCGCGTCGTCATCGCCGACGCGGCACCGGACGGCGTCCTGTTCAGCCTGTAACGGGAGCCCGAAGGGACAGGTCCCTTCGGCAGGGTCCGGGGCAGCGCCCCGGAATGATCAGATCGGCCGCTGCAGCTTGCAGCTGTCCAGCGCCGACAGGGCCTTCGCGCGGGCGGAATCGTTGAAATAGCCGGTGGCCCGGTAGGCCTCGATCTCGGACTCGTCGAGGCTGCGCAGGGTCTGCTTGGCGTAGCAGCCGCAGGGACGCTCCAGGGACGCCTCGGGGGCGCTGGTCAGCCGGGCCTGGACGACGGTGCAGGCGTGGCGCACGCGGCCCTCGAGATTGCCCTTCGTGGCGGTCTTGAGCGCCGGATCCGGCTCGTACTGCTGGAACGGGGCCGGGGATCCGCCCGCGAGAGCGGCAGTGGCGCCGAGCGCGATCAGGCCGGTCGCGATCAGCAGGGGCAGGCGGCGCATCGTCATGGTCTTGGGGGTCCGGGCTGAGGTTCAAGTAACCTCGGCCGTTGGACGCCGCCGGGCGCCGATCCGTCAATGGCGGACCGGACACACAGGGCGGCATTCACCCCGCCGCGGGGGCGCCGTGGCAGGATGGCGGAACGGTGTGCCCGGCCCGCCACCCCGGCATCCGCCTCAGGCGGCGATGTCGGAATCCTTGAAGAACTGCGCAATCTCGATCTTGGCGTTCTCGGCGCTGTCCGAGCCATGCACGGTGTTCTCGCCGACCGACTCGGCGAACCGCTTGCGGATGGTGCCCTCGGCGGCCTGGGCCGGGTTCGTGGCGCCCATGACTTCGCGGTACTTGGCGACGGCGTTCTCGCCCTCGAGCACCTGCACCACCACGGGGCCGGAGGTCATGAAGCTCACGAGCTCGCCGAAGAACGGACGCTCCTTGTGGACCTCGTAGAACTTCTCGGCCTGCTCCTTGGTCATGCGGATGCGGCGCTGGGCGACGATGCGCAGGCCCGCCTCCTCGATCACCGCGTTCACGGCGCCGGTCAGGTTGCGCCGGGTGGCATCGGGCTTGAGGATCGAGAAGGTGCGCTCGGTGGCCATGGTCTGTCCGGTCTGTCTGTGGAAAAGGCGGAGGGTGCGCGCCGGGCTGCCGGGCGCATCTCAGGCGCGAAAATTTCGCTTCGGCGGCAGGCTTATAGCGGGCGCCCTACCGGGCCTCAAGCTGCGCGCGTTCGCGCTATGAAACAAGCGTGGCCGTGGCTCCGCCGCAACACCGCCGAAAAATCGCCTGATTGCGACGGCTCAGTCGCCGCAAGCCGATTTCGTCAGCCTCTCAGGCGCCCTCGGTGCCCAAAACTCGGAGACGAACCATGCGCCTCGCCCTGTCCGCCACCCTGCTGCTCGCCGGCCTCTCCACCGCCTCCGCCGATACCGGGAAGGATCCGTCCGGCACCTGGCTCACCGGGGATGGCCGCGCCAAGATCCGGATCGACCGGTGCGGTCCGGGCCAGAAGCTCGTCTGCGGCAAGGTCGTGTGGCTCAAGGCGCCGACCGCGGAGAACGGCGCCGCCAAGACGGATCTGAAGAACCCGGATCCGAAGAAGCGCAACCGCCCGGTGATCGGCCTGCAGCTCATCGACGGCCTGAAGCCCGACGAGGAGAAGTTCACCGGCGAGCTTTACAACATCGAGGAAGGCAAGGTTTACACCGTCAGCCTGGAGCGTGAGAGCGAGGCCGAGCTCAGCGTCTCGGGCTGCATGCTCAAGGTGCTGTGCGGATCCCAGACCTGGACCCGCGTGCCGGACGTGAACCAGCAGGCCGCCAACAAGAACTGAGGCTCAGATCGCCGCGAGGCCGCGCTGGACGGCCGGCCTCGCCAAGACGGTCTCGAGCCAGCGCGTGACGTTCGGCAAGGCGGCGATGTCGACGCCCTGCTTGAAGTTCAGCTTCGCCCAGGTCACCGTCGCGATGTCGGCGATGGAATACGCGCCCGCCAGGTAGTCCCGTCCTTCGAGCCGGCGTTCCAGCACCCCGTAGAGCCGGTTGGCCTCGGCGGTGAAGCGCTCGATGGCGTAGGGCACCTTCTCCGGCGCGTAGATCTTGAAATGGTGCGTCTGGCCGAGCATCGGGCCGAACCCCGCCACCTGCCAGAACAGCCACTCGTCCACCGCCACCCGGGCGCGCTCGTCCGCCGGGTAGAACTGGCCGGTCTTGCGACCCAGATATTGCAGGATCGCCCCCGATTCGAACACCGTGATCGGCTCTCCGCCCGGGCCGTCCGGATCGACGATCGCCGGAATCTTGTTGTTCGGCGAGATAGCCAAGAAGTCCGGCGCGAACTGCTCGTTCTTGCCGATATTGACTGGGACGACCCGGTACGGGAGTCCGCACTCCTCGAGCATCACCGGGATCTTCCAGCCGTTCGGCGTGCTCCAGGTATGGACGTCGATCGGCCGCCCCGACACCGCTGCCATAATCTACCTGCTCCTCGACCGATCACACGGCGGCGCGGCGATCCCCCGCCGATCTCGGACAATCCCGGCAGTGAAGACGATTTCCCGGCCGCGCTCAAGGGCGGCGCGCGAGCGCGGCTCACGTTTCGGAGAGCGAGCCCCGGACCTGTTGGCGAAAACCGCCACGCCCTTGTCTGAAGCGCGACCGTGCGGCGAGACTGCGGTGCGGAATCGTTGCGGTACCGGGGGGATTCTCGATGATCGACCGTCTTGTGCGGATCGCGGTGCTGAGCGCGCCGCTCTTCATGGTTCAGCCGCTCCTCGCCAAGGAGGCGCCGGCGAGTGCTCCGGCCACCAGCGAGACGCCAGCCGCCAAGGAGCCGGCTGCGAAGGCGCCGAGCGCCGGGCAGAGCGCGGCACGGGAGCGGCAGAAGAAATGCGGGGCCGAGTGGCGTGCGCTCACAGATGCTCAGAAGAGTGCTCAGGGACCCAAATGGCCGCAATTCTGGAGCAGCTGCAACAAGCGCTTGAAAGGCGGCGATAAAGCCTGACTTTCACGCGAACCGCCGCGCTTCTCGTTCGTTGCTGGATCTGTATCGAGCAGGAACGGGACCCGTTGCGAAGATGGCGGATCGGCAAGGGTCTTGGCCGTTGACGGGCCTCTTGCGGCATGTCTGAGACATCCGCCGCGAACGGGCCTGCGCTCCCCGCCCCGGCTCTCGACCGTCTGCTCGGCTTTCTCGACGCCTGGGTGCCCAAGCCGGCGGCCTGGGCTTTCGCCCTGCGCATCTGGATCGCCATGATGCTGGCGCTCGCTGCGGCCTTCTGGCTGCAGCTCGACAGCGCCTCGTCGGCGGCAACCTGCGTGGCGATCCTGGCGCAGCCGAAGCGCGGGCAGGCGATCTCGAAGGCCGTCTACCGCCTGCTCGGCACGCTGATCGGCGCCGCCGTGTCGATCGTGTTCATGGCGCTGTTCGGGCAGGACCGGGTCCTGCTGCTGGTCTCGTTCACGACCTGGCTCGGCCTGTGCGTGTTCACCGCGCAATACCTCCAGGATACGCGCGCCTACGGCGCGATGCTGTCGGGCTACACAGTGGCGATCATCGCGCTGGGCCAGATCGACGAGCCGCAGGGCACGTTCGACGCGGCGGTCTCCCGCGTCGCCGTGATCGTGCTGGGCATCATCGTGATCACCTTCATCAACGATGCCCTCGCCTCTCCGAGCACGTGGCGGACCTTGCTCCCGCAACTCCGAAAGGCCTGGGACGACACGCGCGCCTATGCGCGCGAGACCCTCGCCAACGGCGATCTCGGCGCGTCCCGCACCGCCGCGCTGATCCGGACGATCGCGCCGATGCGGCCGGACGCCAACGCGATCGCCGGGGAACTCGACGACGGGCCCTGGCGGGCCGCGGGCGCGCGCAGCTGCATCGCGGCTTTCTACGTCCTGGCGGCGGCGATCCGCGCGGTCGCGGCGGCGGCCGCCTGTCTGCCCACCCGCAGCCCTGCGGTCGAGGAGGCGCTTCAGATCTGCCACCGCGTCGCCGAGGATCCCGATGCCGAGACCCTCGAACGGGACGACGAACGCCTGCGCGCCCTCATCGACGACGCGATCCGCGACGGCGACCGGCCTCTCGACGAGGTCGTCGTCCTCCAGCGCGCCCTCGATGTGGTCTGTGCGGCGGCCTTCGCGCAGGACGGCATCCGGGCGTTGGCCGACGGCCATCGGCCGCTTCGGGACGCAGCCCTGCCGACACATCGGGATTTTCCGGTCGCCCTGCGCGGGGCCCTGCGGGTCGCGATCGGCTTCGCGATCACCGCCGCCGCCTTCGTGGCGCTCGGCCTGCCGGAGGCATCCTTCGCGCTGGTGCAGGTCGCCGCGACCGCCGCTCTGTCCTCCACCACACCCGATCCGAAGAAATTCGCCAACGGCGTCGTGATCGGCATGACGCTGGCGGCGACCTTCGCGGGCATCGCCCGGTTCGTGTTCCTCGACGGGGTCCAGGGCTTCCCGATGCTCGCCATCGTGATGGCGCCGGTGATCTTCTTCGGCTGCTTCCTGTCGCTGAACCCGAAGACTTTCGGCATCGGCTTCATCGTGATCGTGTTCTTCCCGGTGCTGCTCGGCCCGTCCAATCCGCAGAGCTACGATGCGCAGAGCTTCCTGCTGAACGCGTTCCTCGTCGTGGTGGCCGCCACCATCCTGTCGATCGTGGTGCGCCTGGTGCTGCCGACCACGCGTGAGCGTCAGCGCGCCTATGCCCTCGATTCGGCGCAGCGCGCCCTGGCCGATGCCCTGGTCGGCGAGGGTGGCGACGCGACGACACGCACGAGCCTGAACGCCGACCGGCTGCTCCAGTTCGCTGGCTACAGCTCCGGAAGCGGCGCCGTGCGCCGGGCCAGCCTCTCGCATGCCTTCGCGCTGGCCCGCCTAGAGGCGGCGGCCGCCCGGGCCCATGCCGAGCTTCGGCGGCTCTGGGCGGTGGAGCCGCTGCGCGACGCGATCCAGCGAGCCGGCGCCGGGCTGGCCGCCGGCGATGATCGCGTGCTCGAGACCGGTGCGCGGGATCTCATCCGGGCCGCGTCACGGCAGGACCGGATAGTGCGGCTCACCACGGCGCGGGCTGCCAGCGACCTGGTGACGGCAGCCCGTACCATCGCGCGCCATCGACGCTTCCTGCGTCGGCTCAACATCGCACGCTTCTGACGCAGAGGTTGGCTCGGGACCGGCATGTACGAGGATATCCACATCGGCGGGGTGCTGATCTCCTCGTTCGTCGCCTATGCGCTCATCGCCTTCGGGATCCTCGTCTGCCTGCGGTGGTTCTTCGCCCGCATTCGCTTCAGCCGTTACGTCGCCAACGCCCCGCTGGCCGAGGCCGGCATCTACGTCTGTGTCCTCGCCCTCCTGATTGCGTTCATCTAGATGCCCGCCACAACCGCCGATGAGGACGATCCCAAGGCCGCTTCCCGCACGGACGCGCAGAGCCAGGCCGATCCGCCGCGGCTGACCGCGCGTCGCGGCCGCAGGGCGAAGGTCGTTCGCCTGGCTGCCACCGGGGTGATCCTGCTCGTCGCCTTCGTGGCGGCCGTGTTCGTGTGGGACTTCTACGTGGTGGCGCCGTGGACCCGGGATGGCCGGGTGCGCGTGCAGGTCGCCAACATCGCCCCGCAGGTGTCCGGGCAGATCGTCGACCTGCGGGTCCAGGACAACCAGTTCGTCCACAAGGGCGACCTGCTCTACGTCATCGACCCGGTGGATTTCGAGGTCGCGGTCACGTCGGCGGACGCCGAGGTGAAGAACCGCGAGGCCGACCTTCAGGTCAAGAATGCGCAATCGGCCCGCCGCCAGGCGCTCACCACCGTCTCGACCTCGGTGGAGGAGAAGCAGCAATACGCCGGCACCGCCAAGATCGCCGAGGCGTCGCTGGAGAGCGCGCAGGCGCAGCTGCGCCAGGCCAAGGTCAATCTCGAGCGCACGCAGGTGAAATCCACGGTCAACGGCCGCGTGACCAACCTGCTGATGCGCGTCGGCGATTACGCCCGCACCGGCACCTCGAACATCAGCGTCGTCGATACGGATTCGTTCTGGATCGACGGCTATTTCGAGGAAACGAAGATGGCCAATGTCCATGTCGGAGACGCCGCCGACATCAAGCTGATGGGCTACGCGCCGCACCTGACCGGGACGGTGGAGAGCATCACGCTGGGCATCTCGACGGCCAACGCCGCCGCCAGCACCCAGGGGCTGCCGGACGTGAACCCGGTCTATACCTGGGTGCGGCTCGCCCAGCGCGTGCCGGTGCGCGTCCGGATCGACCACAAGCCCGACGACGTGCCGCTGGTGGCCGGCATGACCGCCACCGTGGTGGTGGGCACCGGCCGCGCGCCGTTGCCGACGTGGTTCATGGGGCTGCGCGATCGGGTGGCTGGCCCGACCGCCAGGGCCGCCGACGGGCAGGTCGAAGCCGATCGGCGCTGATCGGGGGAATTCCGGGACATCGCCGCGCCTTGCCGCGTTGGCTCTCTACGGCGCCGCCTGCGCGCCGACGAGGAGACGCCCATGTTCCGGACCGCTTTCTGCGCGGCCGCCCTGTTGCTCGCGGCCGGCCCGGCTTTCGCCGCTCCCGAGAAGGCCGCGGTGTTCGATTTCCAGTTCTCCAACCTCTCGCCGGTGCCGGGCGACGAGGCCGACCGGGCGCGGCTGGACCGCACCAGCGCCCAGCTGCGCGACCTTCTCGCGAAGAAAGGCCTGTTCGAGGTCGTGCCGACCGATCCGGTGAAGGAGGAGGTCGCCAAGAGCGCGGATCTGCGTCGCTGCAACGGCTGCGCCGAGGATTTCGCGCGCAAGCTCGGCGCCGACGTGGCGATCACCGGCGAGGTTCAGAAGGTGTCCAACCTGATCCTGAACCTCAACGTCTACGTCAAACAGCTCTCCGGCAACGTCCCGGAGAAGGCCTACAGCGTCGACCTGCGCGGCGACACCGACGAGTCCTTCGCGCGCGGGATCCGGTTTCTCGTCGAGAACAACATGGGCGCCGGAAAGTAGGATGGGGCCGATCCGGATGGGCGAGAGCTAAATTTTTGCGCTGCGGTGCGGGCCGCCATAAGTGTTTGATCCGGCGACGCCGCGGTGCGTTGCCGCCGGACGAAAGCAGAGAAAAGCGAGCGTGGCCGGAAATTCCGAGTTGACGCGACTCCGAAGCCGGCGCAGTCTTCGGATGTGTTCAGCGACAGCGGACACGAACCAGATCAATAGTTCAGCGCATCAGGGATGTGCTGGTCTTGATCGGTCATTTGAAGCTGGAGGAGACAGGCATGACTCCACCGCAGCGTGACGCCGCTGAGACGGTTCAGGGACAGGTTCGGCCCGGAACCTAGCGGCATTGAACGGACAACCGGACGGAAGGCAGCTCCAGGGGCGCAGAAGCGGCCGATACGGCACGTCTTCGAAGACGCGAAAGGCCCCACCTCAAGCTGCTGCCGCTACGGTTTCTTTTATCAGGACCCACTCTGCCATCACCCGCCCCGGCTGAGCCGCGGCGGGATCTCATCATGTCGCGATCCGAGCGCGGGTCAGGCGATCCCGAGCTTCGTCTTGAGCAGCGCGTTGACCGCCGCCGGGTTGGCCTTGCCGCCCGTGGCCTTCATGGTCTGGCCGACGAACCAGCCGAGCAGGGTCGGCTTCTCCTTCGCCTGGGCGACCTTGTCGGGGTTGGCCGCGATGATCTGGTCGATGGCCGCCTCGATGGCGCCGGTATCGGTCACCTGCTTCATGCCGCGACTGTCGACGATGGCGCGCGGGTCGCCGCCCTCGGTCCAGACGATCTCGAACAGGTCCTTCGCGATCTTGCCGGAGATGACGCCCTCGCCGATCAGGTCGACGATCGCGCCGAACTGGTCGGCGGAGACCGGTGTCGATTCGATCGAGAGGCCTTCCTTGTTCAGGCGCCCGAACAGCTCGTTGATCACCCAGTTGGCCGCGGCCTTGCCGTCACGGCCCTTGGCCACGGCCTCGTAGTAGTCGGCCGAGGCCCGCTCGGCCACGAGCACGCCGGCATCGTAGGGCGAGAGGCCGTAATCCTTGACGAACCGCGCCTTCTTGGCGTCCGGCAGTTCCGGCAGGCCGGCCGCGAGGGCGTCGACATAGGCCTGGTCGAACTCGAGCGGCAGCAGGTCGGGATCGGGGAAGTAGCGGTAATCGTGCGCCTCTTCCTTGGAGCGCATCGAGCGGGTCTCGCCCTTGCCCGGGTCGAACAGGCGGGTCTCCTGGTCGATCTTGCCGCCATCCTCCAGGATCGCGATCTGGCGGCGCGCCTCGGTCTCGATCGCCTGTCCGATGAAGCGGATGGAGTTGACGTTCTTGATCTCGCAGCGGGTGCCGAGCGGCTCGCCGGGGCGGCGCACCGAGACGTTCACGTCGGCGCGCAGCGAGCCCTTCTCCATGTCGCCGTCGCAGGTGCCGAGATAGCGCAGGATCGTGCGCAGCTTGGTCACGTAGGCCTTGGCCTCCTCCGACGAGCGCAGGTCCGGCCGGGAGACGATCTCCATCAGCGCCACGCCCGAGCGGTTGAGGTCGACGAAGCTCTTGGTCGGATCCTGGTCGTGCAGCGACTTGCCGGCATCCTGCTCCAGATGCAGGCGCTCGATGCCGACGGTGATCGACGTGCCGTCCGCCATGTCGACCAGCACCTCGCCCTCACCGACGATCGGGTCCTTGTACTGCGAGATCTGGTAGCCCTGCGGCAGGTCCGGGTAGAAGTAGTTCTTCCGGTCGAAGACCGAGCGCAGGTTGATCTGGGCCTTCAGGCCGAGCCCGGTGCGCACCGCCTGGGCGACGCATTCGGCGTTGATCACCGGCAGCATGCCGGGCATCGCGGCATCGACCAGCGAGACGTGGTCGTTCGGCTCGCCGCCGAACTCGGTGGAGGCGCCGGAGAACAGCTTGGCGCGGCTGGAGACCTGGGCATGGACCTCCATGCCGACGATCACCTCCCAGTCGTGCAGGCCGCCCTTGATGAGTTTTTTGGGATCGACAGGTGCGTTCATGGTCGTCCGGGCCGAAATGTGATGCGGTCTCCGCACGATCCGATCCACAACCTCATCCTGAGGTGCTGCGCAGCAGCCTCGAAGGAGGGCTCCAGGGATCGCGCGGAGCCTGGAGGGCTCCTTCGAGGCCCGCTGACGCGGTCACCTCAGGATGAGGTCGTGGGTGGGATCGCGGCGTGTGCCGCGTTCCTACTCTTGAAAGACACTTACGGGTCGCCCCGCGCAAGAATCAAGCGCGCCGGGCGATGGCCCGCCGGGCGCCGTAGCCGAAGATCGCCCAGAGCAGGGCGGCGACCGCCCGCACTGGGAAGAAGGTCGGGCCGTCATGGGTGATCGGGGCCGGCCAGGGGATCCCGGCCGCGCTCACCGCCCAGGAGAACAGCACCGAGAAGCCGAGCGCCGCGATCGCCGCGATGAACACCTTGCCGAACTGGCTGGCGGTCCAGCCGAGATAGACCGCCACCACGATCAGAGCCGGATCGAACGCGGCCCAGATCCAGACCGTCCAGGGATAGAACGGGACCGTCATGCCCACCAGGGCTCGGGCAGCACCGTCCGGCCTGCGGCCTCCTCGATCACCTGGGCGACCGCGAACAACGTCTCCTCGTCGAACGGCCGGCCGATCAGCTGGAGGCCGAGCGGCAGGCCCTGCCCGTCGATCCCGGCCGGGACCGCGATGCCGGGAAGCCCGGCCATGTTCACCGTCACGGTGAACACGTCGTTGAGGTACATCTCCACCGGGTCGGCCGAGGCCTTCTCGCCGATCCCGAAGGCGGAGGACGGCGTCGCCGGGGTGAGGATCGCGTCGACGCCGGCCGCATAGGCCTGCTCGAAGTCACGCTTGATCAGCGTGCGGATCTTCTGGGCGCGCACGTAATAGGCGTCGTAATAGCCGGCCGAGAGCACGTAGGTGCCGATCATGATCCGGCGCTTGACCTCGCGGCCGAAGCCGGCGGCGCGGGTGTTCTCGTACATCCCGGCGATGTCCTTGCCGGGCACGCGCAGGCCGTAGCGGACGCCGTCGTAGCGGGCGAGGTTCGAGGAGGCCTCTGCCGGGGCGACGATGTAGTAGGCCGGCAGCGCCGAGGAGGTGTGCGGCAGCGAGATCTCCTTGATCGTCGCGCCGGCCGCCTTCAGCCAGGCGGCGCCGTCGTCCCAGAGCTTCTGGATCTCGGCCGGCATACCGTCGACCCGGTACTCCTTGGGAATGCCGATGGTCAGGCCCTTCACGCCGCGGGAGACCGCGGCCTCGAAATCCGGCACCGGGAGGTCGACGCAGGTCGTGTCGCGGGCATCCGGGCCGGCCATCGAGCCGAGCAGGATCGCGCAGTCGCGCACCGTGCGGGCGATCGGGCCGGCCTGGTCGAGGGAGGAGGCGAAGGCCACCGTGCCCCAGCGCGAGCAACGGCCGTAGGTCGGCTTGATCCCGACCGTGCCGGTGAAGGCGGCGGGCTGGCGGATCGAGCCGCCGGTATCGGTGGCGGTGGCGCCCAGGCACAACCGCGCCGCGACCGCCGCGGCCGAGCCGCCGGAGGATCCGCCCGGCACCAGCTGGGCGTCCGAGCCCTTGCGCCGCCACGGCGACACCACGTTGCCGTAGGCGCTGGTCTCGTTGGACGAGCCCATGGCGAACTCGTCGAGATTGAGCTTACCCAGCATCACCGCGCCGTCGCGCCACAGATTGGCCGAGACGGCGGATTCGTAGTGCGGCACGAAGGTCTCGAGGATCTTCGAGCCGGCGGTGGTGTTGACGCCGTCGGTGCAGAACAGGTCCTTGATCCCGAGCGGGATGCCTTCCAGCGGGCGGGCCTCGCCGGCGCCGATCTTCTTGTCCGCTTCGTCCGCCATCCTGAGGGCGTGATCGGGCGTCTCGCGGATGAAGGCGTTCAGCACGCGGGCCTTGGCCATCGCGTCGAGATGCGCCTGGGTCAGCTCGCGGGCCGAGATCCGCTTCGCCTTGAGGGCGTCGCGCGCCTCGGCCAGGGTGAGTTCGTTCGGATCCACGCTGTTCACGTCCTCGCGCGCGCCGCCGCGCGCATGCCGCCAGAATTCATGCTTCGCCGAAGGCCGGAAGCAGCCTACTCGACGACCTTCGGAACCAGGAAGTAATTGTCTTCGGTCTCGGGGGCGTTGGCGACCACGTCGGCGGCGCGGCCGCCCTCGGTGACCACGTCCTCGCGCTTCTTCATCGCCATCGGGGTGACCGAGGTCATCGGCTCGACGCCGGACACGTCCACCGCGCCGAGCTGCTCGACGAAGGCCAGGATGGCGTTCAACTCACCCTGCAGCGGACCGACCTCGTCGTCGGTGACTGCGATCCGCGCCAGATGCGCGATGCGCCGAACCGTCTTCTCGTCGACCGACATGCCGTCCCGTTCGTCCCTGCCCGGGAGGCATCCCCGGCGCCGGGCCGGGCTATAGCACTGCGCTTCGACGCGCCGCAACGCGGGCGGTGGTCTGCATGGCCGCGCCGTGGGAAGAGATCCAGCTAGACCGGGTGGATCAGGTCACCACGTGGTTCGGCGTCACCGACATCTCGATCGTGATCCCGGCCTGCCGCGCCGGCCGGAAGACCGATTGCGAGACACCGAAGACCAGAACTTCGAAGGCCAGGACCAGCATCCAGCACTGCTTGCGGGTCATGGGCTGCTTGCGGCGGGACGGGCGTGGGGCGCTGGGCTGGCCTATCGTCGGCATGGCGATACCCGAAACGTGGATTAACGAAGTTTTAACCTACCTATTCGCGAACGGATCCGGGTGCATCTGGGTCGATCTGCGGAGAGCGTTAACGCTGTGGACGAGGGAGCGGGTTTGATGTGGGAGCAGGTGTTCACGAGCCTGTCGGCGGGCTTCCTTGCGCAGCCGGCGAGTCTCGACCGCGCCGCCGCGGAGCTCGGCTTCCCCCTGCCGGCCTCCTACCGGAGCTTCTGCGAGACCTGCGGCATCGGCCTGGCCGCCGAGCAGTTCCGCATCGCCGTGCCGGCGCCGTTCGAGGCCAGCGATCTCGCGACCCAGGCCGGGGTGATCGCCGTCAGCGTGGGCAACGCGGTGGCGATGCTGGAGGGTGACGGCGAACCGCACCGCTTCGACGTCGAGGATGGCGACCCGGCGGTGATCGAGCGCGCCTGCTTCTTCGGCGCGGGCGAGGATGGCAGCTTCCTGTTCTGGGACGTTGCCGGGACGACTGACGAGTACGACATCTGGCTGCTTGCCCCCGATCTCGAGACCGTGCGCTTCGGCGGCGAGAACCTCGCCGACTTCTTCGACCGCGTGACCCGACCCTCCGCCGCCATCGTCCTGGGTCCGGGCGCGACGCCGCTTCCGGCCCGGTTCGACGGGATCGCGGAGGCGACGCTGGCGCGGGGCGCCGGGCTGGCGTAGGGCCTGGCCATGAATTTCGACGAGATCCGTACCTTCGCGGCCGCCTCACGGGGCGGCGCGCGCCTGATCGGGGTCGATCTCGGCACCAAGACGATCGGGCTCGCCCTATCGGATCTGGGCCGGCAGATCGCCACGCCCCTCGAGACGATCCGCCGGGTGAAGTTCACCCCCGACGCCCAGCGCCTCGCCGCGCTCTGCCGGCAGCACGCGGTCGGCGGGCTGGTGATCGGCCTGCCGCTCAACATGGATGGCAGCGAGGGGCCTCGCGTTCAGTCGACCCGCGCCTTCGTGCGCAACTTGAAGCCGATCATCGACATCCCGCACGTGTTCTTCGACGAGCGCCTGTCCACCGCCGTCGTGACCCGGGCGCTGATCGAGGCGGATGCGTCCCGGGCGCGGCGCGGCCAGCTCGTGGACAAGCTCGCCGCCGCCTACATCCTGCAGGGCTGCCTCGACGTGATGCGCAACCTCGCCGATGCCGACGCGGACCCCGTCAGCGACTGACCAGCGAGACCGCGCCGCTGCCGTGCCGCTCGATGCGGCCGTCGAGCTCCAGCTCCAGCAGCACGGTCTGCACCACGCGGGCGCCGACGCCGGCACTGCGCGCGAGCTCGTCGGTGCCGACCGGGCTCGGCCCCAGCAGGGCGATGATTTTTTGACGATCGTCCATGGGCTCGTCCGGCTCGACGACCGGGGCGTCGAAAACGAGATCAGGGTCTGCGCCACCGTTTAGCAGGCTCGCCCGTCCCTCCAGATCGATCTCGTCCCAGAAATCCGGCTGCTCGGCCAGGTCGGGCCGTTGCCGCGCGGGGGCGGCGTCGGGATCGGGGCCGCGCTCGATGATCGGGCCGATCACGTCGAGGACGTGATCCACGTCGGCCACCAGGGTTGCCCCCTGGCGGATCAGGTCGTTGGTGCCCTCGGCCCGCGGATCCAGGGGCGAGCCCGGGACCGCGAAGACCTCGCGATTCTGCTCCAGGGCGTAGCGCGCCGTGATCAGGGAGCCGGACCGGCGCGCCGCCTCCACGACGATCGTACCGTAGGCCAAACCGGAAATGATCCGGTTGCGCCGGGGGAAATCGCGGCCGCGCGCCTCCCAGCCCATCGGCATCTCGGCCAGGACCGCCCCGCCCTCCCCCAGGATCGCGTCCACCAGACCGACATGGCTCGCCGGGTAGATCCGATCCTGGCCGCCGGCCATGACGGCAATGGTGCCGGTCTGCAGGGTGGCTTTGTGCGCCCGCGCATCGATCCCGCGGGCGAGGCCGGACACGACGACAAGTCCGTCTTGCCCAAGGCCCCGGGCCAGGCGCTCCGTGAAGGCAAGGCCCGCGGTCGAGGCGTTGCGCGATCCGACCAGCGCCACCGAAGGCCGGTTCAGGATCTGTGGCGCGCCGCGCAGGGCGATCAGCGGCGGCGCCGCGTCGGTGAGCTGGAGCAGACGGGGATACGTCGCTTCCCCGGTGGCGAGCAGGCGCCCGCCGAGGCGCGCCAGGGCGGCGATTTCGTCCTCGGCTCGCGCCCGGCTGAACGGCTCGATGCGCCGGCCCTGACGACGGCTCAAATCCGGCAGCGCCTCGAGCGCTGCCGCCGCGCCGCCGAAGCGGTTGATCAGGGAGCGGAAGCTGCGTGGGCCGATACCCTCGGTCCGGATCAGGCGCAGCCAGTCGAGGCGTTGCGCATCGGTGAGCTGCATGACGCACCCCCGGGATCGCGCCATCCGGCGCGTACGCTCAGCCTTTCTGGCCGATGCGCCCCTCGGTGCCCGCCGCGAGTCGCCGGATGTTGGGCGCGTGCTTCCACCATAACAGCACGCCGAGCAGCAGGAACAGCGCAGCTTGCGTCGGCGCGCCGAGCGCCCACAGCACCAGCGGCGTCGCCGCGGAGGCCGCCAGGGCGGCGAGCGACGAGTATTTCAGCGCGAAGGCGAGGCCGAGCCAGATCACCGCGAAGGCGGCCAGAGCCGGGGGGCTGAAGGCCAGCAGCACGCCGATGAAGGTCGCCACCCCCTTGCCGCCTTTGAACCCGAGCCAGACCGGGAAGAGATGGCCAAGGAAGGCCCCGAGCCCGGCAGCCAGCGCCGGGCCTTCGCCGCCCAGCTGACGGGCGATCAGCACGGCGGCCGTCCCCTTCAGGGCGTCGCCCAGTAGGGTTGCGGCGGCGAGGCCCTTCCGGCCGGTGCGCAGCACGTTGGTCGCGCCGATATTGCCCGAGCCGATCGCCCGGACGTCGCCGAGACCGGCGAAGCGCGTGAAGATCAGCCCGAACGGGATCGAGCCCAGGGCGTAGCCGAGGGCCAGGCCACCGAGGGCGGCCGGCGTCGCGAGATCGGCCAGCATCAGGCCGCCGCCGCGAGATCGTCGATCGCGTGCACGATCTGCCCGGAAACCAGGGTCAGCACCGCGGCACCCTGGAGCCGCGCCTCGTCGAAGGGCGAGTTCTTGGAGCGCGACTTCAGCCGGCGCTTGTCGAGCACGTAGGGCAGATCGGGATCGATCAGCACGAGGTCGGCCGGCGCGCCGACCGCCAGGCGTCCGGCCTCGCGCCCGAGGATCCGGGCCGGGTTCACGGTCAGCGCCGCGATCAGCTTGTTCAGCGCGAGGTCGCCGGTATGGACCAGGCGCAGGGACGCGCCGAGCAGGGTCTCGATCCCGAGGGCGCCGTCGGCGGCTTCCGCGAAGGGCAGCCGCTTGGTCTCGACATCCTGCGGATTGTGGTCGGAGACGACCACGTCGATCACGCCCTCGTCGAGCGCCCGGACCATGGCATGCCGGTCGGCCTCGTCGCGGAGCGGCGGCGAGAGCCGGCAGAAGGTGCGGTAATGGCCGATATCGTTCTCGTTCAGCACGAGGTTGTTGACCGAGACGCCGCAGGTCACCGGCAACCCGTCCTGCTTGGCCCGACGCACGATCTCCACCGAATCGGCGGTCGAGATCATCGCCGCGTGGTAGCGGGCGCCGGTCAGCCGCACGAGGCGGATGTCGCGCTCCAGCATCACGGTCTCGGCCTCGCGGGGGATGCCCATCAGCCCGAGGCGCGAGGCCAGCTCGCCCTCGTTCATCACCCCCTCGGCGACGAGGTCGGCATCCTCGACATGCTGCATCAGCAGGGCGTCGAAATCCCGGGCGTAGGTCAGGGCGCGGCGCATCACCTGGGCATTCGCCACGGCGTGCAGCCCGTCCGTGAAGGCCACCGCGCCGGCCTCCTGCAGGAGGCCGAACTCGGTCATCTCCTTGCCGGCCAGGCCCTTGGTGATCGCGGCGGCGGGCAGGACATGGACGCAGGCGGTATCGCGCGCGCGGCGGAGCACGAAATCGACGATCGCCGGGCCGTCGATCACCGGGTTGGTGTCGGGCATGCAGACCAGGGTCGTGACGCCGCCCGCCGCCGCCGCGGCGCTGGCCGAGGCCAGGGTCTCGCGATGCTCGGCCCCCGGCTCGCCCACGAAGGCGCGCATGTCGATCAGGCCCGGGGTCAGGATTCTCCCGCGGCAGTCGATCCGGGCGGCGCCCGCCGGAGCCCCGGGCGCGGCGCCCTCGGCGATGTCGGCGATGCGGCCGTCCTGCACCAGCACGGCACCGCGCGTCTCGCGCCCCGTCGCGGGATCGAGGAGGGTCGCGTTGGCGAGAAGAATGCTGGTCACAGGGGCGCCCTCGCGGATGATGCCGGGCCGTCGAGTCGCATCGCGAGGCCGGCGGCCGCCATATGGGCCTTCGCCTCGGCGACGCTCGCCTGCCCGAAATGGAAGATCGATGCGGCGAGCACGGCGCTCGCCCCGCCCTGGGCTACGCCGGCCACGAGGTCGTCGAGACCGCCGACCCCGCCCGAGGCGATGACCGGCACGGTCACGGCGTCGCTGATCGCCCGCGTGAGGGCCAAGTCGTAGCCGGAACGGGTGCCGTCCTTGTCCATGGAGGTCACCAGCAGCTCTCCGGCGCCCTTCTCGGCGACCAGGCGGGCGAAGGCGACGGCGTCGATCCCGGTCGGGTCGCGGCCGCCATGGGTGAAGATCTCCCACCGGGCGGGCTCGCCAGGACCAGAGACCCGCTTGGCGTCGATCGCCACCACGATGCACTGCGCGCCGAATTTTTCCGCCGCCCGGGCGACGAGGTCCGGGTCCTTCACGGCCGCGGTGTTGATCGCGACCTTGTCGGCGCCGGCGAGCAGCAACGCGCGCACATCCTCGACGGTACGCACGCCGCCGCCGACGGTGAGCGGCATGAAGCAGGCCTCGGCGGTGCGGCTGACGATATCGAGCAGCGTGCCCCGTGCCTCGCGGCTCGCGGTGATGTCGAGGAAGCAGAGCTCGTCGGCGCCGGCCGCGTCGTAGACCTTCGCCGCCTCCACCGGATCGCCGGCATCGCGCAGCCCCTCGAAGCGGACGCCCTTCACGACGCGGCCGTCCTTCACGTCGAGGCAGGGGATGATGCGGGTTTTGAGCACGAGCCCTCGGCGGTCCGATCAGGATTCGGGATCGATCGCGAACGGACGATCCATGATGTCCTGATACGTGTACGGGCAGGCTTCTGGGAAGTGCCTCAACGCCAAGCCTGTGGCGTCCGCGGCTTCGAGGCGGGCGGAGCGATAGGCCCGCTCGATAGCGTCGCTCAGCCGGTTCCTGAGACTCGGGCTGTCTTGCAGTTCGTCGGAGACGTGATTCCGGTGCATCGCGATCTCGATCGCCTTGCATCGGTTCTGCAAACCGGGGCGGCGATCGATCGTCAGCATGGTCATTAGTAATCCCCGCAGAGCATCGACCAAGCTCCCGAACTGAGTCCGGCCTAAGCTCTCGATCTCATCCGCGAGGTTCGGGCAGTCGAGCCCCGCGACATCGCCCGCCCGCAGGCGGGCGCCCTGCTCCTGTGTCCAGATGTAAAAGTCGTCTTGGTAAGCCGTTCCGCGGCAGGCCATCACAGCCTCCGAGTCGAGGTCCTTCGATCGCAAAAGCCTATCACGCCGCCGGGCCGCGGGCCTGCGCGATGGCGGCGAGCGCCGCCTGCGGGTCGATGCGGCCATCATAGAGGGCCCGTCCGGTGATGGCGCCGGCGATGAGGGCGCAATCGGGCTGGAGCAGCCGGTGCACGTCGTCGATGGAGGCGAGGCCTCCCGACGCGATCACCGGGATGCGCACGGCCTGGGCCAGCGCCAGGGTCATCTCGACGTTGAGACCCTTCAGGATGCCGTCGCGGGCGATGTCGGTGTAGATGATCGCCGCGACGCCGGCATCCTCGAAGCGACGGCCGAGCTCCTCGGCGGTCATGCTGGAGGTCTGCGCCCAGCCCTCGACGGCCACGCGCCCATCTTTGGCGTCGATGCCCACCGCGATCTTGCCGGGATGCAGGCGCGCCGCCTCGCGGACGAAGGCGGGATCGCGCACCGCGGCCGTGCCGATGATCACCCGGGCGACGCCCTTGGCGAGCCAGCCCTCGAGCGTCTTCATTTCGCGGATGCCGCCGCCGAGCTGCACCGGGATGCCGACCCGGGCCAGGATCGCGTCCACTGCGGCGGCGTTGCGCGGCGCGCCCGCGAAGGCGCCGTCCAGATCGACCACGTGGAGCCAGGGAAAGCCCTGCTCCTCGAAGGTCGCGGCCTGCGCGGCCGGATCGTCGCCGAAGATCTTGGCCTGCGCCATGTCCCCCTGGACGAGGCGGACGCAGCGTCCCTCCTTCAGGTCGATCGCCGGGTACAGGATCACGGGTGCTGTCTTCCTTCTCGCCGAATCCGGAGCGCGTTCAGGGGCGCCAGGTCAGAAAATTCGCGATGAGCGCCAGGCCGAGGCGCTGACTCTTCTCGGGGTGGAATTGTGTGCCGGCGACATTGCCGCGGGCGACCATTGCGGTGACGGGACCGCCGTAATCGGCCTGGGCCACGACATCCTCCGGGCGTTCCGCGGCCAGCGCGAAGCTGTGCACGAAATAGGCGTGCAGGCCGTCCTCACCGGTGGGAATGCCGGTGAGCAACGCGTGGTCGCGCGCGATCCGCAGCGTGTTCCAGCCCATATGGGGGATCTTGAGCGCCGGGTCGGATGGGCGGATCGGCGCGACATCGCCCGGGATCCAGCCGAGACCGGGCGTCGTCTCGTATTCCAGCCCGCGGCTCGCAAGCAGCTGCATGCCGACGCAGATGCCGAGGAACGGCCGGCCGGCGACCTGCGCCACCTCGGTCATGGCCTCGACCATGCCGGGGACGGAATCGAGCCCGCGCCGGCAATCCGCGTAGGCGCCGACGCCCGGCAGCACGACGCGGTCGGCGGCGGCCACGACGGCCGGGTCGGAGGTCAGACGGATGCGCGCGTCGCGCCCGGCCTCACGGGCTGCGCGCTCGAACGCCTTGGCGGCCGAATGGAGGTTGCCCGACCCGTAATCGATGATCGCGACCGTCTCGGTGCTCATGCGCGTCTCGACCTGCCACTCACCGGGCAATTTCCTGGGCGGGGAACAGGCCGATCACCGGCTCGCTGCGACGGGTCGGGCCGGCCGGGAACGGCGGGCGGGGCGCCGGCGCGGTGGCGTCGAGCCAGCGGCCCAGCGCCTTGGCTTCGGCTTCCTCGGCGGTGGCGGCCATGACGGCGTCCCGCGCCGGCCATCCCCGGCGCGTCAGGGTCCAGCGGCGCAGGCTCGACGCCTCGAGGCCGATCAGCCAGGAGGCCAGCAGGGTCACGAGGGTGGCGATACCCGGGGGCAGCCCGAGGGCATGGCCGAGGCCGGCGAGCGCCATCAGGCCGGCGAGCACGATCAGTGCCGCGATCCAGAGGCGGTGATAGAGGAACCAGAGCACGCTGAACGCGAAGGCCGGCCAGGAGAATCCGTCCCGCACGAGCAACGCCCGCTCCAGGCCGATGGATTCGCCCGGCCGCGCATCGGCCGGCAGGTGGAGCGTGTAGCTGCGCATCCGCATCGCGGAACTCCCGGTGAGAGCGTTCGCCGACGGCCGGAACGACCATTCGGGAGCGCGACGAAACCTTGGTCTACAGGGAGCCCTTCGTGGAGGGAACGCGCCCCTCCTCGCGGGGGTCGATCGCCACCGACTTCCGCAAGGCCCGGGCCAGCCCTTTGAAGCAGCTCTCGGCAATGTGGTGCGCGTTGTCGCCGTACAGGGTCTCGACGTGCAGCGTCAGCCCGGCATTCATCGCGAAGGCCTGGAACCACTCGCGCACCAGCTCGGTGTCGAACTGGCCGATCTTCTCGACCCGGAAGGTGGTGCGGAACACGAGGAACGGCCGGCCCGAGATGTCGACGCAGACCCGGGTCAGCGCCTCGTCCATCGGCAGGTGGATGTCGGCGTAGCGCGTCACCCCGCGCTTGTCGCCGAGCGCCTTGGCGAAGGCCTGGCCCAGCGCGATGCCGCAATCCTCGGCCGAGTGGTGCTGGTCGATATGCAGGTCGCCGTCGACCTTGACCTCCAGGTCGAACAGGCCGTGCCGCGCGAACAGGTCGAGCATATGGTCGAGGAAGCCGATGCCGGTGGCGATCTTCGACTGCCCGGTCCCGTCGAGGCCGACGCTGACCGCGATATCGGTCTCGGCGGTCTTCCGGCTGATGGAGGCGCTGCGCATCTTGTTTCGGACTTTGCGTCGGGGCCGGCCAGGGGCCGCGAGCGCGTTCTAGTGTGAGTTCGTCCGGAATGGAAAGGGTGAAGCCGCCCTATCCCTGGAGCACCCGCCCCGCCACCGCGTCGAGCTTGGCGAGCAGCGCCGGATCGCGGGCGGTCGGCGCGGTCATGATCGCGCCGTCGAGGGCGCGGTGCGAGCCCGCCGGGCACGGCTCACGCTCGGCCGGGAAGTCGCGGGCGAGCCGCGCCACCAAGCGGGCCGCCTTGTCGGCATTGGTCCGGGCGACCGCGATCACCGCGGCGACGTCCACGGCATCGTGGCCGGGGTGCCAGCAATCGTAGTCGGTGACCATCGCGATCGTGGCGTAGGTGATCTCGGCCTCGCGGGCGAGCTTGGCCTCGGGCATGTTGGTCATGCCGATCACGTCGAAGCCCTGCGCCTTGTAGGCGCGGGATTCGGCGAGCGATGAGAATTGCGGCCCGTCCATGCAGACATAGGTGCCGCCGCGATGGACCGCGATGTCCTCGGCCTTGGCGGCCGTGGCGATCCGCGCCTGCAGCGCCGGGCCGACCGGGTGCGCGACGGAGACATGCGCGACGCAGCCGTCGCCGAAGAACGAGGAGGCGCGCCCATGCGTCCGGTCGACGAACTGGTCGACCAGCACGAACAGGCCCGGCGGTAAGTCCTCGCGAAACGATCCGCAGGCCGAGAGCGCCACGAGGTCGGTGACGCCGGCGCGCTTCATCGCATCGATATTCGCGCGGTAATTGATGCCGGACGGCGACAACCGGTGGCCCCGGCCATGGCGGGCCAGGAACACGATCCGGGTATTCCCGATCCGCCCGATGCGCAGGGCGTCCGAGGGTTCGCCCCAGGGCGAGGCGACGCGTTCCTCGCGCACGTCCTCGAGCCCCGGCAGATCGTAGACGCCGGACCCGCCCATCACCCCGAGCACCGCTGCCGTCATGCCGCTTGTCCTACTGTCGTGGCGCCGCCGCCGGGGCGTCGGATGTCCCATCCGCCACCTCATCCTGAGGTGCCGGGGCGAAGCGGAGGCCGCGAAGGAGCCTCCATAGCGCGAAGCGATCCCTGGACCCCTCCTTCGCGGCCCGCCGGCGCGGGCACCTCTGGATGAGGGGGGAATGGGATCTGCCCCGCCGGAAGGCGGACGGCCGCGCTCGCCGAGCGGTAGCACGCAGCCCCCGCCCAAAAAAGATGGGCCCCCCGAAGGAGGCCCATCCGGCAAAGTCGGTGCGGAGCCGGCTCAGAAGGTCTTGTGCAGCTCCGGCTGGAGGCCGTGGACCTCGCCGCCGACATCGGCCCAGATCTTCTTCTTCACGTAGTAGAGCAGCCCCGACATGACGATCAGGAACAGGATGACCCGGAAGCCCAGAGCCTTACGGTCCATCATGTGCGGCTCGGCCGCCCACATCAGGAAGGCCGAGACGTCCTTGCCGTACTGGTCCACGGTCTCGGGGACCACGGGCTGGCCATCCTCGCCCTTGGCGTAGGTGACCTGCCCGTCCGTGATCGGCGGCGGCATCGCGATGATGTGGCCGGGATAGTACTTGTTGTAGTGGCCGCCATCGGGAACGGAGAAGTCCTTCGGGGGCTCCTCGTAGCCGTTGAGCAGGGCATGGATGTAGTCGGGCCCGTGCTCGGAATATCCGACGAACGGCAGCCAGTCGGTCAGGAAGTAGAGCGAGCCGCGGGAATAGGTCCGCGCCTTGGCGATCACCGAGAAATCGGGCGGCGCTTTGCCGCCGTTGGCAGCCGCCGCGGCCTGGTCGTTCGGGAAGGGCGGCGGGAACGTGTCGGCCGGCCGGCCCGGCCGGTCGAACATCTCGCCGGCATCGTTCGGGCCGTCCTTGACCTGATAGGTCGCGGCCAGGGCCTTGACCTGCGCGGCGGAGAAATGCGGGCCGCCTTCCTGGGCGAGATTGCGGAAGGCGACCAGCTTCATCGAGTGGCAGGAGGAGCAGACTTCCTTGTAGACCTGGAAGCCGCGCTGCAACTGCGCGGTGTCGAACCGGCCGAACGTGCCGGCGAAGCTCCAGTTCACGCGGCCCGGGATCGGGCCGCCATGCCCGTCCTCCGCAGAGGCCGGCGCGGCGCCGAACAGGAGCGCCGCGAGAGCGACGGCGGCGGTGGTCGAGAGGACGCGGGTCATCATCATGGTTCCGTCGTCAGCCCGTCAGCCTTTGGTGGTCGGAGCGGCGGCGGCGCCCGCCGGCATACCCGATCCACTCACCTGTTTGCCCGGCCCCGTGACACTCTCCAGGATCGACCCGGGGAGCGCCTTCGGCGTCTCGAACAGGCCGCAGAGGGGCATCACGATCAGGAAGTGCGCGAAGTAGTAGGCCGTGCAGACCTGCGCGGCGAGGACGTAGCCCCCCTCCGGCGGCTGCGAGCCGAGCCACCCGAGCAGCAGCGTCGCGCCGATGAACACCCAGAAGAACTGCCGGTAGATCGGCCGGTAGTTGCAGGACCGAACCCGCGACGTATCCAGCCACGGCGCGAAGGCCAGGATGAGCACCGCCGAGAACATCAGGATGACGCCGCCGAGCTTGCTCGGGACCGCGCGCAGGATCGCGTAGAACGGCAGGAAGTACCATTCGGGGACGATATGCGCCGGCGTCACCGCGGGGTTGGCCGCGATGTAGTTGTCGGCATGGCCCAGGTAGTTCGGCTGGTAGAACAGGAACCAGGCGAACAGGATCATGAACACGCAGGTCGCGAACACGTCCTTGATGGTTGCGTAGGGCGTGAACGGCACAGCGTCCTTGCCCGACTTGATTGGGATGCCGGCCGGGTTGTTCTGGCCGGTGACGTGCAGGGCCCAGACGTGCAGCACGACCACGCCGGCGATCATCCAGGGCAGCAGGTAGTGCAGCGAGAAGAAGCGGTTCACGGTCGGATTGCCCACCGAGTAGCCGCCCCAGAGCAGCGTCTGGATGGTGTCGCCCACCACCGGGATCGCCGCCAGGATGTTGGTGATGACCGTGGCGCCCCAGAAGCTCATCTGACCCCAGGGCAGCGTGTAGCCGAGGAAGGCCGTGGCCATCATCAGCAGGTAGATGATCACGCCGAGGATGTAGAGCACCTCGCGCGGGGCCTTGTATGACCCGTAATACAGCGCCCGGAACATGTGCAGATAGACGGCGACGAAGAACATCGATGCGCCGTTGGCGTGCGCGTAGCGCAGCAGCCAGCCGTAATTGACGTCGCGCATGATCTTTTCGACGGAATTGAACGCGCCCGTCGCCGAGGGCTCGTAGTGCATCGCCAGCCAGACGCCGGTGACGATCTGGATCCCCAGGAAGGCGGCCAGGATGGCCCCGAAGGTCCAGAAATAATTGAGGTTTCGCGGGACGGGATAGGCGATGAAGGACGAGTGCACGAGCCCGGCGATCGGCAGCCGGGCCTCGAACCACTTGGCGACGCGGCTCTTCGGGACGTAGGTGCTGGCAGTTCCGCTCATGTCCGCGTCCTTCTCACGCCGCTTCCTTGCCACCCTCGCCGATCCGGATCTTGGTATCCGTCTCGAAGGCGTAGGGCGGGATCGGCAGGTTGATCGGTGCCGGTCCGTGGCGGACGCGCCCGACGGCGTCGAACTGCGAGCCGTGGCAGGGGCAGGCCCACCCCTCGAAATTGCCCTGGTGGCCGATCGGCACGCAGCCGAGATGCGTGCAGTTGCCGTAGACGACCAGCCACTGGTCGTGGCCGTTCTTGACCCGCGTCGGGAAGGGCGCGGGGTCGATCATGGCCGTGAGCGGGACCGCCTGCATGTCGGTCACCTCCTTGGCCGTGAGCTTGCGCACGAAGATCAGCTTGCCGCGCCAGAACACGTTGATGATTTGGCCGTCCTGGATCGGTGTCAGATCGACATCGATCGGCGCGCCGGCCGCGATCGTCTCGGCATCGGGCGCCATCGACGAGATCAGCGGCCAGACCGTAGCGGCGGCCCCGACCGCGAGTCCGGCCCCGGTGGCGAGGAACAGGAAATCACGGCGGCTGCCCTCGTGGGGGCCGTCCGTTCGGGCGCTGCCATCCCGGGTCGCGGGAGCAGTGGCGGAGGTGGTCGCCAAGATTCGGAACTCCGTGCGTTGGCGTGAGGGCCGCAGGTGCCCTGCCCTGATTTCCCGGCCGGGCCGCGATCAAAGCATTATCGTTCTAATCTGAGCAATGAGACCGTGTGCCACCCCCAAGTCAAGCTGCCAGAGAGGGCCTCGCGAGGCGGTTAGGTCACGATCGTTGTCATATGTTGCCGAATGCCAGTTCGGCCGCATCGCTACGCCACGGCGTCGTCGAACTGCGCCGCTCCGCCGTCCAGGAAGCCGCCCGACTGGCGGGCCCAGAGCCCGGCATAGACGCCGCCGCGGGCGACCAGCTCGGCATGGGTGCCCTCCTCGACGATTCGGCCGCGGTCGATCACCACGAGGCGGTCGAGCGCCGCGATGGTGGACAGGCGGTGGGCGATCGCCACCACGGTCTTGCCGGCCATCAGCGTGTCGAGCGAGTCCTGGATCGCCACCTCGACCTCGCTGTCGAGGGCCGAGGTCGCCTCGTCGAGAATCAGAATCGGTGCGTCCTTCAGCATCACTCGGGCGATGGCGATGCGCTGGCGCTGGCCGCCGGAGAGCTTGACGCCGCGCTCGCCGACCTGGGCGTCGTAACCCCGGCGGCCCTTGTGATCGATGAGATCGGCGATGAACCGGTCGGCATGGGCCAGTTTCGCGGCGCGCTCGATCTGCTCCTGTGTGGCGCCCGGACGGCCGTAGGCAATATTCTCGCGGATCGAGCGGTGCAGCAGCGACGTGTCTTGGCTGACCATGGCGATGGCCTCGCGCAGGGATTGCTGCGTCACGGTGGCGATGTCCTGGCCATCCACCAGGATACGCCCGCTCTCGACCTCGTAGAGGCGCAGCAGCAGGCTCGCCAGGGTGGACTTGCCCGCACCGCTGACCCCGACCAGCCCGACCTTCTCGCCGGGGCGTATCGTCAGGCTGAAATCCTCGATCACGGTGGCGTCGCCGCGGCCGTAATGGAATCCGACATTCTCGAACCGGATCTCGCCGCCGCTGACGACGAGGTCCCGGGCCTCCGGGGCGTCGACCAGCGCGTGCGGCCGCGCCATGGTCTGCATGCTCTCTTGAATCACCCCGACATTCTCGAACACGCCGCGGACCGTCTGCATCACCCAGCCGGACATGGCGATGAGCCGCAGGATCAGGGCCAGCCCGGCCGAGGCCTCGCCGGTGGTCATGCCGCCGTCGCGCCAGAGAATCAGGCAGGCCGCGCCGGTGGCGATCAGCAGCGTGCTGTTCAGCAGGCCGAGCAGGCTGGTGGTCAGGGTCACCAGCCGGAACTGGTACAGGTAGGCGTCGGTATGGACCTCGACCGCGTCGCGCACCGTGGCCCGTTCCTCGCGGTCACGGGCGAACAGCTTGACGGTCAGGATGTTGGTGTAGCTGTCGACGATCCGGCCGATCAGGACCGAGCGGGTGTCGGCGGTCTTGTGCGAGCGGGCGCGGGCCCGGGGCACGAACCAGGTCGTCAGGGCCGCGTAGGCGGCGATCCAGATCAGAACCGGCAGGGCGAGCCACGGCGAGATCGAGCCGAACAGGCCGACAGCGGTCACGGCGTAGATCGCCACGTAGAGCAGCGTGTCGATGAACACGACTGCCAGCTCCCGCACCGCCGGGCCGACCTGCACCACCCGGTTGGCGAGGCGGCCGGAGAAGTCGCCCTGGAAATACGAGAGCGCGTGCCCCAGGGTATAGAGATGCGCCCGCCAGCGGATCTGGCTGGTCGATTGCGGCACGATCAGCTGGTTGGACAGCACCTCGTGCAGCCAGATCGAGAGCGGCCGGACCAGGGCGATCAGCAAGAATACCAGGCCCAGCCCGACCGCATGGTCGGACAGGACGGTGGCCCGGTCGGCCGTGGCGAGCAGGTCGATGAACCAGCGCATCACCAGGTAGAGCGAGGCCTCGACCGTTCCGGCCACCACCGCGATGACGAACAGGGCCGCCAGGGCCGCCCGAATCGGGCGCAGGTAGAAGCCGGCGAAACCGAGGACCGTCTGCGGCGGGGTTCGCGTCTCGTCGAAGGGCGCGAACGGATCGACCCGGCGCTCAAGCCAATTCAAAAACATATTTTTGGGGCGCACCGCTGTGGGAAGCCCTGATGTAAGGGCGGTGCGCTGGCCGCCAAGCGCGCGCGGTCGTCGCGGCGCCGGAAATCCAGACCATATTCCTTATGCAGGACCGGCCCGTCGCGGCCGATCCCTCTCCACGTGCGTGGCCGCGCCGTCCGGCTCAGCGCGCCAGAGCGAGCGTGGCGCCCGATTTGGTCAGCGCCCCCTCGAGTGCGCCGTTGCCCTGGCGCAGACGCGCCGCGACGGTGCCGCCCGGCTGGTAGAGATAGACCTCGCCGTCGCGGAAGTCCCAGGCCGAGACCCGTGCCAGGTCCTTGTTGGGACAGCCGGAGGCGGAGGCCTTGTAGAGGTCGAGGGCCGGTGCGCTGGACAGGGTGACCTTGCAACTCGCGCCCGTGGCGTCCTTGGCATCCCAGCTGCCGACCACCGAGGCGCGGCCGCTCGTGACCACCGGCGGCGGCGGCGCGGGGGGCGCCACCGGCTCAGCGATCACCGTCGGCCCGTTCGGCGCGGCATTCGCCTGGGCGCCGGGCGGAGGCGGCGCGTCGGGGCTCGCGCTCGCACCAGGCGGGGGCGCGAGCGGCGCCGCCGTCACGGTCCCCGACGGGACCGCCTGCACGGCATCCAGGGACGCCTGAGACGGCGCCCGGCCCCTCGGGCTCTCCAGACGGGTCGTCGCACAGGCGCCCAGGGTGGCGCTCAGGCAGAGGGCAGCGAAGATCGGCAGGCTCGGGCGCAGCATCGGACCACTTCGGATCAGGCTTGGGGGCGCGCGCAATGGCGCTTCACCCCTGACTCCGTGCCAAATGCGCTGACCGCAAGGCGACCGCCTGGGCCGCCCCCGACTCCGCTGCGGAGGAGCGGCCTTTTCGCCCCGGTGTGGCCGGGGCGCCTCACCGGTATGCGGTCAGACCACCCGCTCGACCATCATCTTCTTGATCTCGGCGATGGCTTTGGCCGGGTTCAGGCTCTTGGGGCAGGTGTTGGCGCAGTTCATGATCGTGTGGCAGCGGTAGAGCCGGAACGGATCGTGCAGGGCATCGAGCCGGTCGCCGGTATTCTCGTCGCGCGAATCGATCAGCCAGCGATAGGCCTGCAGCAGGGCCGCCGGGCCGAGGAACTTGTCGCCGTTCCACCAGTAGCTCGGGCAGGACGTGCTGCAGCACGCGCACAGGATGCACTCGTACAAGCCGTCGAGCTTCGACCGATCCTCGGGGGTCTGGCGCCACTCCTTCTCGGGGGCGGGCGTCTCGGTCTGCAGCCAGGGCTCGATCGCGGCGTGCTGGGCGTAGAAGTTGGTCAGGTCGGGGACCAGATCCTTCAGCACCGGCATGTGCGGCAGCGGGTAGATCCGGACCGCGCCGTCCTTGTCCTTGCGGGTCATCACCGGCAGGGCGTTGTCCGGGCTCTTGCACTCGTCGATGCCCATCGTGCAGGCGAGCGCGTTCTGGCCCTCGATGTTCATGGCGCAGGAGCCGCAGATGCCCTCGCGGCAGGAGCGGCGGAAGACCAGGGTCGAGTCGACCTTGTTCTTGATCCACAGCAGCGCGTCGAGCACCATCGGGCCGCAATCGTCGCGATCGACCTGATAGGTATCGATCCGCGGGTTGGCCCCGTCATCCGGGTTCCAGCGGTAGATCTTGAAGGTCTGCAGGTTCTTGGCGCCGGGCGGCGGCGCCCAGGTGCGGCCCTGCGTGATCTGGGAGTTCTTCGGAAGGTTGAACTGGGCCATTGCGATTATATCCGGCAATATCGGTCAGAACCGGAAACCGGTCTGAGGGGATGCACGCGCCGCGCATCGGCACGTGCATCGTGATGGTTGGCCTCAGTACACGCGCGCCTTCGGCTCGATGTACTGGATCTCGTTCGACATCGTGTAGGTGTGCACCGGCCGGTAATCGATGTTGACCTGGTGCCGGCCCTCGTCGAGCCAGGAGAGGGTGTGCTTCATCCACTCCTTGTCGTCGCGATCGGGGAAATCCTCGCGGGCATGGGCGCCGCGGGATTCCTTGCGGTTGGCGGCCGATTCCATCGTCACCACCGCCTGGCCGATCAGGTTGTCGAACTCCAGGGTCTCCAGGAGGTCGGTGTTCCAGATCAGCGACCGGTCCGTGATCTTCACGTCGGCGGCGGCGTTCCAGACCTTGTGGATCAGGCCCTTGCCCTCCTCCAGGACCTCGCCGGTGCGGAACACGGCGCAGTTGTTCTGCATCGTCTTCTGCATCTCGGCGCGCAGCTCGGCGGTCGGCGTCGAGCCGTTGGCGTGACGGAAGCGGTCGAGGCGCTCCAGCGCCTTGTCGGTGGCGCCCTTGGGCAGTTCCTGGGCCCGGCCGTTCGGCTCGACGATCTCGGCGCAGCGCTTGCCGGCGGCGCGGCCGAACACCACGAGGTCGATCAGGGAGTTGGAGCCGAGGCGGTTGGCGCCGTGGACCGAGACGCAGGCCGCCTCGCCGATCGCCATCAGGCCCGGCACCACCGTGTCGGGGTTGCCGTCGCGGAGGGTGAGCACCTCGCCGTGATAGTTCGTGGGGATGCCGCCCATGTTGTAGTGCACGGTCGGGATGACCGGGATCGGCTCCTTGGTCACGTCGACGCCCGCGAAGATCTTCGCGCTCTCCGAGATGCCCGGCAGGCGCTCGTGCAGGATCTTCGGGTCGAGGTGATCGAGGTGCAGGTAGATGTGGTCCTTGTTCTTGCCGACGCCGCGGCCGTCGCGGATCTCCATGGTCATGGAGCGCGAGACCACGTCGCGCGAGGCGAGGTCCTTGGCCGAGGGGGCGTAGCGCTCCATGAAGCGCTCGCCCTCGGAATTGGTCAGGTAGCCGCCCTCGCCGCGCGAGCCCTCGGTGATCAGGCAGCCGGCGCCGTAGATGCCGGTCGGGTGGAACTGCACGAACTCCATGTCCTGGAGCGGCAGCCCGGCGCGCAGCACCATGGCGTTGCCGTCGCCCGTGCAGGTATGGGCCGAGGTCGCCGAGAAGTAGGCGCGGCCGTAGCCGCCCGTGGCCAGGATGGTCTGCTGGGCGCGGAACCGGTGGATCTCGCCGGTGGCCTGGTCGAGGGCGATGACGCCGCGGCAGCGGCCCTCCTCGTCCATGATCAGGTCGAGGGCGAAATACTCGATGAAGAAGTCGGTCTGGTTCTTCACCGCCTGCCCGTAGAGGGTGTGCAGCATGGCGTGTCCGGTGCGGTCGGCCGCCGCGCAGGTCCGCTGGGCGGTACCCTTGCCGTAATCGGTGGTCATGCCACCGAACGGGCGCTGGTAGATCTTGCCCTCTTCCGTGCGCGAGAAGGGCACGCCCCAATGCTCGAGCTCGTAGACGGCGGCCGGCGCGTTGCGGACGAGGTACTCGATCGCGTCCTGGTCGCCGAGCCAGTCCGACCCCTTGACGGTGTCGTACATGTGCCAGCGCCAATCGTCCGGGCCCATATTGCCGAGCGAGGCCGAGATGCCGCCCTGCGCCGCCACGGTGTGCGAGCGGGTCGGGAACACCTTGGTGATGCAGGCGGTGCGCAGGCCGGCCTCGGAGCAGCCGACGGTGGCGCGCAGGCCCGCGCCGCCCGCGCCGATGATCACCACGTCGAAGGCGTGATCGTGAATGGTGTAGGCAGGCCCGCTGCCGTTTGTGCCGTTGGCGGCCATGGTCGGCTCCTCGAAATGCGTGATGGCGGGGTTCAGGCCGGCTGTCCGAAGCCGATGCGCAGGACCGCGTAGAGGCAGGCCACGGCCACCAGGACCGCGTAGGCGTTGTTGGCGAACACCGCGGCGATCTTCGTGCCTTGGCCGTGCACGTAATCCTCGATGACCACCTGCATGCCGATCCGCATGTGGATGGTCACCGACAGCAGCGCCAGGATCAGGATGATCGAGACCAGGGGCTTGGCAATCAGGTGCGTCGCTTCGACGTAGCCCCGGCCGGCCATGCTGGCGACGATCACCACGAAGGCCAGCATCAGGACGACGTTCGCCGCCGCGGTCACCCGCTGCTGCCACCAATGGCCGGCGCCGTGATGGGCGACGCCGAGGCCGCGGACGCGGGCGCGCGGGGTGCGGATGGAAACGCGGGTGTCCTGGCGGATTTCTTCCTTAGCCATGCCGGCCTCCTCAGCGGACCAGAAGGGCGACCGCCCAGATGACGATGGTGAGCGCGACGGACCCGATCAGCGTCAGGCGCGCCATGCTCAGGCGCTTCTCCCGGTCGAACCCGACGCCGGTGTCCCAGACCAGGTGGCGCAGCCCGCCGAGCATGTGGTGCATCAGCACCCAGGTGTAGGCGAACAAGATCAGCCGGCCGACGATCGAGCCGAAGAAGCCGGCCACGTAGGAATAGGCGACCGGCCCGGATGCAAGCGCGACGAGCCAGATCGCCACCAGCGCAGTCCCGCCATAGAGCGCGGTGCCGGTAATACGGTGAAACACCGACATCGCCATCGTCCAGGTCCAGCGATAGATCTGGAGATGCGGTGAAAGCGGCTGTGCCACTGTCGGGCGCGCGGTGGGTGCCATTGGGTTGAAGCCTCGCAGCTGCGAACTGGACCGTCTCTAATCTGGTGGTAGCGCTAGTGCCTCCGGCGGCAAGCCGCAATGTGTCATGCTGCGGCGCAATGCAGAGGGCGTGTTGATAGAGCGGCGGATCTGTCACTTGAGTTGCCCCAGCAGCCGCCACCAGGCGTAATCGAGGGGGGCGGCGACCACGAGCGAGGCCAGGCCGAAGGCCAGGGTGAGTCGGGTGGCGTCCCGCAGGCGCACGCCGCCGAGCTCGCTGGCGAAGACGATGGGTGGGGCCTGGTAGGGGAAGAACAGGGTCGCGTAGCCGATCACCTGGATCGACACGACGGCGAGCGCTGAGAGACCGCTGGCCTGAACCATCTCTCCCGCCAGCGCCGTGTAGAGGGCCGGCGCGCCGTTGGCAGTGACCAGCAGCGTCAAGAGGGTGCTGATGCCGGTCAGCACCACGAAGTTCTGGGTCGGCGCATCGGGGGTGAGCGGCGCCACTGCAAGCAGCCCATGGCCCAACCGCGCCCCGAGCCCGGTCTCGTTGACCAGAGCGACCAAGCCGAGCAGCCCCGCGATATAGAAGCAGGTCCGCAGGTTCACCTGCTGGAACGACTCGGGCGGCAGGACCCCGATCCGCGGCAGCAGGCAGATCACGGCGGCCGCGAGCCCGACCCAGGCCGGGGCGAGGCCGTGCAGGCTGTCGGTGACCCAGAGGGCCAGGGTGCAGGCCAGGATCAACGCCAGGCGCCGCTCCGCCGCGGAGACGGGCGGCAGTACGGGAAGGGCCTGGGCGCCGTGGCTGAGGCGATCCGGGAACAGCCGCACGATCAGCACCACCAGCATCACGCCCTTGACCAGGGCCAGGACCGGCGCGTGCAGGAGGAGATAGGACAGGTAGGAGAGGTGCAAGCCCAGCACCTGCTCGGCCGAGCCGGCCATCACGAGGTTCGGCACGTTGGCCGGCAGGATCGCCGCCGACAGGATCGGGGTCGCCACGCCCACCGCCAGGACGGCGCCGGTCCGCCCCGGCCGGCCGGGCACCAGCCCGAACCCGTCGCAGAGCGCCAGCGTCACCGGGATCATCAGGGCGATCCGGCCGAGATTGGACGGCATTACGAAGGCGATGAGGAAGCTCAAGGTCACCAGACCGGCGATGAAGTACGCGTAGGAACCGGAGAGGCGCCCGGCCAGCGCCCGGGCCATCCGGGCGCCGAGGCCGGTGCGGGTCATGCCCTGACCCACCACCATACCGGACAGGACCAGCCAGAAGGCTGCGGCCGAGAAGCCGGAGAACACCGTCGCGGCGCTGCCGAGACGCAGCAGCATCGCCAGCCCGAAGAAGGCCAGCGCGGTGACGATCTCGGGCAGAAGCGCGGTCGCCCACAGACCCATGCATAGGACCAGCAAAGCCGCCGTCGCCGGAATAGTCGCCGCCCCGCTCATCCACGCCCCCCGGCTCCACGTGCGGCCGCAGGCATGGGCCGGTTTGGAATGGTTCGCAATTCGGGACTCCACGACGCAGCCTTCGCCGCAGACGAAGGCTGACGGGTCCGGAGACCTGAGCCAGACATGGAAAAGCCCGGCCGTTGCCGGCCAGGCTTTTCCGTCGAGAGGCCACTTTAAGAGGTGCGGCGCTCAGTAGCCGTAACCATAGGTGCTGCAATAGGCGGGATCGTAGCCGTAGCCGTAACCGCCGGCACAGCTATCGTCATAGCCGTAGCCGAAACCACCCAGGCCGTAGCCGACGCCCAGCCCAAGTCCGACGCCGGCCAAGCCGTAACCGAGGCCGCGCCCGTAGCCGCCATAGCCCCGCCCGTAATAACCGCGATTGGCGTAGCCCCGACCGGCGAAGCCGCGGTTTCCGATCACGCCGCGCCCGCCATAGACGCCTCCGCCGCGCTGGAAACCGCCACCGCCAAAGCCCCGGCCGACACCGATCCCGGGTGCCCCGACACCCGCGCCACGAAACCCGCCGCCGGCGAGACCGGCACCGCGGAAGCCGCCGCCACCCAGACCGCCGCCGCGGAACCCGCCACCAGCAAGTCCACCACCGCCCAGTCCGCCGCCTCGGAACCCACCGCCGCCGAAGCCACCACCATGGAAGCCGCCACCGCCGAACCCGCCGCCGTGAAACCCGCCGCCGCCGCCGAATCCGCGGGCGTCGGCGCTCGCGGGAACGAAGGCGAAGGCCGCCAAAAGTGCCGTCGATGCGAAAGCAAAGCGCTTCATTGAAAAGTCCAATCCTCGAGAGGAGTATGACTTTTCAACGTGCCATCGATCCCACGTATCCACGCTCGATGATTGATCGTGGCGTGTCAGTCCGTCGCTGTTCGGCAATGCAGCACCGAGAGGCCGCGAAAGCTTGTCCGTATGCGCGGGGGGAACGCGCTTTATCGGAACGGCGGCTCGTCGAAGCTGCGCAGCTTGCGCGAATGCAGCCCGTGCCGGTCGGCCCGCAGCGCGTCGAGGGCCGCCAGCCCGACCCGCAGATGCTCGGAGACCGCCCGGTCATAGAAGGCATTGGCGGCACCGGGCAGCTTGATCTCGCCGTGAAGCGGCTTGTCGGAAACGCAGAGCAGCGCCCCATACGGCACGCGCAGGCGAAAGCCCTGCGCGGCCACGGTGCCGCTCTCCATGTCCACCGCGATGGCGCGCGACTGGTTGATCCGCCGCCGCTCCTGGCTGAATCGCAACTCCCAGTTGCGATCGTCGTAGGTGACCACCGTGCCGGTCCGCAGGCGTCGCTTGAGCGCGTCGGCCTGCTCGCCGGTTACCGAGGCGGCGGCGCTCTGGAGCGCGACCTGAACCTCGGCGAGCGCCGGCACAGGCACGTCAGGCGGCACCAGCTCATCCAGAATCCGGTCGCGGCGGAGATAGGCGTGGGCGAGCACGTAGTCGCCGATGGTCTGCGACTGACGCAGGCCGCCGCAATGGCCGACCATCAGCCAGCAATCCGGGCGCAGCACCGCCAGATGGTCGGTGATCGTCTTCGCGTTCGAAGGGCCGACCCCGATATTGACCAGGCTCGTGCCCTGCATGGTCCCGTCGGCGCCCCGGGCGACGAGGTGATAGGCCGGCATCTGGTGCCGGTGCCACGGTGAGGCGGCGATCACCGCGGCGGGATCGGCCGTGGCCGCCTCCGCGCGGCTCACGGAGATGCCGCCGGGCAGGACCAGCCGCTCGAACCCTTCCTCGCCCGAGGCCAGGCGCTCGAGCCCGTGGCGGACGAACTGGTCGACGTAGCGGTGATAGTTGGTCAGCAGGATCCAGGGCTGGACCTCGCGCCAGTCGCAGCCGGTGTAATGGACCAGGCGGCGCAGCGAGTAATCGACCCGCACGGCGTCGAACAGGGCCAGCGGCAGCGGCTCGCCCTGGGCGAGATCGAAGGTCCCGTCGGCGATCTCGTCGCCCACCAGCGACAGGAGCGGGACGGGGAAGTAGGTGGCGAGCTCGGCGCCGTCCACCGCGCTCCCGCGTGCATCGAGCCCCGCCTCCAGGACGTAGGGATAGGGGATTTCCTGCGCGCTCAGGCCGACCTCGATCTGGATGCCGTAATCGTCGATCAGCGGTTGCAGCTGCCGGGTCAGGTAATGGCGGAAGAAGGCCGGATGCGTCACCGTGGTGGCGTAGGTTCCGGCCGCCTGGAGCTTGGCAGTCGCCCGCCGCACCCGCGGCAGCGGGCCGGCGGGGCGGTAGCTGATCCGCAATTCGGGATAGCGGAAGGCGAGCCGCTCGGTGGCGTCCGGCGGCGGACCGCCCGCGAGGTAGCGCTCCAGCGCCTGCCGGAGGGCCTCGGCGGCGCCGTCATAGAGCTCGGCCAGACGGTCGACCGCGCTGCCGGCATCGGCGACGGCTCGCATCGGACGCAATTCCCGCTCGATCATGAACCCTCCCGTCCCCGGCCCGGATCTACACCGCCCCGCCCGGCCGCGCGACCCGGGCTTGCGGCCAGACGGCGCTTGCCCGAGAACCCGGCGTTCTTGGAGCGAGGATGCATGGGCACGGACGAGTTCGGGATCCGTCCCGGCGAGGAGATGGCGGCGCTGCCCGCGCGCTTCGATGCCGGCCTGCACTTTATCGGCCGGCTGCGCACCCCCTGGCAGGCGCGGCAGGACTGCCCGAAGAACGGCCTGCAGAGCGATGCTGTCTGCACCGTCGAGGTGGATGCGGCCTACGCGCCCGGCCTGCGCTCCATCACGGGCTGCACCCATCTGATCCTGCTCTACTGGATGGATCGGGCGACCCGGGGCCTCATCGTGCAGCAGCCGCGCCACGCCGACGGACCGCGCGGGACCTTCTCGCTGCGCTCCCCGGCCCGACCCAACCCGATCGCCCTGTCGGTGGTCGAGCTGATCGCCCGGGAGGGCGATAGTCTACGCGTGCGCGGGCTCGATTGCCTGGACGGAACACCGCTCCTCGACATCAAGCCGTATTACGCGACGACGGATTCGCGGCCCGAGGCGCAGGTCGACCGCGCCGGCGCCGAACCGTGAGGCGGCTCCTTTTCGCAGTCCTCGCGGGCCTCGTTCTGCTGGCGCTCGGCGGACTTGCCGGCTGGCACCTGCACAAGCCCGCCGCGGATGCCCGCGCCTACGCGGTGATGCGCGGCATCGCCGTCCAAGTCAGCCTGGATGAGGCGCCGGCCGATTACATGTTCTGGGCCGGCGACTCCCAGGTGGAGCTGCAGCCCGGCGGCCAGCGACCCTGCGGTTTGGACTTCATCAATGGCGGCTTCAGCGGTGCGACTGCCGCGGCCTATCAGGATCACCTCGCCGGCCTGACCTTCCGCCACGATCCGAAAGTCGCTGCGCTGACGATCGGGACCAACGACATCCTGCTCAAGAACAATCCGCGCTCGGCCGAGGCGGCGGCACGCTTCGCGGTGAGTGCGGAAGCGATCGTGAAGCGCCTGCAGGCCTTGAGCCCTCGGGTGGTCGTCACCGCCCTCCCCCCCATCGGTCGCGAGAGCGCTCGCTTCCTCGATGCCGCGGCCGTACCGGATTACTCGCAACGCCTGCACACCCTGTGCACCCGCCTCGGCTGCATTTTTGCGGACCCGTTCGCGATGCTCCGCGACGGCGACACCGGGTACGCCAAGCCCGGCGCGCTCCGGGACGGCCTGCACCTCGCCGCCTACCGGCCCGCCATGGCAGCCCTGGAGCCGGTCCTATGCGGGCGGTGAGCGATGCGTGCAGAGCGCGCAGGGCGTCGGGCTGCAGAGCGACCGCTTGTGCCGGCCCACCGGACGCGATCGCGCTTCCCCTGCGGCCTTGGCTTTGAGAGATCTGCCATCCTCACCGTCATTGCGAGCGCAGCGAAGCAACCCCGTGTGGCGCTACGTCCCGCGATCGCGTGCTGCCCTCGTCTGCTTCGCCGCGCTCGAGACGACGATGTGAAGTGACGGCGGCGTGAACCTTCGACCCTCGATGAGCGACAGCGCGTGTTCGAAGTCTACCTGACCGGTTTCTCCGTCAGCGCCGGGCTGATCCTGGCGATCGGCGCGCAGAACGCGTTCGTGCTGCGCCAGGGCCTGCGCGGCGAGCACGTGGCGCTGGTCTGCGCCACCTGCGCGACCTCCGACGCGCTCCTGATCCTGGTGGGCGTGACCAGCTTCAGGAGCCTCGTCGTCCTCGCCCCCTGGTTGAGGCCGGCGATGCTGTATGCCGGGGCGGCCTTCCTGATCTGGTACGGGGCGCGCAGCCTCCGGTCGGCCTTCGCGGCCACCGAGGCGCTGCGACCCGCGCCGGGATCCGCGGCCGGCCTCGGACGGACGCTGGCGACATGCCTCGCGCTGACCTGGCTCAACCCGCACGTCTATCTCGATACGCTGCTGCTGATCGGATCGATCTCGACGCGCTTCCCGGGCCAGGAACCCGCCTTCGCGGCCGGTGCCATGACGGCCTCGGTCGCGTTCTTCTTCTCGCTGGGCTACGGCGCGGCCATCCTCCGGCCCCTCTTCGCCAAGCCGGTCGCCTGGCGCGTGCTCGAAGGCGTGATCGCGCTCACCATGTGGGTGATCGCGGCCGAGTTGCTGCTGAGCGGGCCGTAACGACAGGTCGCACTTTCCGGACAGGCTCGGATCAGGCCTGCTCGAATTGCGAAGCGCAACACGCTACTTGAACTGCGATAGGCAGGAGCACGGCATGGACGCGATCACGCTGGCAGATGCCAAGGCCCAACTGAGCGCCCTGGTCGACCGGGTCGAGGCAGGCGATTCGATTGAGATCACCCGTCGCGGCAAGCCGGTTGCTCGACTGACAGCCGTAACGAAGCCGCGGAAGCCGATCGACCTCGCGCTGCTTCAAGCGCTGACGGCAGCGATGCCGCCACAATCCGAGAGCGCCGTCGATCTCGTGCGGTCGATGCGGGACAGCGACCGATACTGATGATCTATCTCGATACGTCGCTGATCGTCGCGGCGCTCTCGAATGAAGCGATGACGTCCCGTGTTCAGACGTGGCTGGCCGAGCAAAACCAAGCCGAGCTTCTGATCAGTGATTGGACCATCACCGAAATGTCCTCGGCCATGGCCATCAAGGTGCGGACGAAACAGGTCAACTTGGAACAGCGTGCGGCGGCACTCGCCATATTCGCCCAACTGTTCGCCGAGAGTTTCACTGTCCTTGGCGTGACGACCAGCCATTTCCGGTTGGCGGCGAAGTTCGCGGACCAGTACTCCCTCGGACTTCGGGGCGGCGACGCATTGCACCTCGCTGTTGCGTCGGAGCACGGCGCCACGGTGCATACGCTCGACCAACGGTTAGCTGCTGCCGGGCCGGCGCTCGGCATTCCGACTCAACTGTTGGCGTGAACCGAGCCGCCCCGACGCATAAGATTGCATCACACGTTCGCGGCTGCAGCCGAGGTGATCCGAATCAAGGACGCCCGCCCGTCACTCCCACTCGATCGTGCCGGGCGGCTTCGAGGTGATGTCGTAGGTCACCCGGTTGATGCCCTTCACCTCGTTGATGATCCGGGTCGCGACGCGACCCAGGAAGGCCATGTCGAACGGGTAGAAATCGGCGGTCATGCCGTCCACCGAGGTGACGGCGCGCAGCGCACAGACGTGGTCGTAGGTACGGCCGTCGCCCATCACGCCCACCGTCTTGACCGGCAGGATCACCGCGAAGGCCTGCCAGATCGTGTCGTAGAGGCCGGCCTGGCGGATCTCGTCGAGATAGATCGCATCCGCCTTGCGCAGAGCTTCGAGCTTCTCGGGCGTGATCGTGCCGGGGCAGCGGATCGCTAGGCCCGGGCCCGGGAACGGGTGGCGGCCGACGAAGGCGTCCGGCAGGCCGAGCTCACGGCCCAGCACCCGGACCTCGTCCTTGAACAGCTCGCGCAGCGGCTCCACGAGCTTCATGTTCATGCGCTCGGGCAGGCCGCCGACATTGTGGTGGCTCTTGATCGTCACCGACGGGCCGCCGGTGAACGACACGCTCTCGATCACGTCCGGGTAGAGGGTGCCCTGCGCCAGGAAGGCCGCCCCGCCGATCTTCTTGGATTCGGCCTCGAACACGTCGATGAACAGGCGGCCGATGGTCTTGCGCTTGACCTCCGGGTCGCTGACGCCGTCCAGCGCCGAGAGGAACATGCCGCTCGCCTCCACATGGACCAGCGGGATGTTGTAGTGGTCGCGGAACAGGGCCACGACCTGCTCGGCCTCGCCGAGGCGCAGCAGCCCGTGATCGACGAACACGCAGGTGAGCTGGTCGCCGATCGCCTCGTGGATCAGCACGGCCGCCACGGCCGAATCGACGCCGCCCGAGAGGCCACAGATCACCTTCTCGGAGCCGACCTGCTCGCGGATCTTGGCGATCGCCTCTTCGCGATAGGCGCCCATGGTCCAGTCGCCGGAGCAGCCGGCGATGTCGCGCACGAAGTTGCGGATCAGCAGGGCGCCGTGCGGGGTGTGGGCGACCTCGGGGTGGAACTGCACCGCGTAGTAGTTGCGCGCCGCGTCGGCCACGGCCGCGAAGGGCGCGTTCTTCGAGATCGCCACGGTGGTGAAGCCGTCCGGCAGCTTCGTGACGCGGTCGCCATGGCTCATCCAGACCGGGTAGGTCTCGCCCTTGTGCCAGACGCCGTTGAACAGCGGGCAATCGGCCAGGATCTCGACCTCGGCCCGGCCGAACTCAGCATGGTGCCCGCCCTCGACCGCGCCGCCGAGCTGGGCCGCCATGGTCTGCTGGCCGTAGCAGATGCCGAAGACCGGCACGCCCGATTCGAACACAAGCTGCGGTGCCCGGGGGCTCGCCTCGACGGTCACCGATTCGGGGCCGCCGGACAGGATCACGCCCTTCGGCTTCTGCTCGCGGAACGCGGCCTCGGCCTTGGTGAAGGGCACGATCTCGCAATAGACCCCCTCCTCCCGCACCCGTCGGGCGATGAGCTGGGTCACCTGAGAGCCGAAATCGACGATCAGGATCTTGTCGTGGTCGGTGTTCATCGCGGGCGATTATCCGAAGGTCGGGGCGCACGCAACGCATGCGCCCGTCTCAGGCTGGGGATCGCCGCGCAAGGCCCGCGCCAGACGCGGGTAGAGTCAGTCGAAGTTGCGGACCTTGGCCGAGCCGCCGAGGCTGATCGCGGGCTTGGCCGGAGCGCCCGCGAGGCTGACCTTCTTCTGACCCGGCAGGGTCTTGGCGCGCAGCTCCGGGGCGGCGGCCGGCGCCGGCTTGGCGGGCTTCAGATGGGCCTGGCCGTGGATCACCGAGCCGATCTCGCCGGCGACCCGGATCAGGTCCTCCCGGTCGCAGGACCGGGCGACCTTGAGGCCGAGCTTGTGCATGTGGCTCTTGCCGTAGAGGTAGGCGGCCAGCTGGGCGCGCTTGAGCGGCGGGATCTGCTCCAGGATCATCGGCAGGTCGAACTCGTCGGCCCGGTAGACCTCGCCCAGAACCTCGAGGCTCACGGGGCAATCGACTTCGGGCTCGGCGCCGCTGGTCGGGTGCGCTTGCGTCATGGTTGGCTCTCGGGAAGCGATGGATCGGAAGCTGGCCCGGATGCCCCGGAGCCGGTGTCGGTTTCAAGCCCTGCGGGTGCCGTCAGGTCCGCAATCCTGGCCTGCACGGGACCCGGCGTCGCAGCCGGCGGCGGCGCCGGCTCTGGTTTCCAGGCCCCGAGGCAGCCGGTGCACACGGATTCGATCACCGCGCGGGCATGGGCCTGACGGCGCGCCCAGAGGGCTTCCCGGGCGGCGCGCTCGCCCTCGGGGGATGGACGGATGCGGATGAACAGCGGCTCCTCCGCGACGGCCGGGACCGGGGCGGCCGCCAGCAGCGCCAGCAGCGCCAGGGCACGGAGTCTCGGGCCTGCAACCGGCTGCGCCGCACACGTCATGCCGTCCCCGCCCCCTGCTGAGCCGATCCGGAGACCTCGCGCCTCATGGTAAACCGCCGCTTAACATCCTGGCGATGTATGGCGCATCCGGCGGGCCGTCGACACCCGCCCCGACGCCTGAACGGGCCGCAATGAGACCCGCTAGATCGCGGGGCGCGGCGTCGCGACCGGCACCGGCGCGGGCTCGGTGCCATCGACGTCCAGAGCCGCCCGCCGCCGATCCTGGGCACGGCCGAGCCAGAGGCTGTTGAGCAGCCAGGCCACGGAGAGCGGCACCGCCACACCGGCGATGCCGGTGCTGCCGAAGCCGAGCCCCTGGATGCCGGTGAAGGACCACGCCCCGACCTGATCGCCGAGGCGGTAGACCACCGTGTCGATGAAGCTCTTGGCCTTGTAGCGGTCCTCCCGGGGGACCACGGTGAACAGCACCTCCCGGATCGGACGGGCGATGGCGAAATTGCCGGCCCGGCGCAGGACCTGGAACGCCACGATCACCCCGATGGTCGGCGAGACGGCCAAGGCCGCGAAGCCCAGCACGCTGAAGGCCGGCAGCAGCGCCAGCGTGACCCCGACGCCGAGGCGCTTCACGATCCGTCCGGTCAGGAACAGCTGCACGCCCAAAGTCAGCACGTTCACCGCGAGGTCGACGCTGGCGAAGAACGCGGTCTGGGCGCCCCGGTCCGGGAAGCTGTTCTTGGCGATGCCGGCCTGCTCGAAATACAGGAAGGTCGAGGTGACGGAAAACAGCAGCAGGAACAGGGAGATGTTGAGCAGGTAGGGCGACGCCAGGGTGCGGGTGACGCCGGCCAGCACGCTGCCGCCGATGGTGCGGTCCTGGCCGTCATGGGCCATGTCGGCGCTGCCCGGCACCGCGTGGAGCCGCGCCGACAGGGCGGCGAGCCCGCGCATGCAGAACACCGCGACTTCGAGGAGCACCACCGCGCAGAGCATCAGCCCCCAGGTCGGCACGTTCTTGGCGAGGATCGCCGTGGTGGCCGAGCCCGCGATGGCGCCGAGGGTCGCGCCGGCCGCGATGAAGCCGAACAGGCGCTTGCTCTGGTCGTTCGAGAACACGTCGACGATGGTGGCCCAGAAGATCGAGACCACGAACAGGTTGAAGATCGACAGCCAGACGAAGAATACCCGCCCGATCCAGATGCCCCAATCGGGAGGCGCCAGGTACAGGGTCAGCGCGAAGGCGACGATGTTGGCCGCGAAGAACCGGTAGGTGATCGGCACGAACCGCGCCCGCGGCATGCGCTTCACCAGGTAGGCGAAGGGCAGGTTGAGGGCGAGCATGCCGATCAGCGTGGCGGTGAACAGCCAGGGCAGGTTCTCGATGCCCCCGGCCACGCCCATCTGGTCGCGGATCGGGCGCAGCACGTAATAGGCGGCCAGGATCGAGAAGATGTAGGCCCAGGACCAGGCGAGCGCCTGGCCCTCGCCGGGCCGGATGTCGATCAGGCGCGCCAGTGGGCCGCGGGGAGTCGAAGCCTCGGCCACGCGCCCCTTACTTCCCCAACCCGAGCTTCTCGCGCAGTTCCGGCGCGGTCGCCTCGTGGCCGAAGCCCGGGGAGCCCATGGCGAACTTGTCGGCGTCCTTCAACGAACCGACCACGACCGGGTCGAAACCGGCATCGCGGACGAGGCCCTCGGCCACCTTCAGCGCGGCCGGATCGTCGCCCGCGATCGGGATCGCCATCCGGCCGCCGGGCCGGTCCTTGCCGCCATCGGCGCCGGCTTTGGCGAACACTTTGTAGTTGGCGGCGTTGAACGCCCGGACCAGCTTGGCGCCCGGAAGATACTTGGCCGAGGTCGCCCCGATCCCGTTCGCCTGGACCTCGTCGTAGAGCGCGCCGTCGCGCTTCTGCGTTGCGTTGCCGGCGTCGAGCACGACCTTGCCAGCGAGCGCGGAGGCGAAGTCCTTGGAGAGGTCCGGATAGGCCTTGTACGGAACCGCCACGAACACCGCGTCGCCGAACTTGATCGCCTCGTCGGGCGTCCCGGCCTTGGCCTTCGGCCCAAGCTCGGCGATCAGCGGCGCCAGGGTGTCCGGATGGCGCGAGGCGAACATCACCTCGTGGCCGTCCTTGACCCAGAGGGTGCCGATCGTGCCGCCGATATTGCCGGCCCCGATCACCCCGATTCGGATCTTCTTGGGACTGTCTTGGGCCAGCGCCGGAAGGGCGGCCGCCAAGGAGAAGCCCGCGGCGAGGGCGAGCGCAGCGCGCCGCGTGGTGCGATCAGACCGCATCGATGAAGCTCTCCAACTGCTTGCGCTGGGCCGGGTCGGGAAGCGGGCCCCGGGCGGCGGCGAGGTTGTCCTCGACATAGGCGACCTTGGCCATGCCGGGGATCGGGCAGGTCACGGCCGGATGGCCGAGCACGTATTTCAGGAAGACCTGCGGCCAGCTGGTGCAGCCGAGATCCTTCGCCACCGGCGGCAGCTCCTTGCCCTGCACCGCCTTGAACAGGCGGTCGCGGCCGAAGGGCACGTTGGTCATCACGGCGACGCCCTTCTCGGCGGCGAGCGGCAGCACGCGCTCGGCCGCGGCCCGGTTGTCGATGGCGTAGTTCACCTGGATGAAGTCGAGGGGTTCGCGCTTCATCACGGCTTCGAGCGCGTCAAGCTGGCCGTCCCGCCAGACGGTGACGCCGACATAGCGGATCCGCTTGTCCCGCTTGAGGTCGCGCAGGACCGCCAGGTTCTCGTTCACGTCGATCAGGTTGTGGACCGCCACGAGATCGAGGCTCTCGACCCTCATGCGCCTCAGGGATCGCTCGAACTCGGCGAGCGTCGCGTCGCGGCCCTGAGTGTCGACCTTGCTGGCCAGAAAGATCTTCTGGCGCAGGCCGGGCTCTGCGAGGATCAGGCCGAGCACGTCCTCGGCCGTGCCGTAGCTCGGCGCGGTGTCGATCACCGAGCCGCCGAGCGACACGAAGCTCTGCACCGCGGCTTTGAGGGGCGCCACCGCCTCGGCATTGGGCTCGACCTCGTAGCGCCGGGACGTCCCGATCCCCATCGCCGGCAGCATCTCGCCGCTGGACGGGATCGGCCGCCGGATCAGCGGCTCCGCGGCCCAGGTCAGGCGCCCCCCGAGGGGCGCGAGGGCGGCGGCCGCGATGACGGCACGACGGGATACAGGCATGGCCGGCCTCCGGCGGTGTCAGGACACAACCGGAAGATAGGGCGGTTCTCGGGAGAAGTGTATTCGTTATTCTCACCCTTGCGCGAGCGTCGGCTGCGAGGAGGTCGTGAAGCCTCTGCGAGATCCGAAGATGACATGTGCGCTGCGCGATCCGAGCCACGGGAAATAGGGCGCGGCTTCCGTGAATACCGGCACACCGCAATTCATGTCATCGGGATCGTGTTTACGATAGTAGGCTTATGTTTTTGATCGGTTATAATACACATTTTGCCTAGATTAACTTATAATCATCAGATAATTAGAAATTTTCTAACTCAATAATACGAATAAAATTCTTGACTCATTCCGTATCGATCGCGATATCGCCGCCATGCCGCGAGCATGTTCGATCAATTATTTCGACGGTTCCGCGCGTTTTACTCAAAATTACGAAGTATCAAGAATCATGATGGTTGCGGAACCTGGATCGCGACACGGATATCTCGTTTCGATGGCGTCGGCGTGCGCGATACTTGTCGGGGCGACCGTTGCCACGCCGGCTGTCGCGCAGGAGCCTGCAGACGCGGTGACGCTGGACGAACTCAGCGTGACGCAGACGGGCATCGGCCGGCCGCCAACCTCCGGCACGATCGGTCAGCCGTCGCCGCTCTACGCGGGCGGGCAGGTGGCTGCGCAAGGCCGCGTCGGCCTGCTCGGCAACCGAAGCATCTTCGAGACGCCGTTCACGCAGAACAATTACGCGGCCGAGCTGGCCCGCGACCAGGGTGCCCGCACCGTCGCCGATGTGCTCGCCAACGACCCCGCGGTCCGCACAGCCCAACCCCCGTTCGGCAGCCAGGACATCGTCTTCGTCCGCGGCGTCGTGTTGAACTCGCGCGATTTCGCCTTCGACGGCCTCTACGGCATCAGCGATGCGCGTAAGCCGATCATCGAAGGCATCGAGCGGTTCGAAGTTCAACACGGCCCGGCGGCGTTCCTGTATGGATTTCCGCCGAACGGCAGCGTTGCCGGTGTCGTGAACCTGATCTCCAAACGCGCGGGCGACGTCCCGGTCACGCGGGTCACGACGACCTACATGTCGCGCGCCAGCGGTGGCACCCAGGTCGATGTCGGTCGCCGGTTCGGCGAGGGCAATGCGCTGGGCGTGCGTCTCAACGCGTTCTACAGCGACGGCCAGACCCCGATCGATCAGCAGGCGATCCGGAACGGAGGCGCCACGCTGGGGCTCGATTACCGGGGCGAGGCGTTCCGCTTCAGCCTGGATGCCGGCTATCACAACCTCGCCTACCGCAGCCCGACGGGAGCCTTCAGCATCCTGCCCGGCATAGCGGTCCCGCGGGCACCGGACCTCACGATCAACCAGCAGCCGCGCTGGGCTTTCACGGATTCCGAGTCCGGCTTTGCCGTGGCCCGGGCGGAATACGACGTCGCGCCGGACTGGACGCTCTTCGCGGCCGGCGGCGGCTCCTGGACGAGCGAGTTCTTCACCTTTCCCACATTCACGATCACCAATGCCCGCGGGGACTTGAACGGGCGGACGATCCTCTTCCCGGATCGACAGTCGCAGCTCACGGCCGAGGTTGGAATCCGCGGCAGCTTCGAGACCGGCACCGTCCACCATGCGGTCGCCATCGTGGGGACGGCGTACAGCAACGACAATCCGTACGCGTCCGGCCTCGGACCGTCCGTGGTCTCCAACCTCTACAGGCCCCTGGCGAGCCTGCCGCCGAACTTCGCCCACATTCCGAGAATCGTCGCGCAACAACCGGCTGAGCTGAAGGGATTGGCGGCGGTCGACACCGTATCGGTCGTCCCGCACGTCATCGATCTGATCGTCGGGGTCCGCGGGCAATCCGTCGAAACCAGGAATTACGATCCTGTCACGGCCGCTTTGGCGTCCACCTACGCCAAGAGTGCCGTCACGCCGCTCGCCGGCTTGGTGGTCAAACCCGTGCCGTGGATGTCGCTCTACGCCAGCTATGCCGAAGGTCTGAGCCTCGGTCCGACGGCGCCCAGCGACGCCCGGAATGCCGGCGCGGTCTTCCCGCCGACCGTGTCCACCCAACTCGAGACGGGCGCCAAGTTCGATCTCGGCGAACTCGGCCTGACGCTCGCCTTCTACGATATCGCCTTGCCGTCACCGTTCCTGGACCCGGTCACCCGGATCTACGGGCTGACCGGTGAGCAGCACAATCACGGTATCGATTTCAACGTCTTCGGCTCGCCGGTCGATGGCCTGCGCCTCCTGGGCGGCATCACACTGCTCGACGGCCGGCTGGTTAAAACCGCCGGCGGTGCGTTCGACGGCAAGGTCGCGCCCGGCGTTCCGGCGGTGCAACTCAACCTCACCGCGGAGGTTGACCTGCCGCGCCATCTGCTTCCAGGCGCCTCGCTGGCGGGTCGGGTGCTCTACACGGCCGCGCAGTATTACGACCAGGCGAACACCCAGAAGATCCCGGATTGGACGCGCTTCGACCTGGGTATGCGCTATCGGTTCACGATCAACGACACACCTTTGATCGCGAGCTTCAATGTCGAGAATATCGCCGCCCGCGATTATTACGCCTCGACCGGCGCCGGCAAACTGATCCTTGGCATGCCGCGCACCTTCAAACTGTCGCTGACGGCAGACCTCTGAAACCGTCGGCTGCCGTCGAGACCGCGCAGCGGCCCAGTCCGACCGCGATCTCACCGGCGCCTTCAATCCTCCTCGGGCGGGTCCTCGAATTCGGCGCCCTCGGTGTCCGGCGCGATTCGGAACCGGTACTCGTCGATCGCCAGGAAGGCTTGGTGGACCGTCTGCGGATCGAGGCCGTCGCGGACCACGAGCGTCTGGAAATCGATGAACAGCCGGGCGATCCGCGCCTCGTCCGACAAAGCGGCCAGCGCGGAGGAACTGGCGCCCGCCCGCATCATGTAGCGTTTGGAGGTGCCGGCTTCGTCCGGCACCGACACCACGACGACCTGCCCCGCCGTCTCGGGCTTCAGCTCGGCCCATCGCGCGGGCGTCCACGCAATGATGGCCTCAATCTGCTTCATCGGCACCTCCGGCGGCTCGGGATGATCCGCCTAAGCATCATTTGCGGGAGGGGTCACCGGGTGGGCGGTGAAAATGTCGCCGGATTTCGGACCTGGCGCGTGTCGGTCGCTTATCGCAGACGCGATTCAGCCGCCCGCAACCGTTGAGAATGTCGCGCCCTCATCGCTCCCGCGCTGAAGCCGGGATCCGGAAGGTGTTCGACGCGGTGACAACCGCCGCCTGCCACCGGGCTTTTTCGCTGGCAGCGTAGCGGATGCGCAGGCTGACGAAAGCCGTGTCGGTCCCGCGGCCCGACCGGATGGTCTTCTGATAGAGGATGCCGTCCGCGGTCATGCAGGAAAAGACGATGCGGTCCGGCCGCTCCAGGAGGTAGTCCGGCGGCTGGTGCCGGCAGCGCGCGCGGTCGGACGCGATGAAGTCCGGCAGAGTCTGGTCGAGCGCGTTGTTCAGGCCCGAGACCGTCACGCGCAACGTGTTGTCGGGGGCGTGGAAGGCCTGTCCGTCGCCGTTATCGGGTGGTGTTTCGGCGATCAGTTCGGCCGGAAGATCGACCGAGAAGCCGAAGCGGTCGTTGCTATAGTGCTGGACCGGTGACCCGGCTGCGGCGGGGCCGCACAGGAGCATGGCCGTCACCAGGATCGGCAATCCGCCGCGGGATGATCGGCTCATCGGCACGTCACCTCGTAGGCAGACACTTCTGGCATCTCCGCGTCGCCGATGGTCGTCACCGAGAGCCTGCCCGCCGGGCCGGTATACGCGAAGGCGCAGTAGGCCAGTCCGGTCCCGGAACAGCTGTCGACCTCGATGATGCCTTGCCGGGCGAGGTCCTGCTCTCGGGAATCCGGGCTCGGTGCGCCGCGAACTGGCGTCCAGCCCTTGGCGATCAGGGCGGCCCGCGCCTTGTCGATCGGCATGGTGGTGATGGCGGGAACCGATCCGCGTCCCCCACAGACGGTGTCTTCGCTCGGGAGCGAAGCCAGCAGGAGGCTTCCGTCCGCACGCACCGTCAGGTCGCCGACCGGCAGACGCTGTCCATCACCGTCCCAGATTCGGACGGTGCCGTCGTCGCGCGCGCCGATACGGCCGATACGCTGCGCCCCGTCGCGTCCGTAGATTAGGGCGACGAGACGCTGCCCGTCGAACACGCCGACATTGCCGTCACCGATCAGGCAGGTGCCGCTTGGACCGCGGCCGAGGTGGCCAGCGAAGCTGACCGCCCGGTAGCGGCCGAGCGCAGCCTCCCCCGTGATCGACCAGCCGCGCTCGGCGACCGATCGTGCCGCCTCGGACCGCGCCGGCACCGCAACATCGTTGCACGCGTCGCGCGCCGCCCGCCGCTCGGGGGCCCGCGGCAGATCGCTCAAAGTGACGAAGCGCAGATCCGTCACGGCGGACTCGACGCGCGGCACCGATTGCTGGGCCTGCGCGGCGACCCGCCCCGCGGCGGCGAGGTTGAGGGCCAAGACCGCACCCAGCACGGCGGCGCCGGACCCACGGTCGAACCATCGCATCGTCACCTCCTCCCGAGTCGTTTGCTTGCCCTGGCGCTCGACCCGTCCGCTCTGTCGAGACGTCCATGGAATCGTCGTCATGGGTTTTCGCCGTTGAAGATCGAGCCGCATCGCGAACAGGCAGGACCGGTCAGGCAGGACGACAGCAAAAGCCGCGTCTCGTTTGAAGACGACCGGCCACATTCTTTCGCATCCGGTCTTCTGGCACGGTGGCACATGAATGCGTGCAGACATCTCCGGGCTCCATTCGATGGCGCGGTATCTACGGTGCCGCCCGGACATCGCGGTTGGGCGAAGATCTGGCGATCTTCGCGGACTTTGAGTGGTGACCCCGTCATCCGGCGCAGGTCCGGGCTTTTCAGAGCTGGGGCATGGCCGGCGGCCGGGGGCTCGGGGGCGGCATCATTGCGCGCGGCGCAGGAGGCTGCGGTATCGGGGCGTCCGTCTCGGTCGGGGCGGCCGCCTTCGGAGGCGCGGCAGCCGCGGCGGGTCTGGACGTGGGCGTTGCCTGGCGAACCGTATCGCGGAGGAAGTCGCCCGTGCTGGCCGCTCGCTCCGCAGGGGCTTCGCGCGCCGTCTGGGCTGCTCGACCCGGGTCGCCGTCGCGCGGGGCCGGCGCTCGGGTCACCGCCGGAGCCTGGCGACGCTCGACGTCCGCCACCTTGATCCTGAACGTGTAGGGGACCGTCGAACCGTCTCCGAAGGTCACGGCGACGGACAGCGTGTCGAGGCCGGAGAAATCGGGCCGCGCCGTATAGTAGATCGACATCGAATCCTTCTTGACGGCTTCGCAGCCGTCCACGACGTCGATCGAACCGCCGGTCTGATCGAGCTTGCCGCTGAGGACCTTGAACTCGCGCCGCTGCTCGATCCGTCCGCCCCGCGGTGGCGCGACGAGCTCGATCGAGGCCGCCTGCGAGCGGCAGCCCTGATCCGGGAAATAATGGGTGAAGCCCTGGAGGAAGGCCCGCTGGCCCGGGCGGGCGTTCATGCTCACGGTCTCTGCCCAGGACGGCAGCGTCAGGCTGAGCGCGAGGACACCGGCGAGGCCGGACCGCGCCACCGAGACGCCCGCAGCTACGGCCGTCCTCAGGATGCTTCGTCCCATGGGTTTGCTCCTCGGATGTGACGCGGTCGGGGTGCTCGCTGTCCGTGGCGGGACGCTCACTTCGGTGCGGATTGCTCCAGGGTCGGCTTGCTGCCGTCGGTGCGGAACCGGACCGCATAGGTGCTGTTCGCCGATTGGGCGTTGCACGTGATGACCACGGGGCCGCCCATCGGATTGGGCATCTCGCAGGTGCCCTTGACCTTGATCTTCGATTGGTCGCGCTCGGCGTAGACGAGCTCGTCGATGGGTTGGTGCAGGGTGCCGCCTTCGACGAAGCCCTTCGTTGACGCCATGAACGCCATGGCTTTGCCGTCGGTGGTGCCGAAGATGAACCCGGCCTTCGCGCTGCCGATGACGGAGGTGTTCTGTGCCGCCGGGACGCAGATGGCGGTGAGGTCCTCCCCGTCCATCACCAGGGACTCGCAGCGGCCCATGAAGGACAGCTTCAGGAACGTGCCGGGCGGCGGATCCTTCGCCTCCGCGGTGTCGCGGGGCGCAGGCGGGGGCGGCGCCGGGGGAGGCGCCGATCGTGCCTCGGCCGACCGGTCGCCGGCGCGCCGGTTCCAGGCGCCGCGGGGTTGGCCCGGCTGCCAGACGCAGAGCCGGACATCGCCGTTCTCCCAGCACGGGCCGTTCGGAGATAGGCCGCCGAGGGGATCGGCTGCCCGGAGCGCGCCGGAACGGCGGTTCCAGAAACCGGTGGCCTCCAGCGGTGCCTTAGGATCGCGGATGAGTTGGGCGATCATGTCCAGCTTGCCGCCGACATAGGAGCGCACCTCGAACCCGCGCCCGCCGTCGCGCCCGGTATCCGGCCGGAACTGGCAGGGCCCGTCGATGCGGGTTTCGCCCCCGACTTCCAGCAGGCAATCGGCGGTACGGGCCGTGCCGGGATCGGGTGGTGCGGCCGCGGCCGTGAAGCCCGGACGGCCTTCCCCGATCTTCCAGGCACAGGCCCGCACGCGCGATCCGGTCCAGCAGGCGCCGCCGGGGGATCTGACGATGTCGGAGGGGCCATCGTCGGGCTTTGATCCGGGCCTCTCGGTCCAGTTTGCCATGCCGCTGCCGGGAGCCGTCACCGTGACAACCGCGCCGTAGCGCAGATAGCCGTTCTCGTAGCTGGCGAGGCGGAAGCCGCCATTCCCGTAGCTGCGGGGGTCGGTCAGGAACTCGCAGGGACCGTCGATGTAGGTCTTGCCGTCGGCCTCGAGGAAGCAATCGGCCTGGCGCACACGGATCTGGGCCTGCGCGGCCTCCGGCAGGAGAGGGCCGACCGCGATGGCGCAGAGCAGCAGGGCGAGCCGATACCGGGCCGTCCGGATCCGAGCCGTCACACGATCGAGAGCCATGATGCCCGCCGCCTATTGCTTGCCGAGGAGACTGCGCGCCGCCTGGACGGTCCGGTCGTTGCGCTGGTCGAGGATACGGCCCTGGTAGAGGTTTCGCTGGGCGAGGCGCTGTTGCAGGGCGGCCCAGAAGCCGGCGCCCCATTTGTCCTCTTCGATGTTCTTCAGGATGTCCGCGTCCTTCAGCTCGAGGGCGCGGATCGTCATGTCCGCCGCCTTCTCGGGATCGCGCGGCAGGTTCGGGGCGCCGATATCGTACAGGAAGGCGGCCGAGGTCGCGGCGGGGGCGAAGGACGCCTCGCGCGCCAGCCGCTCGAAATACTGTATCGCCCGGGCGGCATCGGGGGCGGTGATCCGCTGAACCGTGTTGGTCGGGGACAGAAGCTGCGCGTAGAGGTACTGCGCGACCATCGTGCCGCCTTCCGCCAGGTCGCGGAGCTTCGCCTCGTCGGCAGCGTTGGTGGTCGCGCTCTTGGCGAGCGCGATGAGTTCCTCGACGGTCGGCTTCGGCCCGGATGGCGGTGCCGGCGGCGTGTTGCCCACAGGCCTCCCGGTGTTTCCGCCGCCCGTTCCGGCAGCCTTGCCGGCCAACGCCCGCACGGCCGCGAGCGTCTGCGGCGTCGCCGATCCGTCGGCCGGACCGGAATAGAAGCCGCGGCGCGCAAGATTGCGCTGGATCGCCGCCACGAGATCGGGCGGCTGGCGTCCGAGGTCGTCGGTGAAGGTCGTGACGGACAGGGGCAGCTTGGCCGCCACCGTATCCATGTAGATGTCGGCGGCCTTCTGCGCGTCGCGCGGCATGCCACTGTCCGAGTCGATATAGCAGCCTGCGATCCAGAACAGCGTCGACCAGGAATCGAAGTGGTTGTCCCGGATCGCGGCCGGATTTCCGTAGAAGGCGAGGCCGTAGCGGCACCCGCGCTTGAGGTCGTACTGCCCGCGCCCGCGATTGAGCAGCAGTTCGGTCATGCCGCGCTGGGCGCCGGGATAACCGAGGTCGGCGGGCTGCTGGTAGTAGGTCAGGGCCTTGGCCGCGTCGGCCTTCACCGGGCTCTTCGGGTAGAGCGAGGCCCATTCCGGATTGTAGAGCGTCCCGAGGAACGAGCGCGCCGAGATATTGCCGGCATCCGCCCCGGCCTTCAGCTTGTCGAAGGCGGCCTTGTCGCCATCCTTGCCGGCCTTATCCAGCAATTCGTGGTAGAGCTTCTCGTCCTCCTTGCTGTCGGCCGGCTTGCCCCATTCGCCGGTCGGCTTCAGGACCGCGAGGGCGAGGCCGGCCGCGAGGGCGATGGCGGCCTGAGGCAAGACCAGCCAGGCGAGGCGGTAACGCGCATCCGCGTACCAGAGCGCCGCGTGCGCTCTGACTCGATCGGTGCCGCTCATGACCTCGCCTTCAGATATGCGCGCACGGCCGTGATGACGGCGGGGTTGCGCTTGTTCTCGACCGGGAGCGTGTAGAAGCCGCGGGCCTTCAATTCCGCCTGGAGCGCCCCCCAGAAGGCGCCGCTCCAGCTGCTGCCCTCCTCGAACAGGAGCCAGAATTCCATCTGGTAGTCCTTGAGATCGACGGCCTGTATCGCGAGCGCTGCGGCCTTCTTGGGATCCTTCGCGACGTTGCCCCAGCCCTCGTCGTAGATCGCGGCGGCCTGGGAGGCGGCCCTGCCTTGGCCTGCTGCCGCGGCCCGCTCGTAATAGGCGACGGCGACCTGCGCATCCGGCGCGAAGACCTCGCCCTTGTTGCTGACCGGGTTGAACAGGTCGGCATAGAAGATCAGCGCGTCGGCATTCCCGGACTCGGCCAGGCTCTTCAGGCGCGCCAACGCCTGGCGATCGGTGCGGGCCGCGCCGGCGAGCGCCAACACCTCGGGAGCCGGTCCGCTCGGCGTCACCCGGCGCGGTTCCGGCCTCGGGGTGGCGAGCGTATCCTTGATGCCCGCCTCGACCTGCAGGGCCGTGATCAGGGCCGGGTTGGGACGCCCATCGACGAGCCCGATGTAGCGCCCCTGCTCGGCCAGGTGCCGCTGGATGCCGGTTATGAGCGCCGGGTCCTGCGCGCCGAGATTGTTGATGAAGGCGTCGATCGTCGGCCGATGCTTGCGCCACAGCACCGCGGTCACCAATTCGCCCGCCCGGACCGGGTTCTGCGGCAAGCCGCTCTCGGGGTGGACGTAGCACTTGGCCAGTTTGACGGTGAGGCGCTCCTCCCCGGTGATCGTGCGGTTGAGCGTCTCCGGATCGTCGATCCAGGTCTGGGCGAGGCGGCAGCCGCGCTTCATGTCACCGTTGGGATTCGCCGGGTCGAGGAGCACGTCGGCGAGACGCGTGACCGCCAGGAGTTCGCCGGCGGCGGCACCCGGGCCGTAGAGCGCGGTGGCCCGGGAGAAGTCGTCCGGCGACGGCTTCTTCGGAAAATACGGGGCTGTCAGGGGATCGTAGAGCGTCCCGAGCTTGGTCGACGCGTCGATCTGGTTGCGCGCGGCTGCCGCGCTCAGTTCCTCGAACGCCTTGCGGTCGCCGTTCTTTCCGGCCCGATCGCGCAGGGCCGTGAGTTCCGCGAGCCGCTCCTTCGAGGCGGTCGCCGGCCGGCCCCATTCGCCATGCGCGGCGAGCGCCAGGCACAGGCCCGCCACCGCGCAGGTAACGGCCTGCGGCAGGACGAACCACGCCAGCCGGTAGCTGGCATCGCCGTACCACAAGGCTCCGTGCGCGCGGAGCCAATCCTCTCGCGCGACGCTCATCGTTTCGACCGGATCACGACGCCGTCGCCGGATACACGGTGCCGCCGCCGCGGCCCTGCAGGGCGCGCTCGACATCCACCAATTCGAATTGCCCGTGATCGCCCAGCGGATCGCTCGACAGCCGGATGGCCTGGGCCTCGCGCAGCCTCTCCAGGAGCGTCCGCATCTCGCGGGCGTTCGACCAGTCGCGCGCCCGGGCGCGCTGCTCGATCCACGGGATCAGCAGGGTCTCGAAGCGCGGCGGCAGGCGGAACGATTGCCGCGACGCCATCAGGCGCAGGATCTCGACCAAATCGTACGGATCGTAGGCCGGGAACTCGATCGTCTTGGTGAAGCGCCCGGCGAGCCCCGGATTCGTATCGATGAACCGGGCCATGTCGTCGGTATAGCCGGCGACGATCACGATGATCCGGTCGCGATTGTCCTCCATGAACTTGAGAAGGGTGTCGATCGCCTCCTTGCCGAAATCGCTTCCGCCCCCGCCGCCGGCGGCCAGGGTGTAGGCCTCGTCGATGAACAGGATGCCGTCGAGCGCCTCCTTGCAGCGCTCCAGCGTCCGGGTCGCGGTCTGGCCGACATAGCCCGCCACCAGGCCGGCGCGGTCGACCTCGACCACGTGGCCTTTCCGGAGGACACCGAGGGCCTTGAAGATGTCGCCCATGATGCGGGCGACCTCGGTCTTGCCGACGCCGGGCGGTCCGGTGAACACCATGTGCTGGCTGACCGCGCCGACCTCGATGCCCTCCGCGCGCCGCTTGGCATCCACCAGGACCCGCGCCACCACGGTCTTGACCTGCTGCTTGACCGGCGCGAGCCCGATCATCGCGTCCAGACGCGCGATGACCTTCCGGGCCTCGTCCATGTCCACCGCGCCCGCCGCCTGACGGCCCAGCGCCGCGGCGATGTCGGACAGTTCGAGCCGGTTGATGTCGCCGCCTGGATTGGCCGCCAGGCGCATCGCCTGCGCCTGGCGGGCCTTTTCCAGCACCGTGCGCATCTCCCGGGCATTGGCCCAGTCCTCGGCCTTGGACCGCGCGCCGACATAGGGGATCAGCTCCTTCTGGAACCCGTCCGGCAGGACGAAGCCCTGGCTCCCGGCCATCCGCTTCAGGATCTCGGCGAGTTCGGGTGGGCTGTAGGGCGGGAACTCGATCGTCTTGGTGAAGCGACTCGCCAGACCGGGATTCGTATCGATGAACCGGCGCATGTCGTTGGTGTAGCCGGCGACGATCACGATGATCCGGTCGCGGTTGTCCTCCATGAACTTGAGGAGGGTGTCGATCGCCTCCTTGCCGAAGTCGCTGCCGCCCCCGCCGCCGGGCGCCAGGGCGTAGGCCTCGTCGATGAACAGGATCCCGTCGAGCGCCTCCTTGCAGCGCTCCAGGGTCTTGATCGCGGTCTGGCCGGCATAGCCCGCCACCAGGCCGGCGCGGTCGACCTCGACCAGATGTCCCTTACGGAGCACCTTCAACGCCTTGAAGACGTTCCCGAGCACGCGCGCCACCTCGGTCTTGCCGACGCCCGGTGGCCCGGTGAACACCATGTGCTGGCTCATCGCCGCCACCGGGAGGTTCTGGGCGCGGCGCTGCTGCTCGACCTGCATCCGGGCGATGACGCCCTTGACCTCCAGCTTCACCGGCGCCAGGCCGACCATGCCGTCCAGGGTCGCGAGCGCCGTGGCGAGAAGATCCTTCTTCTCCACCGCCGCCCCGTCATCCACGAACTGGATCGGCCGGATCTTCCGGCTCGCCCGGGCCTGGTCCAGCGCCCGCCGCATGTTCTCGATGCGGGCCGGGATGTAGCTCGCCGCCAGCAGGCCGGTCGCGAGACCACCGAGGATCAGGCCGTTGCGCAGCAGCGCCGAGGGCGTCGCCATGAGCGGGCCGAGCAGGTCCGGCCGCAGGGCCAGAAGGAGGGCGGTCGCGCCGCCGGCGATCACCAGGAAGACGGCCGCAGGATGCTTGTCGAGGCGTTCCATGGGGGTTGACGAGCCTTGATGCTGGGCGGGCGCAGCGTTGCGCGGTTCGGGTGGGGCCTCGTCCTCAGGCGTCCTCACCCGTCGCGCGGAGCAGATCGACGATCTCGAGGCGGCTCAGGTCGCCGCCCTGAACGGCGACGCGGGCCGCCTGCGCCTCGCGGGCTTTTTCCAGGAGCGTGCGCATCTCGCGGGCATTCGACCAATCCTCCGCGCGGGCGCGTTGCGCGAGCCAGGGCGTCAGCGCCGCCTCGAACCCGTCGGGAAGGGCGAAGTGCTGGCGGGCCGCCATCCGTTTCAGGATCTCGCACAGATCCTTCGGGCTGTAGGGCGGGAACTCGATCGTCTTGGTGAAGCGCCCGGCGAGCCCCGGATTCGTGTCGATGAACCGGCGCATGTCGTTGGTGTAGCCGGCCACGATCACGATGATCCGGTCGCGATGGTCCTCCATGAACTTGAGGAGGGTGTCGATCGCTTCCTTGCCGAAGTCGTTGCCGCCGCCCCCGCCGGCGAGCGTGTAGGCCTCGTCGATGAACAGGATGCCGTCGAGCGCCTCCTGGCATTTCTCCAGGGTCTTGGCCGCGGTCTGCCCGACATAGCCCGCCACCAGCCCGGCCCGATCGACCTCGACGAGATGGCCCCGGCGCAGGACTTCGAGGGCGCGAAAGATCTCGCCGATCGCCCGGGCGACCTCGGTCTTGCCGACGCCGGGAGGCCCGGTGAAAATCATGTGCTGGCTGATCGCCGAAACCGGGAGGCCTTCCGCACGCCGGCGCTGCTCCACTTCCAGCCGGGCGATCAGGGCATTCACCTCGCGCTTGACCGGCGCGAGCCCGACCATGCCCTCGAGGGTGGCGATGACGTCCTCGGGCGAGCGCGGCTCCACGACACGGCGCGGCGCGAGGATCAGGCGTGGCAGGCTCATGATCCCGCCGGCGGGCTGACCGAGGGCGGCCTCGGCTTTGCGGGCGGCGGTCGCGGTCGCCAGGAGGCCGAGCGCAGCGAACAGGCCGACGGCGATCCCGATCGCAGCCCGCCATCTCATCTCCGTTCCGGCGGCGTTCCACCAGGCGACCGGGCCGTAATCGGTGCTCAGCAGCAGCGGCGTCAGGACGGCGACGGCAAGTCCGGAGATGACGAACGGGATGATGGCCTGCTTCGACATCCCTCAGCCCCCGCACGGCTTGCTGGTGTCCCAGAAGACCGGAACCCGCCGGACGCCCGCGGTCGTGTCGATCTTCAGGCCAGGCGTGAACTCGACGAATACGTCCTTGGCCGCGCCTTCGATGACGACCTCGCCCTTGCCGGCCTCGTAGGGGCCCGGGAACGGCACCGCGACGTTGATCGGCCCATCGGCCACGTTGAAAGCCGGCGAGAGGTAGTTTCCTGCCCGGATGCGGACCACGCCGCCGGCGTCGGCGGTGGTTTTCGAGATGCGCATGTTGGCGAGGGGCGCCTGGCAGGCCTTGGCCTCGGATACGATCTTGTCCTTCTCCTCGGGCGCCAGCGTGTCGGCAGCCTTATCGATATCGGTCTTCTTGATCAGGCTCAGAGCAGGCCGCTCGGGCGTGCCGACCTTCTCGCCACCTCCCAGCAGCAGGATCCCCGCGATCGCACCAGCGGCTACGATGCCTCCGGCGATGGCGATCACACTCGGCGAAAGCGGCGGCTTGGCCGGAGCCCCAGCGGACGCGGGCGCCTTCTGGCCAGCAATCTTGTTCTGCGCCTGAGCCTGATGCTCAATGTTCGACATCCGTCCGGTTCCTGAACGTTGTTGAGCGTAAATACTTCGAGAAGATTATGCTTTCGATTGCCGGAATAGCGCGCTTCAGTTGCCAGAGATTTCGAATTATCCCGCAAATGCATGAACGCTGCGGGAAACTGCTTCTAGGCAGGCGACCAAAACCGGTCTACTAGTGCATTTGGACTAGGGTTTTGGCCTTGACTGCCCGAGCCGCCAGCTTGGCATTAAAGGTCGGACTGTCCCGTCAGGGACTGCACCCAAGCGTATGTGACGATCGGGAGTTGGATGACCGGCTGGGCGAGAGAACGAATCGTCGTCGCCGATGATCATCCCCTGTTCCGCGAGGGGTTGAGGCATATCGCCGAACGGCTCTACCCGCAGGCGACAATCCACGAGGCGGCCACGATGGACGATGTTCGGGCGCTGTCGCGCGCCGGGCCGCCGCCCCAGGTCTTCTTCCTCGACCTGCTGTTTCCCGGCCTGGATCCCCGGCATTCCATCGGGGCCCTGCGCACGGAGTTCCCGAAGGCCTCCATCATCATCGTCTCGATGATCGAGGACGACGACGCGATCGAGGCCGTGATGGCCGCAGGCGCCGATGGATTCATCGGCAAGTCGGTGCCGGCGGCAGATATCGCGACGTCGATCGCGGCGATTCGCGACGGAGCCTTCGTCATCGAACGAAACCCCGCTCCGGTTCTCGCGGCGCCCCGTTGCACCCTGCCTTGCCTGACGCAGCGCCAGCAGGATGTCCTGCGCCTCGTCGCCCTGGGCCGCACCAACAAGGAGATCGCCCGGGAGCTCAACATCTCCCCATTCACGGTCCGGATCCACGTCTCGGCGCTCCTGCGGGCGCTCGATGTCAGCTCCCGATCCGCAGCGGCGGCCAAGGCCGCCAATGCCGGTCTGTGCGGGTAAACAGGACGACTCCCCTGCAGACGGCGAGCCCGATCTCCGTACGGCACGATGCGCGGCGGTGGTCCGATCCGAACCTCCCGGTCCGGGGCGCATAGTACAGGTGTCCTAGTTTAAGCTTGGCCTTGTCTCTGGCTATGCAGGGCGCCATGAGGCGATCCGGCGGTCTTATCGGGCGTTCGACCCGACTGCGCAGATTGATGGTCCTGGGGCTGGCTCTGGCCGCGGCATCGATTGTGTCGCCTTCCCGAGCTGCCCCGGAGATCGGCGCGCCCGCGAATGAGACCGTGCTGGCGGCAATCTGCGGGCGGCCTGCAAGCCAGGACACCAAGACCTGCCGGGCCAAGGACGGCCGTTCGGCGGAGTTCTGGTACGGCGCCGCATTCTCTACGGAGACCGGACGGTGGTTCACCGGGTTCGCGACGCTCCCCGCGCCCGGCGAGGACCCGGACACACCCAATACACGGACGGTCGCCGCCGCGACCTTTGCGCTCGAGGACACGCGCTGGCGTCTGAAGGGCGTTCAGCTTCAGGTCGGGAAAGTCGGTACCGGCAACAGGAACGGTGACGCCCCGGACATCGACGAAGGCCGGGGGGCGGTCGTCAGCGCCGTGAGCGGCGGGCGTGTGATGATGGGGGTGCGCCTGACCTCTTACGGGTCCGCGGGCTCACGCAGCTTCGCGTTCCTCCTGCTGCATTTCAGGGAAACGCCACTGCGGTGGACACTGGCCGGTGAGGTGGAGGCCGGTTCCGACGAGAGTGCCGCCTGCGATGAGCCCGATGGCGACCAACCCTGCCAGATGGGCAAGAGCATGGGCCGTCTCGAGATCCTTCCGGAGGATTCCGCCAGACCCACCGCATGGCCGCCGATCCGCGTCACGCTGACCGGAACCTTGGCCGGCCCGGACGGCAAAGTCCGGCCGGCATCGGAACGCGATGCCCGGATCTACCGGTTCGACGAGGCATCCGGCACCTACCGTTGATACGGATGGCCCGATGACAATGGCATCCGTGTGAGCCAGCGACCCGGTCCCGGAACCTGTCGCGATCATTGAGCGTCACGCGGCCCCATTATTTGTCGGGATCGGCGCTTTGTTTGTTCAACACACCTAATTATTAAGATCATTTTATTAACAATCATCAGAGCGCACTGCAAAACATGGCACACAAGACAATTCTGCGTTGATGTTTGTTCTGGAAACACGTGGTCATGTCATCAGGGTTTTCGTAGAACCGGCGAACAGGGTCGCGATCGGCGGCCGGATGCATGTCGCGGCCGAGATCCGCGGTGGCTGTCCTGCAGCGCCGCTTCAGGATCCGACGCGACGGCAGAAGGCTGCGATCGGCGAGGCCCGGCAAACACCGGACGGCTTCGATGCAGCCTTGGCAAGGACCTTTGACAGCCCGACGGCCGAACTGGACCGGGCTTGCGGCGAGGTTCAGGGCAGGCCTCGATCGAAGGCCGGATCCGTCATCCGCACCCCCTGATCGTGCCATGACGGCCGCACGACGCCATCGCGGCGGCAACGCCGACGACGAGACGGCGCAAGCACTCATCCGCATCGTCTCCATGGGATCCGTGTGCCTGTACCTCGTTCCACAGATCCTTCTCGGCTATGCGCCGCCGGAAACGTATCTGATCGTCTATCTGGTGCCGATCCACTTGGTTCTGTCCGTCGGGATGTATTGGTGGATCTCGCATCACCCGGGCGAGAACCGATTGCGACGCACCTTCACCACCAGCCTCGATTTCGCCGGCATCACCTATGCCATGGCGATCGGCGGCGCGCCGTTCGTGCCGCTCTACGTGATCGTGCTCCGGATCATCGTCGGCAATGGCCTGCGCCACGGTCAGACCGACCTCAAGATCACCACCGGGCTGGCGCTCGCCTCGATGGCGGTGACGACGTTCTTCAGCGCCTACTGGCGTCAGAACCCGTTCCTGGTCGTGACGCTGTTCATCATCACCCTTCTGGTGCCGAACTACATCTACATCCTGCTCAATCGTTTGCGCGGCGCCTACCAGCGGGAGCAGGAGGCGAACCTCGCCAAGTCGCGCTTCCTCGGGCAGGCGAGCCACGATCTACGCCAGCCGATCCACGCGATCAGCCTGTTCACCGCCTGCCTGCGCGATGCCAATCTCGGCGCCAAGGAACTCCAGATGGTCGACAATATCGACCGGTCCTTGCAGAGCGTGTCGCGACTGTTCAAGTCCTTGCTGGATGTCTCGACCCTCGACAGCGGCAAGGTCCAGCCCCGGATCGAACCCGTCGCGATCGATGACATCATCGAGGATGTGCTGCGCCAGAATTCGGAGGCCGCTCAGCGTACGGGGACCGAACTGCGCAGCCGCGCATGCCGCGTGATCGTGGAGACCGACCGCGCCTTGTTCACGACGATGCTCCAGAACATCGTCAACAACGCGATCAAATACGCGCCCGGACGACCGATCCTGATCGCCTGCCGTCGGCGTAAGGGCGGGCTCGCCGTCCAGGTCTATGATCGCGGCCCGGGCATCGCGCCGGAGCATCAAACGAAGGTGTTCGACGAGTTCTATCGGGTTCGCCAGCGGGGCGACAAAGACATCGACGGCGTCGGTCTCGGCCTGCCCATCGTGCGCCGTCTCTGCGAACTCCTGGATCTGGAGCTCAGGCTTCGCTCCGTCCCGCTCCACGGCACCTGCGTGACCTTCGGGCCGCTGCCGATCGTCGGCAGGCCGGCCGAGGCGAGCCGCAAGCCCGCGCTCGATCCGGCGGCATCCGTCAACGGGTTGCGGGTCCTGCTGGTCGAGGATGACGAGGCCGTCTTGGCCGCGACCGCCGACCTGCTCCGGCGCTGGGGATGTCAGGTCCAGCCGGAACCGACGATCCCGAAGACCATCACCGCAACCGACCTTCTCATCACCGATTTCGAACTCGGGAACGGCGTGACCGGGACAGAGTGCATCGCGGCGGTGCAGGAGGCCTTGGGGCGGGACGTCCCGGTCGTCGTCATCAGCGGCCACGATGCGGGGCGCGTGCAGGAGGATCTCGCCAGGACGGATGTCCCGATCCTGTCAAAGCCGGTCCGGCCGGCCGAACTACGCTCGGTCATCCTCGCGGCGAGCGTGACGCTGCGCGGATCTCGCGTGGCTGTATGAAAAAGGCCCGCTCGACACGGGGCGGGGCTTCGAAATCAGTCGTGGCGCCTGCCCACGACGGCCCGGCGCGGCATTATCGACCGCACCGGGTCGGAAGCTGTTGCATCGTAGCGACCCTGGGTCGCCGGAACACAAGATCCGGTGCGCTGCTGGCGGGTGTCGGCGCTCCATAGCGCGACGACGAATGGCAATTGATCCGCCCGGGAAGCCGAGCGGTACAGAGATCCATGATCTTGATCCATCGCAACGCAGTGACAGGCCGGGTTACGAATACATGATGGGTCACGCATGCTGAGGTGGACAGGCCACGGCTCAGTCTCGTGGCGGCGCAGCGACCCGCGATAGCTGTTACCCGGACGCGGGTATTCCGGCGATTCATCGAAGTCATTGCCTCGTCGACGCTCGAATATCCGGTGAAGCCCGTCGGGCGCAAGCTGCGGCAGCCGCGAAAATAAAGGGATGGCCGTGGGCTCGACCGCAACGCGATGGCGCGGGTTGACAGCGCTGCTACTGGGCCTTCGCGGCTGGCTCGCGATCCTCCCGCTGATCGGCCTCTGCGTCGGCCTGTGGGCGCAGGCCCAGGGACAGCCCGGCTTCGCGGCCTGGGCCTGGACGCTTCCCACGGTGACCGTGCTCGCGGTTCTCTCGATCCGGATCGCGATCAGCTTGGCCCACGGCGATATCGGCCTCGACCTCGTCGCAGCCTTATCCATGGGCGGCACGGTCGCGCTGTCCCAGCCGCTGGCCGGCGTCGTCATCGCGCTGATGTATGCAGGCGGGCAATCGCTTGAGGCCTACGCAGCGGGGCGGGCCGGTCGGGCGATGACGGCTCTGGTCGGCCGCCAGCCGCGCACCGCTTTGCGCGAGGCGGGCGGCGTCGTGAGCGATGTGCCCGTCGAGCTCCTTGCGCCGGGCGACCGCATCCTCGTGCGGGTCGGCGATGTCCTTCCGGTCGATGGCCGCGTGTGCGCGGGCCGGGCCGTCCTCGATCAGGCGAGCCTCACCGGCGAGGCGCGGCCGGTCACCTTCGAGCTGGGCGCTGCCGTGGTGAGCGGCACGCTCAATGTCGGGGCGCCCTTCACCCTCGTGGCCGAGCGCCGGGCCGCCGAGAGCACCTATGCGGGTATCGTCCGGCTGGTCGAAGCGGCTCGGGCCCAGAAGGCGCCAATGGTCCGCATGGCCGACCGCTACAGTCTCGTCTTCCTCGCGCTGACGCTGCTTCTGGCCGGGATCGCTTGGGCCGCCACGGCCGACCCCCTGCGGGCGCTGGCTGTGCTGGTCGTCGCCACGCCCTGTCCCCTGATCCTGGCCGTGCCCGTCGCTCTGGTCTCCGGGCTGTCGCGAGCGGCCGGCATCGGTGTCATCGTCAAGGGGGGCGGTGCTCTGGAAGCCCTGGCCAAGGTGCGGGTCCTGGTCATCGACAAGACCGGAACCCTGACGCTCGGCCGGGCGCGACAGAAGTCCGCGTTTGTCCTGCCGACCTTCACGGAGGCGGACGTCCTGAGGCTGGCGGCCTCCCTCGACCAGGCCTCGGGCCATCCGACGGCCCGCGCCCTGGTCGAGGACGCGCGAGGACGCGGCCTTGCGCTCGTGCCGCCCACGGCGGTGACGGAGCTTCCCGGCGAAGGCATTCGCGGTCTCGTCGCGGGACGGCAGGTCGAGGTCGGCGGCCCGCGCATGATGCGTGCGCGCGGCATCGCCTTCCCGCCCCCGGACGGCATTCGCGGAGGCAACGCGGCCGCGGCGACGGTCCTGGTCGCCGTCGACGGCATGCCGGCGGCCATCCTGGTTTTCGAGGACCCATTGCGGCCGGACGCGGCCCGGCTGCTGGCCGAGCTTCGGGCCTCCGGCATCGCGCGGGTGGTGCTCGCCACCGGCGACAGGCGCGCCGTCGCGGATACGCTCGTCGCCGGCCTGACCATCGACGCGGTGGCGGCCGACCTCGACCCGGCGGACAAGACCGCCATCGTCGCGCGGGAGCGGGCGAACGGCAGGGTGATGATGGTGGGCGACGGGATCAACGACGCGCCCGCCCTGGCAGCCGCCGATCTCGGCGTCGCGTTGGGTGCGCGGGGGGCGGCAGCCGCTGCCGAGGTGGCCGATATCGTGCTTCTCGTCGACAGCCTGGCCCCCCTGCCGAAGGCCATCCGCATCGCCAGGCGGGCCCGCGCCATCGCGTTGCAGAGCGTCTTGGCTGGTCTCGGGCTGTCCGTCGTCGGCATGGTCGCGGCGGCCCTGGGCTACCTCTCGCCCTTGCAGGGGGCGCTCCTACAGGAGGCCATCGACGTCGCCGTCATCCTGAACGCCATGCGCGTCCTCGGCGGCAGCGGCGAAGGCGCGAGGGAAGGGCTGGCCAGCCTGCGGCCCTCCTGACGCGCCCGCGTCGGCGCTGATCGTTGCGCTGAATCAAGGCGGCGAGGCCGTCCAGGGGCCAGCTTCCGTCTCCACGACGGAGGCCAGAGCCGGCCATGGGTTTTGCGAACATCCTCGTCTCCGCCGACCTCGGTGGTGCCGCGCCGGACCGGATCGGCCTCGCCGCCGACCTGGCTCGGCGGTTCGCGGCGACCCTGACCGGTGTTGCCGCCCACCCGCTTCCGGTCCCGATCCTGGTGAACGATATCGAGGCCGCCGTCGCCCACCTCCAGCAGAACGCGGACCGGATAGGCAGGCTTCTGGATGAGGCGCGCGACGTGTTCGAACGCTGCGCGGGGCCTCGGCTCCGCACGGCCTGGAACGCGGCCTTTGCCGACCCGATCGCGCATCTCGTCGCGTGTGGATGCGCCGCCGACCTCGTCGTCGTCGGCCGCTGCGGATCGGACGACGCGGATGCGGGCCCGCTCGGCGTGCGGCCGGGACCGACCGTGATGGAAGCGGGTCGCCCCGTCCTGGTCGTGCCGCCGGGAGCCAGGCATCTCAAGGGCGCCCGCATCCTCGTCGCTTGGAAGGATTGTCCCGAGGCGCGGCGGGCCGTGTCGGCTGCCCTGCCCTGTCTCCGCGTCGCGGACCATGTCCTGGTCGCCACCGTCGGCGACGACGGTCGAGGCGGGACCGCCGAGGCGGTGGCGGAGCATCTCGCCCGGCATGGCGCGCGCGTCACCACCCACTCTTTGCGGACATGCGGGCGGGCCGGCGACGAACTCATCGACTTCGCCGTGCGCCAGGATGCCGACCTGATCGTCCTGGGCGCCTACGGCCATTCACGGCTTCGGGAGTGGATCCTCGGCGGTGTCACGCGCGACCTTCTCGACCGCTCGCCGGTCTGCTGCCTGATGAGCCACTGATGGATTGACGCGGTCTCGTCCTCGGTACGCCGATCGCTCGAATGGGGCTCGTCGTGCCGTCCCACGCACAGGAGGCCCGGCGCGCGCACGCGCCTTACATCGCAGCTTGAAAGCCGATCTCGGAGGCAGCGGGATCGGAGGCGACCTCAGGTAGTCAGGGGAACGAGGATGGAAGGTTCGCTTCTCTACGTCAGCCAGCGGATGGCGAGCGACGCTGATGTGGACGACATCGTCGCGGTGTCACGGGCCCGGAATGCGCGGTTGCAGGTCACCGGCGCGCTGATCACGTCTCCGGGCCAGTTCGCACAGATCCTCGAGGGGCCGCGGGCTGCTGTGGATGAGTTGATGGACAGCATCCGTCGCGATCCACGCCATGCGGAGGTCGAGGTTCTCCTGTACGACGCCATCGACGGACGTCGTTTCCCGGACTGGTCGCTGGCCTATTCCGGCGCCTCGGTCTTCGTTGACGGGTTGATCAGGATCCTGGTGGAGCGGACGTCGCCGCAACCGGATCCGCACCATCTGCGGCGTCTGATCGACGTCATGCGGGGGTTCGCACAGGCCCCGCATGTCGCGCGATGACAGACGCGGTGATCAGCGCGGATGGGGCGCCGCCGCCTCAGCGCCGCGGTTGCGCCGGCCTGTCATTCTAGGAATCCCCAGCCGGCCTTCAGGGCTCGGAGTTTCTCCTCGTCCAGCGGTGCCGTCCACGGGATCCGATTCTGGACAGGCGTCTGCGCAGCGGCCTCGCCCCGGTGCGCATCGTCCGGCACCGGTCTGCCCTCGACCGGGCCCGGCCGAGCCGGAGCCCGTGATGGGTCGGCGTCCGGACCCGCCAATTTACAATCGCTCATGATCCGCCTCGCGCCGTCAATGGGACAGGAACAGCGGGACGGGGCTGCTCCTCAGGAGCGAGAGTGTGACGCCGCCGAAGAGGTGTTCCCGCGTCCAGGAATGCCGATAGGCCCCCATCACGATCATGTCGGCTCGGAACAGGCCGGCCTGGGCACGAAGGCTCTCGGCGACCGGGCCCCTGGCCGGTAGGTCGTTGACGCTCACGCTCACGCCGTGCCGCGCTAGGTGGGGGGCGAATTCGGCGCCCGGGACCGATGCCTCGATCTCCTCGTCCTCGCCGACCGACACGATCTCGACGGCCTCGGCGGCGCGGAGGAACGGCAGGGCGTCGTTGGCGGCGCGGGCCGCCTGCGCGCTGCCATCCCAGGCGACGATGACGCGCCGCGCGGCAAACGCCGTCTGATCCGGCGGGACGGCGATGACAGGCCGACCGCTATGGAACAGCGTCTTCTCGATCATCTCACGGTCGAGGTCATAGGTCCGCGGACCGGCATCCAGGATGGCGAGGTCGTGCAGGCGCGCCCGGGCGGCGAGCCGGCTCACCACCTCCGGGTAGGACAGGCTCGGGGTCTCCGTCGTGCAGATCATCCCGGCCTGGGCCGCATTCCCGGCGGTTCGTTCGGCGATGGACCGGGCCAGGGCGTCGAGGCGGCGATCGATCGCCGCCGCGCCGATGCTGTCGAACTCGCAGAGCCAGGAATCATCGCCCGACAGCCGCCAGGAGGCCGATTGCACCGTCAGGTGTGCGCCGGCCAGTTTCGCCAGCGTCAACCCGTAGCCGATCGCCGCTGAGGATTCCTCGCGCTCGCTCTCCACGGCGGTGCCGACCAGAACGTCGCGAATGGACGTGAGAGGGTTTGGCGTGCTTCTCGACATGGGTCGCCTCCGGTTTGAACCGGGCCCGAAATTGGCTCCTTTGCCGCGCGGTCACTTTGATTCAGCGCAAGGATTCAGCGCAAGACCGGCCATGCCGAACCCCGCCGACGCTGCCGATGGGGTCGAGCCGACTGCCGGCACTGGATGGGACGGATTGCCGTCGCCGGCACCGAAGAACGTCCGGATTCCGAGCAAGTTAGCTTTGGCCGATCCGGGGCGCGAGCTATAGGTCATGTGCGGATCATGCCGGTGGCGAACCGGTAAGCCCCCCGGCACCGCAGCCCAAGTGACCACTTCGGTTGGGAGCGATGACGAATTCCATCGTGTCGTCCGGCACGGATCCGGCCGGCGGCATCCTGGCCGCCGACGAACTCCGCAAGCTCCTCGACGAAGTCGGCATCTGCATCTGGTCGCTGGACATTCCGACCGGTCGGGCCACGATCTCGCCGACCTGCGCCAAGCTGTTCGGCGTCCGGCCCGAGCAGCTCGATACCTTCGCCGCCACGCAGGCCCTGGTTCATCCGGACGACCGCCAGGCCAGGGCGGACGCGATCCACACGGCCCTGCGCGAGGGCGGACGCTACGAGGTCGATTATCGCGTGCTGCGGCCGGACGGACATGTCTGCTGGCTTCGGTCGCGCGGCGGGGTGCAGCTCGATCCCGGAGGCCGCCCGGTCCGGCACCGGGGCGTCGTCCTCGACATCGACGCGGAAAAGCGCGCCGAAGCGGATCTGCGCGCGCGGGAGGCGCATCTGCAATCCATCCTCGACACTGTTCCGGAGGCGATGGTGGTCATTGACGAGGTGGGCTCGATCCACTCGTTCAGCACGGCGGCCGAGCGCTTGTTCGGCTACACGGCGGCCGAGGCGACCGGGCAGAACGTCCGCATGCTGATGCCGGAGCCGATGCGCGCCGAGCACGATGGCTATCTCGACCGCTACAGGCGGACCCGCGAGCGGCGCATCATCGGAACCACGCGGGTGGTGACCGGCCGTAGGCAGGACGGCTCGACCTTCCCGATGGAGCTCGCCATCGGCGAGATGCGCTCGGGCGACCAAGTGTTCTTCACCGGCTTCATCAACGATCTGACGGAGAGCCAGCAGACCCAGGCCCGGCTCCAGGAGCTTCAGGCCGAGCTCGTCCACATGTCCCGTGTCAGCGAGATGGGCGAGATGGCCTCCGCCCTGGCGCACGAGCTGAACCAACCGCTCGGCGCGATCAGCAACTACACCAAGGGCTGCCGCCGCCTGCTCGCGCGGGCCGAACCGGAGACTATCGCCAAGACCATCGAGATCCTCGACAAGACCGCCGAGCAGGCATTGCGGGCCGGGCAGATCATCCGCCGCCTGCGCGAGTTCGTCGCCCGCGGCGAGACGGAGAAGCGCGTCGAATCCGTCTCGCGGCTGATCGAGGAAGCCGCAGCCCTCGCCCTGGTGGGCGGGCGCCAGGAGGGGGTCAGCCTGCGGGTGACGCTCGCCCCCCGCATCGGCGCGGTGCTGGCCGACCGCGTGCAGGTTCAACAGGTCCTGATCAACCTGATCCGGAACGCACGCGAGGCCATGCTGCACAGCCCGCGGCGCGACCTCGCCATCGTGGCGCGACGATTGCCCCCGGGGATGGTCGAGATCGCCGTGGCGGATACCGGGCCCGGTATCTCGGAGGTCGTGGCGGATCGCCTGTTCCAGCCCTTCGTCACGACCAAGCGGACCGGGATGGGCGTCGGGCTGTCGATCTGCCGGACCATCATCGAGGCGCATGGCGGGCGCCTCACGGTCGAGCGGAACCCGGACGGCGGTGCGACCTTCCGGCTGACCCTGCAGGCCGCGCACGAAGGAGACATCACCGATGGCGAATAGCCTCGTGCACGTGGTGGATGACGATGCGGCCATGCGGGACTCGATCAGCTTCCTGCTCGACACCGCGGGATTTACGGTTGTGCTCTACGAGGACGGGGCAAGCTTGCTCGACCGCCTCACGGCGCCCGCCTCCGGTTGCATCCTGACGGATATCCGGATGCCCGGGATCGACGGGCTGGAACTCCTCCGCCGCCTGCGGGCCGTCGGCCACACGCTCCCGGTGATCATGATGACCGGTCACGGCGACGTGCCGCTGGCGGTCGAGGCGATGAAGCTCGGAGCCTGCGATTTCATCGAGAAGCCGTTCGACGACGCGTTGCTTCTCCAGGCGCTGCGCGCCGCGACGGAGCGGGGTGATCCGTCCGAGGCAGCCGACCCCGCCCTTCAGGACTTCATGCGGCGGGTCGGGACCTTGAGCGAGCGCGAGCGCCAAGTGCTCGAGCGCCTCGTCGCCGGCGGGACCAGCAAGGATATCGGTCGCGCCCTCGATATCAGCTACCGGACCGTGGAGATCTATCGGGCCAAGCTCATGGCCAAGACGCATGCGGCCAGCCTCCAGGAACTGGTGCGCTGGGCGGTCCTGGCCGGCATCGCCTGAGAGGCCGTTGAGATAGGTCAAGGTCGGCTTGTACGCTTTCGCCGAGATTCCATTCTCGGGCGCCCCAGCCGGGCGCTCCCTCCGGCCGCCGTCATGTCATCCGACCCATCCACCATCTTCGTCGTAGACGACGATCCCGCCATCCTGCACTCGATGCGCTTCCTCCTCGAGAGCGAGGGGCACCGCGTCGAGGCCTTCGCGAGCGGCGACGCGGTGCTGCAGGCTTTTCCCGGCCCGAGCCCGGCCTTCGTGATCCTCGATCAGGTCATGCCCGGGATGGACGGGTTGGAAGTGTTCCGGCGTCTGCGGGCATCCGGCCTCGCGACGCCGGCCGTGCTGATGACCGGGCACCCCGACCCCGGCATCCGCGCCCGCGCCCGTGACGCCGGCCTGCCCCTGATCGAGAAGCCGCTCGCGCTCGACGCCTTCATGACCATGCTGGCTGCCGGCGAAGCCGAGCCGCGTTCGCGCGAAGGTCCGACGGACTAGACAGCCCGCCGCGGGATCTTGCGGGCGCGGCGGCTTGCGCGGAGTGGCCCAGGGCGCAGCGTGCGTGACACGGCCTGCACTTTCCCCGTTCCGGCTGAACCGAGAGCCTGACCGCTCCCGGGCGGCCCGACCTTGATCCAGCGCAATCCCGCCCCTGGCACGTCGGGGAATGCGAGGCCGAACGGTCTGCGACCCTACTCTCCATGCGGTGTGGACGCCGCCGCGGTCGGCGCGTTTCGCCGATCTCGACAGTCGAGGCTCGACGTCGCGGCCCCGGGATGACGAAGCCGATGGTCAATGCGAATGCGTCGCCTGCCAAGCGATCCGTCAAGCTTTCGGCGACGATGAAAACAGATAACGGAGCGGGTCCTGCGTTGCGAAAAGCGTATTGATGCAGGTCAATGCCTGGGCGCAGCATCCGGCAAGGATTTTCTCAGTGCAGGCGACGGGTCTTCCGCCGCTCGATCACGGGCCCGATGGCGGACGTGGTCCCTGTCTTGAGGAGGGACGCATGCGCGTTCTGGAGAACCGAACCGAAGATATGGCCTCGAATGCCGTGACCATCCTGCTCGGCATCACGCTCGCCTTGGCGCCCTGGTATCTGGGATTGGGCTACGAGACCGCCGCCGCGCGCAACGCCTTCGCCTGCGGCGGTGCCATCACGTTCATTGCGGTGCTCGCCCTCGGCGTGACCTACGAATGGGAGGAATACCTCAACCTCGCCCTCGGCCTCTGGGTGACGATGGCGCCCTGGGCACTCGGATTCGAAGAGCTTCGCTCCGCCATGGGCGTCCACGTCATCGTCGGGCTCGCCGTCACCATCATGGCCGGAGCGGAGCTTCGGAAGCTCTACGGCCCCCGCACGCAATCCATGTGATCGGGCCGCGACCGTCCCGCGACGGGCCGCGCCGGGACATCGCGTCCGGCGCGGCGCGATTGCGAGCACGGCTCGTCCCGACGCGGAGCAGGATCATGCCGATCGACCTCTTCGCCGTCGCCGCCGCCGCATCCTTCACGATGGGCTGCGCGTCGATCCACGCGCTGCAGCGCCATGCCGAGCTCGTAACCCTCGTCCTGGCGGTGCTGGCCTACGGGCTCCTCGTTGCCGTCGGCTGGATGCTGGCGATCCGGGCGGCCGTGATGGCGCCGTCCAACCCGACGGCCGGCTGGGTCTTCGTAGCGGCCGGGGCGATGTGAGGCCGGGCGAAGCGCCTACGTAAGTTCCCTTATGCAAGCTTGCTTAAGCGACCGCACGGAATTTCGCGGCGTTCGAGAAGCGACCAGTCTCGCCCCCATCGATACCGATGAGGAGCGACCGATGACCAACCCGTTCGTGCAGCCGATCGTGTCGAACAGGCCGGCCGGTCGGCCCTCGCCGGCCGTCGACGACCGGGACAGTGTTCTGTTCGCAGATTGCCCCGAGCTCATCGGGACGCCCTTCGCGTATGCCCGTGAGGAGGAAATCTACGGCGAGGGCGAGGACGCGGAATTCGTCTACCGGGTCGTCGCCGGCGCGGTGCGCACGCACAAGGTGCTGAGCGACGGACGCCGCCTGATCACCGGTTTCCATCTGCCGGGTGACCTGTTCGGCTTCGAGCAGGGCGAGAGCTACCGGCACACGGCCGAGGCGCTCTCCGACACGAAGGTCCGCATCTTCCGGCGGCGGCAGATCGAGCGCGTCGCGGCCCAGCGGGCCGATGTGGCCTGCCATCTCTGGGACATGGCGGCGAACGGCCTCCGCAGCGCCCAGGATCACATGCTGCTGCTCGGACGCCGCTCGGCGCATGAGCGCGTCGCCGCCATCCTGCTCGACGTCGATACCCGCCTGGGGGGCACAGGCACCTTCGACCTGCCGATGACCCGGCGCGACATCGCCGACTATCTCGGGCTCACGATCGAGACCGTGTCGCGCACCTTCTCGCTGCTCGAAGCCGAGCGGGCCCTGGTGCGCTCCGGCGCCCGGACCGTCACGCTGCACCGCGTACGCCTGCGGCGGATGGTCGAGGATTGAGGCTTGATCCACCTCAAGGAGCGGTGGATGGGCACGGCGCACGCTTCCCCGCCTGACATTGCTCAGGGGAGCGGACGATGCGCACGATCAAGAACCAGCCCGAAGACCTGTTTCTCGGCATCTGGAACCTGCTGCTGGGCGCGGGACTGGCCGTCGCCCCCTGGTATTTCGGCTTCTCCGGCGAACCCGTCGCCGCCTGGAACGCCTGGGCGACCGGGGCGGCGGTGATCGCGCTCGCCCTCCTCACGATGAAGCAGACCTACGCCTGGGAGGAATACGCCATCGCCGCCGCGGGGCTCTGGAGCTGCGCGGCGCCCTGGATCCTCGCCTTCGCGGATACGACCGCCGGGATCTGGGCGCATGTCGGCTTCGGCATCGCCCTGATCGTCTCGGCCGGCTCCGCATTGTGGCGGCTGCGCGATTCGCCCGCGGCCTACGAGATCTGATCGCCCGCGCATCGGACGAGGTCGGGCGACCACCGGCGCAGGGCACCGGCCCCCCACGCGCACGTTGATCTGTCTCAAGGTCCGCCGCAGCGGCCGGTCGGAGAATGCCTGGTCCGTTGCCGGCACAATCGGCACAGCTCCGCGAGGGAGGCGTCCCATGACCACGACGTTCGACGAGCGCGAACAGGCCTTCGAGCGCCGCTTCGCCTACGAGGAGGAGGCGCGCTTTCACACCCGCAACCGGCGCAACAGGCTCCTGGCCACCTGGGCCTGCGAGCGGATGGGTCTGACCGGCAAGGCGTCCGAGGGCTACGTCACGGCCTTCACCGAGGGCGCCGTGGTGACCCGCGACGAGGATCTGCTCGCGCGGCTTCACGACGACCTGCGGGATGCCGGCGTCGAGGCGCCGCTCCCGGTCCTGCGCACCGAGATGGAGCGCTGCGCCCGGCTCGCCCAGGCGGAACGGCGCGTCGGCCTTGCGCTGGATCAAGGCTCGTCGGCCTAGCGCGTCCACACTCCGGTCTTCCGCGCAACGTGGAGATACCGGGAGAGACGACATGACCGACAAGGATCTGCGCCGCGACGTCCTCGACGAGCTCGACTTCGACCCCAGCCTCGATGCCGGCGATATCGGCGTCGCCGTCTCCAACGGCGTCGTGACCCTCACGGGCCATGTCGGCAGCTATGCCGAGAAGGTCGAGGCCGAGCGCGCCGTCCGCCGGGTCAAGGGCGTGCGCGCCATCGCCCAGGAGATCCAGGTCCGCTTCGCCGACGCCAAGAAGATCGAGGACGACCAGATCGCCCGGCGGGCGCTCGCGATCATCGACTGGTCCGTCCACCTCCCCAAGGACGCCATCCAGGTCAAGGTCGCCGGCGGCTGGATCACCCTGACCGGCGCGGTGCCCTGGCAGTATCAGGCGATGGGCGCCGAGGCGGCCGTGCGCCGGCTCGGCGGCGTCTTCGGGGTCACGAACCTCATCGCGATCAAGCCCGAAATCCGGCCGACGGCGATCAAGGACCGGATCCTGGAGGCATTCAAGCGGGGGGCGCTGTTCGAGGCGGACGCGATCAAGGTCAGCGTCGCGGGCGACAAGGTCATCCTGGAGGGCGCCGTGACCGCCTCGGCCGAGCGCGAAGCCGCCGAGCGCGCGGCCTGGTCGGTGCCGGGCGTGCGGTCCGTCGAGGACCGGATCGTCGCCCTGTCCTGAGGAGCCGGGCCATGACCCATTCCACACACGACACGACGTCCGCCGCGCTGCACCGGGTGACCCTGACGCTGGCGCGCTGCCCGGACTATCCGGACGGCAGCGCCGGCCGCGGCTACGAGATCGTCGCGCCCCTGGGCCCGGACGGTCACCTCGACGCGGCGCTCTGGCGGGCCATCCGCGACCATTGCCGGGTGCTCCGCTTCTGGACCGGCGAGCCCGACCGGCACGGCCGCCTCGTCCACCGCGCCGGCGGCGAAGGCGGCGCGACCTGGCTGATCGACTACGACGACCGCACCACCGCGGACGACGAGCCGGGCTACCGCCTCGGCGCGCACGCCTTCGTCCCCGGCGAATACGTCTCGATCCGCGAGGTCGACGACGCGGCCTACCGCACCTTCATGGTCGCCCGTGTCGGCGACGCCATTCCCGGAGGTCCGCCATGACGCCGCTATCCGCGCCCTTGCCCGCGGCCGACACCGATCGCCATCCGGGGCTGGACCCGCTCGAGAATCCCTGGCTGATCCTGTGGCGCACGCTCTGGTTCGACGTGCCGATCCTCTGGGCCAACGAGATCGATCGGTTGCTGGACCGGGCGGCCGGACCGCTGACCGACGCCGCACCGCTCCCCGATGGACGTCGGGAGAATGGCGGTGAGACGGGGCTCGGGATGGTCGACGCTTCTGTGACGCCGGAGGTGGCGGTCGCCCTCGGCCTCGGATGCGGGGATTATGCGGAGGCGATACTCGGCGCGATCGGTCAGAACTGAATCCTTGATCGCTCTCAGATCGCGCGCGGCCATCGCTCCGGTGGCCGCGCGCTCAATTCATCTCGGCTCGCCGGATCCCCGAGCGGCCCCTCGATACCAGGGCGATGCGCACCGGCTTGAGCCGCGGCACAGGCGGGAGGACACGCCTGCGAGCCAGCATCGACCCGAAAGCGCGGTTTGGCCTCCGGGTTGATCCGTTGCCCGAAACCCGACGCATCATCGCCTGGCTTTACCGGGTGGCGATCCAGCTATCCACGCTCTCGCCCGGGCGGGGAGCCTCCGCGGTCTCCGGACCGCCCTGCATGATGTCGCCCTCGATCCGGCGCGGGTCGGAATGCGCCGACGGAGGCCGTTCCGGCCAGGTCCAGTCCTTGACCTCGGGCAGGTCGTCGCCGGTCCGGCGGACGAACGCCCGATGCGTCGCTAGGATCTCCCGGAGCGCGCGCTCGGCGTGCTCGCGACGCTCCCCGAGGCGCGGGGCGGCCTGCAACGCGGCCAGCGCCAGATGGAACCGGTCGAGGCGGTTCATCACGCACATGTCGAAGGGCGTCGTCGTGGTGCCCTCCTCGATGAAGCCGTGGACGTGGAAGTTTGCGTGGTTCGTCCGCCTGTAGGTCAGCCGATGGATGAGCCACGGATAGCCGTGATAGGCGAAGACCACCGGCCGGTCGTGGGTGAACAGACCGTCGAACGTCGAATCGTCGAGCCCGTGCGGGTGGATGTCCGGCGAAGGCAGGGTCATCAGGTCGACGACGTTGACCACCCGAACCCGCAGCTCCGGCACGTGCCGGCGCAGCCAGTCGACCGCCGCGAGGGTTTCCTGGGTCGGGACGTCGCCGGCGCAGGCCATGACCACGTCGGGCGCGGCATCGCCCGCGTTCGAGGCCCAATCCCAGATCCCGGCTCCGGCCGCGCAGTGCTTGGCGGCCTCGTCCAGGGTCAGCCATTGCAGGGCGGGCTGCTTGCCGGCCACCACGACGTTGATGCGGTCATAGGTGCGCAGGCAATGGTCGGTCACGCAGAGCAGGCTATTCGCGTCCGGCGGCAGGTAGATCCGGGCGGTGTCGCCGCGCTTGTTGGCCACGAAGTCGATGAAGCCCGGATCCTGGTGGCTGAAGCCGTTATGGTCCTGGCGCCAGACATGGGAGGACAGCAGGATGTTCAGGGACGGCACCGGCCGCCGCCAGGGCAGGTCGCGCGAGGATTTCAGCCACTTGGCGTGCTGGTTCACCATCGAATCGACCACGTGGGCGAAGGCCTCGTAGGTCGCGAACAGGCCGTGCCGGCCGGTCAGCACGTAGCCTTCGAGCCAGCCCTCGCAGAGATGCTCGCTCAGAACTTCCATGACGCGCCCGTCGCGGGCGAGATGGTCGTCCCCCGGGAGGAGCGTTTCCTGCCAGGCGCGGTTCGTCACGTCGAACACCGCGTCAAGCCGGTTCGAGGCGGTCTCGTCCGGACCCATGATCCGGAAGTTGCGCGCCTCCGCATTCAGGGTCAGGACCTCGCGGAGATAAGTCCCCAGGGCCCGGGTCGCTTCGGCGACTGAGCGGCCCGGACTTGCCACGGCGACGGCGAAGCGTTGCAGATCCGGCAGACGCAGGGCGCGTGTTCCGTGCGCGTTGGCATGCGGGTTCGCCGAGATGCGCCGGGGGCCCTTCGGCGCCAGAGCCGCGAGTTCGGGCACGAGCGCACCGTCGACGTCGAACAGCTCTTCCGGCCGGTAGGCGTGCATCCACTGTTCGAGGATCGCGAGATGGTCGGGGGTCTCGCGCACGGCCGCGACCGGCACCTGATGCGCGCGCCACGTCCCCTCGACCGGCTTCCCGTCGACGGATTTCGGGCCGGTCCAGCCTTTGGGGCTGCGCAGCACGATCATCGGCCAGCGCGGCCGCCCGGCTCCACCGCTGCGCGCGCTCGATTGGATCTGCGCGATGTCGTCCAAGGCCGCGTCGAGCGCCTTCGCCATCGCCTGGTGCATGGAGGCCGGGTCGCCGCCCGCGACGAAGGTCGGCTCGTAGCCGTAGCCGATCAGCAGGCTGCGCAGCTCGTCTTGCGGCATGCGGGCGAGCAGCGTCGGGTTGGCGATCTTGTAGCCGTTGAGATGGAGGATCGGCAGGACGGCCCCGTCGTGACGCGGATCGAGAAACTTGTTCGAGTGCCAGGCGGCGGCGAGTGGGCCGGTCTCGGCCTCGCCGTCGCCGACCACGCAGGCGACGATCAGGCCGGGATTGTCGAAGGCCGCGCCGAAAGCGTGGGTCAGCGAATAGCCGAGCTCACCGCCCTCGTGGATCGAGCCCGGCAGTTCCGGCGAAGCGTGGCTCGGGATGCCGCCCGGGAACGAGAATTGCCTGAACAGCCGGCCCATCCCATCGAGATCGCGCGCCACGTCCGGGTAGATCTCGCTGTAGGTCCCCTCGAGATACGCGTTCGCGACGAGCCCCGGCGCGCCATGGCCCGGTCCCCAGACCGCCAACATGTCGAGGTCGCGCTGGCAGATGGCCCGGTTCAGGTGCGCGTAGATGAAGTTGAGGCCCGGCGTCGTGCCCCAATGGCCGAGAAGCCGCGGCTTGACGTGTTCCGGCTTGAGCGGCTCGCGCAGCAGCGGGTTCGCCATCAGGTAGATCTGGCCGACCGAGAGGTAGTTGGCCGCGCGCCAATACGCGTCGATCCGCCGAAGGCTGTCCGGTCCGAGTGGGCCCGGCACGAAGGCCAGGTCGTGACCGGCGTCCGGACGTGCGCGGCAGCGGCTGTCCCTCGGCTCGTGCGATGCGTCCATGTCGGGCTCCCAGGAGATGCGAATCTCAGGGGCGACGATGCCGGCGCGGCAGGTGAACGGCGTTGAGGTGGATCAACGCGGCCGTGGACCGACCCGGCAGGATGCTCCCGTCAGACGAGACGGGAGCGAACGATGATTCTGGTGCTGCGATCCACACACGGCACGACAGCCCGCAGCGTACGGCCGCCCATCACGCTGGAGGCCCGCAATGACGCCGGCGCCAGGATCATCGCGGATGCCGCACGCTACCAGACCATCGGCAGCTTCCAGGCGCTGGCCCTGGCTGTCGCGGCCGCGGTGGTGACGCCGGCGCTGCTCGGGCTGGCCCTTTGAGGCCCGGTGACCGGAGGAGACCTGCGATGGACGACAGGACGGTACGCCGGCACGTGACGGACGAGTTGGACTTCGCCCCCATGATCGACGCGGCGCAGATCGGGGTCGCAGTCGAGAACGGCGTCGTGACCCTGACCGGGCATGTCCGGAACTACGCCGAGAAGCGCATCGCGGAACGCGTCGCGCTCCGGGTCCGCGGCGTCCGCGCCGTCGTCGAGCAGATCGGCGTCCGCCCTCCGGACAGCGTCCGGGTCGATGACGAGGCTCTCGCCGACCGGTGTGCCAAGGTCCTCGAATGGGACGTGCAGGTTCCGGAGCGATCGGTCGAGATCAAGGTCGCGAAGGGCTGCGTGACCCTGCAGGGCTGCGTGCCCCATTACCATCAGAAGGCGGCGGTCGATAAGGCCCTGCGCCGCCTGGCCGGGGTCACCGACATCGTCAATCTCATCGCCGTCACGCCGCCGGTTCAGCCGGACGCGGTGAAGGCCCGCATCCTGGCGGCCCTGAAGCGGAACGCCAAGGATCCGGACACGATCCGCGTCGCGGTGGACGGCGACGTGGTCATCCTGGACGGATGCGTCGATGTCTGGCGCGAGCGCGATCTGGCCGAGCGTGCCGCTTGGTCCGCGCCTGGGGTGCGGGCCGTCGAGGACCGCCTGACCCTGGCAGGATAAGGGCGCGCGGCTGCTCGCCGGGGTTCCGAAAGGGGTCGGCGCCCTCCAGGGCGCCGGCATTCTCGTGCCGTGAATCCACGGTCGGCCCGCCTCGAAGCCGGCAAGACTTCCCTTTGAGGTGGATCAACGCCCGGCCCGGAAAAGGGCGCGAGGGTGCCTACGGCGGAACCGACGAGTCCGAGGACGGGAGGCGGTCATGACGATCTGCAACATCATGGTCTCGGTGGATCTCGGGGCCGCGGCCGCGGACCGCATCCAGCTCGCCGCCGGCATCGCCGAGCGCTTCGAGGCCAAGCTGACCGGCGTCGCCGCGCGGCAGGTCGTCACCATGATCCCGGTGGAAAGCCCCGACGCGTCGGAACGCATCTTCGCGATCGAGGAGCAGCGGGCGCGCGAGGATCTGGCCGAGGCCCGGGCGCTGTTCGAGCGCGAGGCCGGGACGCGGGTCAAGACGGCATGGCGCTCCGCCCTGGCCGAGCCGTTGAGCTACGTCATCGAGCAGGCCCGCGCGGCCGATCTCGTGGTGCTGGGCCGTCGCGGCCCGGGCGATGGCGACCCGGGCCTGATGGACGTTCCCGTCGGGGCGTTGCTGATGGAAGTCGGGCGTCCGATCCTCGTCGCGCCGCCCGGCATCGAGCGCCTTGCCGCCAGCCGGATCGTAGTGGCCTGGAAGGACACGCGCGAAGCGCGCCGGGCGGTCCACGACGCCTTGCCGTTCCTGACCCGGGCCGACCGGGTCCACGTCGCGGTGGTCGGGGCCGGCGCGGGCCAGGAGGGGGCCGCGGATGTCGCGGCGTACCTGTCGGGTCACGGCGTCCATGTGAGCACCCACCTGCTGCACCAGCCCGAGACCGGTGCGGCCGACGAGCTGCGCCGGTTCGCCCGGCGCGAGGAGGCGGACCTGATCGTCATGGGCGCCTACGGCCATTCCAGGCTGCGCGAGTGGATCCTCGGCGGTGCCACCCGGGACATGCTGCAGGGCACGTCGCTCTGCTGCCTGATGAGCCACTGATGGGCGCGGCCTCTCCCCTCGCGGCGGCCCTTGCCGCATGGCTGGCTATCCAGGGTGGTCAGGCGGAGGCCTGGGACCGGCAGGTGCACCTGGGCGAGACCCTCGCCCGGACGCACTGCGCCCGCTGCCATGCCGTGGGCCGCGCCGGGACCAGCCCGTGGCCCGATGCGCCGCCCTTCCGCGAGCTTCACACGCGCTATCCCGTCGAGGATCTGGGCGAGGCGCTTACCGAGGGCATTCGCACCGGGCATCCGAGCATGCCCGAGTTCCGGTTCGAGCCCGACCAGGCCGACGCCCTCATCGCCTACCTGAGATCCCTTGAGCGCTGAGCGAGGAGCCCCCCGATGTCCATGCGCTGTCTGCTCGTCCCCACCGCCCCCGGGATCGATCCCACCCACAGGCTGGAGGCGGCGCTGCGCCTCGGTCGCCGCCTCGAGGCCCATATCGGCGTCAGCTTCCTGTCGCCCGGACCGGAACACGTGCTGGCCGGCATGGCGAGCCTCGTACCCCTCGATGCCAGGACGGTCGAGGCGATCGAGCAGGGCGTGCGCGCGGCGGCGGCGGAGAGCAAGTCCGCCCTGCAGGCCTGGTGCGAGCGCAGGTCCGTGCCGCTGATCGCGAGACCCGAGCGCCTCGACGCCACCTTCGCGACCTGGACCGAGCTCTACGGCGAGGTCGAGCCGCTCCTGACCCTGGCCGGACGCGTCCATGACCTCGTCGTGGTCGATCGGCCCGATCCGAACGTGTCGTTCACGGGGCGCGCGCTCGACACGGCCCTGTTCTCGGTGGGGCGGCCGACGCTGATGGTCGGCGACACCGTTCCGCACGATCTGCTGGACCATGTGTTCGTGGCCTGGAACGGCAGCCTGGAGGCGACGCGCCTCATCGGCCAGTCCATCGGGTTGCTGCACGAGGCGACGCGGGTCACGGTCGTGCATGCGCAGACCGAGCGCTTCGACGAAGCGCGGGCCGTGGACCTGTGCGCGTATCTGCGCTGGCATGGCATCGTGGCCGAGGCCGTGACCGTGCCGATTCAAGACGGGACATCGGTCGGCGCGGCGATCCTCGGCGAGGCCGAGCGGCGCAACGCCTCCCTGCTCGCGATGGGCGCCTACACCCACAGCCGCGTCCGCGAGTTCCTGCTCGGGGGCGTGACGCGGCATGTCATCGAGCATGCGCGCCTGCCGATCCTGATGGCGCACTGACGTTTTTGCGGGATTGCGATCGAGCCGGCTCCGGTTTCCGACGATCCGGCAGCGGCCCGCACTCCGACGGTACGTTACGCGCACGCACGACCTCCGCATCCGCCGCAAATGCCGGGGGCCATAGCGGCGAGCCTGCGCAGCGTCGCGGCCCGCACGATCGCGCGTCGTTGCGGCGATCAGTGGCTCATCAGACAGCAGACCGGGGCACCGGCCAGCAGGTCCCGGGTCACGCCGCCGAAGGCCCATTCGCGCAGGCGGCCATGGCCGTAGGCGCCCATGACGATGAGATCGGCGCCGTATTCGGCGGCCACGTCGACGAGGGCTTCGGAGGCCGCGGCACCGAGGGCATCCCGGGCAACGCTGGTCGCGTCCACGTCATGGGCTTGCAGGAAGCCGACGACATCCCGCGTATCGGCGGCACCCCGCCCATCGTCGATGGACACGATGACGGCCTGGGACGCGCGCTTGAGGAACGGCAAGGCGTCCCGGACCGCCCGGCGCGCCTCGCGGGTGTCCTTCCAGCCGATGGCGACGCGCCGGGCCTCCAGATGATCGACCCGGGGCGGCACGATCAGCACCGGGCGGCCGAGGCGCATCACGGCATCGCCGGGATCGACCGCCATGCAGGGATTTCCGTCATCGCCGCGTCCCAGCACCACGAGGTCCGCGGCGGCGGCCTGCGAAGTCAGGAAGGCCAGCGGAAAATCGAGGCTCGACCGCCATTCGATCCGGCTTCGCCCACGCGCGGCGTCCTCGAACGCCGTGCGGGCGCGGCTGAGATCGTTGAGGACGGCGTCCCGGATTGCCGGGATGCCGTACGTTCCCCCCGGCGTCGGACCGACCGGGCAACCGCCATAATCCGGCATCTGCGCAGCGAGGCCGATGAGCCGGGCGTGGAACGTGTCGGCCAGATCCGCGCCGAGGCCGGTGCGGGGACGCGCTTGGTCGCCGAGATCGACCGCGACCATGATGCTTGCGTAGGTCATGGCAGGACTCCGGAAGGACGGACAGGTGGTGGAGACGTCCGCGGGGTGCGCCGGATCGATGGCCCTGCCACCCCGCTCCGCATGGGTCTAAGCCAGGGTCAGGCGGTCCTCGACGGCGCGGACGCCCGGGGCCGACCACGCGGCGTTCTCGGCGAGGCCGCGCTCGTACCAAGCGTTCACCTTGCCCTCGAGGATGACCTTGGCGTCCTTGACCGTCACCTTGATCCCATCCGCCTCGATCTCGGCGTTGCGCTTGAGCGCCGCCTCGATCTTCGACAGGACATGGGGCGCACTCGCCTTCGGCGTCACCTCGATCGCGTTGATGATGCCGGACACGCCGGCGAGGCGCCGGATCGACCGGTAGGCTTCCTCTTTCTGGTACTGCCATTCGACCTGACCGGTCAGCGTCACCCAGCCCCCGTTCACCTGAACCTGCACCGCGTTTTTCGGAACGGTGGCCGACCAGTCGAGCATCTGCACCGCCCGAATGGCCAAGTCCTCGTCGCGGGGCGGCGTCTCACCGGCGAAGCGCACGGTGATCTCCTCGACAACGCCGCGCACGCCGCGCACCCGCCGGACCGCCTTCTCCGCACTCGTGCGCTGCGCGTAGCTTCCCACATGTCCCGTGAGGGTCACGATGCCGTTGTCGACCGCGACGCCGATATGGGCCGCGTCGATGCTCGGCTCGAAGTCGAGTTCATCGACGACGTTCTGGCGGATCAGCTTGTCGCTCATCGGAAATCTCCTCGCAGAAGCCCGGGCCGCACCCGGCCGATGCTGACGCTAGGTTCGGCCGGCAATCGAACATTGATCCAGCGCAAAGGTCTCAGCCGCGTCGATCCAACCGCGCCTCGACGAGCGCCCGCCATCCTCGCAACCGCCCGGATACGGCTAGCGGGACACCATCGCCTCGATCATCGCTTTGGCGTCGAACGCCCGCTCGAATACCGGGACACCGGCGTCGATCAGGACATCCCCAGCCACAGGCCCCGCGGCCGTTGCAGACCAAACGATCCGGCCGCGCGCCCGGTGCCTCCGGGTCGCCATCGTCCAGCGCGGCAGGAGCGTGGGCGCGCTCATGGCGCCCGTTTCGAGCCGGCATCAGCGGTGTCCGCCCGGATGGCCTGGGCCATCTTCAGGGCGGCGGCCAGGTCGTCGCGATCGGTTCCGTACCGGCGGCAGAGGGCGTCGAACCACGCCAAGCGGCCCCGGCTCGCGTTCGAGATCTCGGAGAACGGGACATGGTACCGCCCGTCCAGCGCTTCGATGCCGTAGCCGGTGACGGCCCATTGCCGGCCCCGCCAGTGGACCGGTTCGGCGAGATCGTGGCTCATCGCTCGATCCTCAGGCGGCCAGTTTGGGAAGTTCGACGACGTCGCAGGTATCGGCCCGCAGCCGCCAGTCGACGATGCCGGCGGCCTCGCAGAACATCGCCTTGGCGGCGTAGGCCGCGGCGACATCCGAACGCGCGGCGACCACGACGCGCTTCTGGAGGGCGCGATGGTCGTGTCCGCAGCCGTCCGGTACGAGCTTGCGGAAGGTGACGAGATAGGTGCGCATCGCGGGCCTCCGTAACGCGTGAGTCACCGACTCTGCGGGGCCGCGGACGCCGCCGCTTTGATCCAGCGCAAGGACGCTCCTGCGATCAGCTGCCCGGCGCCGGCGGGAAGAAGCGTTCCCGGCCAGGCACCGCCATCGTGTCGCTGCCGGCCCCGGCCGCCCGATGGGCGCGGGCCTTCCCGTGGAGGGGCCAGTACCGCTCCATCGCGAGGTAGGTGAACGAGGCCGACCAGCCGATCAGGAGCAGGCCGTTCAGCGCCTCGACCCCGGCCAGCAGCCGGGTATGCGATGTCGGAAAGTGGTCGCCGAAGCCGAGCGAGGTGTAGGCCACGACCGAAAAGTAGAGGCAATCCTCGAAGGATGTGACCGGCGCGCCCGCAAAGGCGCCGACGCCGAGCTGGAGCACCAGCAGCCAGTAGGCGCCGGCATAGATCCAGACCGCGGCGGTGTGGCCCACGAAGGTCATCAGCACCACGGCCAGGATGCGGGCGCGGGGCGGGATCGCGAGGTCCGACAGGTGCTCCGAGGTCAGCCGCAGCGTCTCGTAGAGCACCAGGATCGTCGTGACGACGAGGACGACGCTGGCCGTCATGGCGAGGAGCATGGCGCGATCCGGACCCTGTGCCAGCCGAAGCCTGCCCGACGGAGCGGGCGCGTCATTGACCTGCCTCAAGGCCCCGGGCGCCCGCGTCTTTGCGCCAGATCAAGGCCAAGCCATCGAGCGCGCGGAAGGATCGACCCCGCACCGTCGCGGCCGCTGCCGGGACCGTGGCCTGGAGGCGTCGCATGTCCTCTCCGAACCATCGCGCAGCCGCCGCGCCGCTAGCCTGGCATGGGATCGGTCTTCCGGCCGGCACCCTGCAGGCGGCGGCCGGTGCCGCCCTGGTGCTGGCGGCCTGGGTCATGATTTCCACGGAGCAGAGCCGTGCGGCCGCCTCCGCGCTCGTGCCCGGCCTGCTGATCACGACGCTCTACGGGGCCGACCGGTTCTGCTTCCGGGCCGTCCTGGAACGGGCCGTGCTGCTGATCGGCATCTGGGCCCTCGTCGCGCCCTGGTTGCTCGGGTTCGCGGCAAGCGACAACGCCACCTGGGCCCATCTCGCCTTCGGGTGCATGGCCACGGTCTCCGCGGCGGTCTGGCTCCGGCGCGCGGACGCGCGATGACGAGCTCGATCCGCACCGTCCGAACCGCAATCCTGGCCGGCCTGCTGATCGCCCGCGCCTGCGACCCGGCATCTGCCGCCTCCGCCGAGGACCGTCGCGTCCGGGGCTGGACTGTCGCCGTGCAGCTCTGCAGCCAGTGCCACGTCATCGGACGCGAACCGCAGGAGGGCGGGTTCGTCGGCCCGTCCTTCGTGGGCATCGCCCATATGCCGTCGACGACGGGGCTCGCCCTCAACGTCTTCCTGCAGAGCCACCATCAGCGGATGCCGAGCCTGCGGCTGGACAGGGACGAGACGGACGCGGTCATCGACGACATCCTCAGCCTGAAGGCTCCCGAACCCCGGAGCCCCTGAAACGACGCGGCGCGCTGCACGCGCAGCAGCGGCTCCCTTCTCCCGCCCACGATCACCGGACGTTGAGACAGATCAAGGCCGCGTCACCCGAGCGCCCACAAGCTGGGTCCTTCGATCCCCCTCTCGCAGGAGCGAGCCCCATGTCCTACGCCAGCATCATGGTCGCGGTCGACGACGGCCTGCATGCCCCAGCGCGGGTCCGGCTCGCGTCGGACCTGGCGCTCCGTCTCGGCGCGCGCCTCACCGGCACCGCCGCCTGCCGGCCCGATTACCCGCAAGGGTACGGCGAGACGGCCGTGCCCATGGGCATGGTCATCGAAGAGATCCGCCAGGCGGCCCTGAACGGCCTCGCAGGTGCCGAGCAGGTGTTCCAACACGCCGCCTGCCTCAACGACCGCGTCGAGTGGCGCTCCGATCTTGAGCCTCCGGTCCGCTTCCTCGAGCAGCAGGCGCGGGCGGCCGACCTCATCGTCGTCGGACGCTATGCCGACGATGAGGGCGTCACGCCCGGCATGGCCGTCGAGATCGGTGACGTGCTGATGGGGCTCGGCCGCCCGGTCCTGGCGGTCCCGCCCGGCACCGAGCACCTGGCGGCCGAACGCATCGTCGTCGGCTGGAAGAACACGCCCCAGACGCGCCGGGCGCTGTCGGACGCCATGCCCATCCTCAGGCGGGCCGAGGCCGTTCAGGTGATGCGCATCGCCGACGATGTCGAGAACCGATCCGAGATCGAGGACGTGGTCCGCTACCTGTCGCTGCACGCGGTCAACGCGAGGGCGCTGCAGGCCAAGCGCTCGGGCTGGACCGTGGCGGACGACCTCCGGACGGGGGCGAGCGCGTTCGGCGCCGACCTGATCGTGACCGGCGCCTACGGCTACAGCCGCCTGCGGGAGTGGTTCTTCGGCGGGGTCACGCGCGACCTGCTCAAGAACGCCTCCATCTGTTGCCTCATGTCCCACTGACCTGCGCGAGCACGCCGATGTCCAATCCGAGCCATCCCGGCCAGCCCGATCCGGGCTTCCCGCCGCCGACCCCGGCCCACCCGCCGGAACCCAGCCAGGACCCGCTCCCCGAGCCGCTGGGCATGCCCGGCCCGGGGCCGGAAGACGTCCCGCCGGTGAACGAGCCGCTCGGCATCCCCGGCGGGATGCCGCCCGAGATCGTGCCCTAAATGGGCGCTCGCCGGTTGCCTTTCGCCGGGGGAGCTGATGTCCGGTCCCGCTGTGTAGCGGTCATCTCCGCCGCTGCCGCGTCGGATGCTTAATGGGCATGGCCGGGCTCTGCTCGCGGCCGCGCCCGCGCGACGCAGCCGGCCTCATCCCGATCGCCAGGGGAGGCCGCTACCAGCCCGCAGAGTCCGGCCGTTCAGGAAGGCGGGGTTCCCGGAGGTTTGGCCGCGTCCGGTCCGACCGAGCCCCTGCGCCGCGACGCCGATACCGCATCGGTCTTGATCCAGCGCAAGGCGTCGCGGACCGCACCGGCCAAGCATGCGGCACCGAGTCGATAGCCTGGGCTCAGCCGGAGTTCGCGATGCCGCCCGTCACCTTAGCCAGCGCGGTGAACCTCGCCCGGGCGCAATTCGCCCTCACCGTCGTCTGGCACGTCCTGTTCCCGGCCTTCACCATCAGGCCGCTGGCATCGCCGGGCTGACGGCCATCGCCCTCCTGCTCCGGTGGCTGCCGAAGGCCGGGTGATATCGGACCGCCACGGGCCCGGCGCGTCGCGGGCCAAGCGAACGGGTGGCCCGCGACGCCCGCCCCTCCCGACAGGGAGAAACAGCCCCCTCCCGCGGGTCCGCGGGCTGCCGCGGCATTCGCGGGACCGGGCCTGTGCGCATCGGTTTGAGCGGCGCCATGCCCCGGTCCCTGCCTGCGTCAACGGAACTCCTCGATGTCGAGACGCGCCCTCTTTCAACATTCCCCCACCATTGTTGCGCCGACAGGGTCGCGCCCCGGACCGCCCGAGCCGAGGTTCTGGACGGCAACGCCCGAGAAGCTGTCGACAGCTTTGGCCTGCGGTCTCGGCGGCCTGTCGTCCGTGGAGGCCGCCCGTCGGCTGGGCGCCTATGGGGCCAACGTCGATGCCGCCGCACGAACCGAGGGCGCCCTGCGGGTGGTGTTGCGGAGGTTCACGGAGCCGCTCTCGCTCATCCTTCTGGCGGCGGCGCTGGTCTCGATCGTGACCGGCGACTGGATCGGCGGGGTGATCATCGCCGCCATCCTCACGCTCTCCGTCGGCCTCGACACGGTCCAGGAGGGGCATGCCCTCCGGGCGGCGGAAGCCCTGCGCCGGTCGGTGGCGCTCAAGGCGGAGGTCAGGCGTGACGGCGCCTTCGTCACCGTCCCGGTCGACGCGGTGGTGCCCGGCGACATCATACGGGTCCGGGCCGGCGACATCGTCCCGGCCGATGCCCTGATCATCGAGGCCAGCGCCTTCACGGCCGCGGAGGCCGCCCTGACCGGCGAGCCTTATCCCTTGGAGAAGCGCCCCGGATCCGTCACCGCGGCGAGCCCGGCCGAGGCGTCGAACGCGCTGTTCCGCGGCGCGGTCGCCCAGACGGGCGAGGCCGTCGCCCTGGTCGCCGCCACGGGTGCCGCCACGGTGTTCGGCGCGGCGGCGGCATCCCTGGCCGAGGCCGCGGATTCGTCGCCCTTCCAGAACGACCTGCGCGCGTTCGGCCTGGTTGTCGCGCGGCTGACGATGGCCCTGGTCATCGCCGTCCTCGCCCTACGCGTCACCTTCGGCCGGCCCGTCCTCGACTCGCTGCTCTTCGCCGTCGCGCTGGCGGTCGGTCTCACCCCCGAATTGCTGCCGATGATCACCACCGTGACGCTCGCGCGCGGCGCGCTGCGCATGGCCAAGCGCAAGGTGATCGTGAAGCGGCTCGCCGCCATCCACGATCTCGGCGCCATGACGATCCTGTGCACGGACAAGACCGGCACCCTGACCTCCGCGGAGATCGCCCTGGCCCGCAGCCTCGACGCCGCCGGCGGCGAGGATTCGCGGCCTGCCAGGCTCGCGGCCATCGCGGCCGATCTCGGCGGCGACCGAGGCTCCCTCGACGCCGCCCTGGTCCGGGCCGAGCCCGGTGCGGCGGCGGGTTGGCGCCTCGCGAGCCGCCGGGCCTTCGACTACGCCAAGCGGACCGGCTCGATCCTCGCCGAGGGCCCAGAGGGGGCAATCCTGATCGTGAAAGGGGCGCCGGAGGCGGTGCTCGCGGCCTGCGCCAGCCGGCGCGCGGACGGTCAGGTCCGGCCATTCTCCCCGGCGGAGCGCGAGCAGGCGCTCGGCCGGGTGCGGGCCCTGGCCGAGGCGGGACTGCGCAGCATCGCGATCGCCTCGCGGGTCTGGACGGGGCCGGTCGGCGCGGTCGAGCCCGGGGACGAGGCCGATCTCGTGTTCGAGGGGTTCTGCGCGTTCGCCGACTCGCCCAAGGTGACCGCCGCCGCGGCCATCGCCGGGCTCGCGCAGGCCGGCGTGCACGTGAAGATCCTGTCCGGCGACGATCCGGTCGTTGTGCGCCGCCTCGCGGGTCTGGTCGGCCTGAAGGCCGAGGTCACCCTGTCCGGACCTGAGGTGGCGGCCTTGAGCGACGAGGCCCTGGCCGTGCGGGTGCGCGAGATCGACGCCTTCGGCCGCCTCACGCCGGACCAGAAGGTGCGGGTGGTGCGCGCCCTCAAGGCCAACGGCGCGGTGGTGGGCTTCCTGGGCGACGGCATCAACGATGCGCCCGGGCTGCGGCAGGCCGATATCGGCCTCTCGGTCGAGGGCGCCACCGGTGTCGCCCAGGCCGCCGCCGACATGATCCTGCTCGCCCCGGACCTTGCGGTCGTGGCCGACGGCGTCGCCGAAGGGCGCCGGACCTTCGCCAACATTCTCAAATACGTCCGCATGGGCGCCAGCTCGAATTTCGGCAACATGCTGTCCATGGCCGCGGCCTCGGTGGCGCTGCCGTTCCTGCCGATGCTGCCCACCCAGATCCTGCTGAACAACCTGATCTACGACCTTTCCGAGGTCGGCATCCCGTTCGACGGCGTGCCGGACGAGGCGGTTGCGCGGCCGCAGGCCTGGGACATGGCGCGGCTGATCCGGTTCGCCGGCGTGATGGGACCGCTCTCGTCCCTGTTCGATCTGGCGACCTTCGCGCTCCTGCTCGTCGTCTTCGGCGCCACGCCGGACGAGTTCCGCACCGCCTGGTTCCTCGAATCGATGGCCACACAGATCCTGGTTATCTTCGTGATCCGCACGATCGGGCGCCCCTGGCACAATCGGCCGAGCGCCGTGCTGGCCGGGTCCTCGCTCCTCGCGCTGGCGGTCGCGCTCGCGCTCCCGTTCACGCCGGCCGGCGCATGGATCGGCTTCGTCGTGCCGCCCGCCCCGGTCCTGGCCGGCATCGCCGCGATCACCGTCGCGTACCTGGTCGCGGCCGAGATCGTGAAACCGTTCGCCCTCGGGTCGGCCGGCACGGCCGGCGCGGGGGCGGCCGTATCCGCGGACCGGGTCCGGACGAGACCCGCCTGATCCCCATCGAGGACGCCCCGCATGCTGCCCGAGAGCCAGATCGACGTCGCGCAGTTCCTGACCCGCGCACTCGCGGGCGACGGGACGGTCGAGAGGGTCTCGACGCATATTTCCGGCCTGTTCCTGGCGGGAGATCGCGTGCTCAAATGCAAGCGCGCGGTCCGCTTCCCCTATCTCGATTTCTCGACGCCCGAGCTCCGGCTCGCGGCCTGCCAGGCGGAAGTCGCGCTCAACCGGCGCACCGCGCCCGCGCTCTATTGCGGCGTCCGCCGGATCACGCGCGAACCCGGGGGCGCGCTGACCTTCGACGGCACCGGCGCGCTGGTCGACGCGGTGGTGGAGATGCGGCGGTTTCCCGAGGCGGATTTGTTCGACGCCATGGCGCGGTCCGGACGCCTCGGCCCCACCCACATCGCCGATCTCGCCCACCGCATCGCGGCGTTCCATGCCGACGCCGCGATCAGCCGCGACCACGGCGGGGCCGCCGCCATCGCGAACCTCATCGCCATGAACGACGCCGCCCTCCGGAACGCCGGCCTCGTCCCGGAGGCCGAGGCCCAGGCGCTGTCGGCGCGTTTCCGTGCCGCCTTGGTGCGGCACGCAACGCTCCTCGATGCGCGCCGCGCCGCCCGCAAGGTCCGCCGCTGTCACGGCGACCTCACCCTGCGCAACATCTGCCTGTTCGAGGGCGTGCCGACGCCGTTCGACTGCATCGAGTTCAGCGAGGACATCGCGACGACAGACGTCCTCTACGACCTCGCCTTCGTGCTGATGGATCTGTGGCACCGAGCGCGGTTCGACCTCGCGAACCTTCTGTTCAATCGCTACCTCGACGAGGCGGACGAGACCGATGGGATCAGCCTGCTGCCGTTCCTGATGGCGTTGCGCGCGGTGATCCGTGCCCACGTCACGGGTGCCCAGGCGGCCGATGCGCCCGATCCCGCGGCCACCCTCGCGGAGGCGCGGGCCTATATCGATCTCGCCGAGAGCCTGCTCGCCGAGGTGCCCGCGCGACTGCTCGCGATCGGGGGATTCAGCGGCTCGGGCAAGTCGAGCGTGGCCGCCTCGGTCGCACCGCGGCTCGGCCGAGCCCCGGGCGCCCGCATCCTGGCAAGCGATCGCATCCGCAAGCGCCTGCACGGGGCCGACGCCCTGACGCGCCTGCCGCCCGCGGCCTACGAGCCGGCGGTTTCGGCGCAGGTCTATGCCACGCTGCGACGGGAGGCGCGGCGCGTCCTGGACGCCGGCCATTGCGCCGTGGCGGATGCGGTGTTCGACCGTCCGGACGCGCGGGCGGCCATCGCGGCGGTCGCCCAAGAGCTTGGCGTCGGGTTCTGCGGGATCTGGCTGGAAGCGCAGGCGGCGACGCTGGCGCGCCGGGTCGAGGGGCGGACGAACGATCCGTCCGACGCAACCGTGGCGGTCCTGTCCGGCCAGCTCGCGCGCGACCCCGGGGCGATCCTCTGGCACCGCCTCGATGCCGGGCAACCCCTGGATGCGTTGCGCGACGCCGTGCACGCGCTGTGTGACGATGGCGGGGCGCGCGTCCGGCGATAAGGCTGTGGCCTCGAAGCCCGGTCATTCCGGCAGGGCGCCGAACACGAGACGATCGACCGCCCGGGCAATCGGCGCCTCTTCGTCGGCCGGGATCACGTAGACGGCGACCCCGGATCCGTCCCGGCTGATCCGCCCGGCGCCGGCTTCGTTGCGGGTCTCGTCGAGGGCGATCCCGGCCCAGGCCAGACCGGCGCAGATCGCCGCCCGGACCGCCGGGGCGTGCTCGCCGATGCCGGCCGTGAACACGAGCGCGTCGAGGCCGCCCAGCGCGGCCATGAGCGAGCCGGCCTCGCGCACCGCCCGGTAGGCGAACAGGGCGAGGGCCTCGGCGGCGCGCGGATCGGCGCTGTCCTGGAGCACCCGGACATCGTCGCTCAGACCGGAGACTCCGAGGAGGCCGGAGCGCGCATTCAGGAGGTCCGCGACGGCCCCCGGATCCCGGCCGCGCTCGCGGATCAGGTGGAGCACCAATCCGGGGTCGATGGCTCCGGAGCGGGTGCCCATCATCAGCCCGTCGAGGGCGGTGAACCCCATCGTGGTCGCCACGCTGCGGCGCGCCTTCAGGGCGCAGAGGCTTGCGCCGTGCCCGAGATGGGCGACGATCACCCGGCCCTCGGCCCCGTCGCCGGCGATCTGCGGAAGCACCTCCGCGATGTGCTGGTAGGACAGGCCGTGAAAGCCGTAGCGGACGATTCCCTCGTCCGAGAGGGCGTGCGGGATCGGGAACAGCTGCGCCAGCCGCGGCACCGTCCGATGGAAGGCGGTGTCGAAACAGGCGACCTGCGGAAGGCCGGGCCAGGCCTTCCCGACGGCCCGGATCGCCGCGAGATTGTGCGGCTGATGGGCCGGGGCCAGGGGCACGAGGCGGTCCAGGGCCTCCAGCACCGCATCATCGACACGGACCGGATCGGCGAAGTCCGCTCCGCCATGGACCACGCGATGCCCGGCAGCCCCGGGGGCAAGACGTGGGGTGCGGCGCAACGCGTCGAGCAGCCACGCCACCGCGGTCTCGTGATCGTCATGCGCGACTGGCGGCGCGGCGTCGAGGAACGACGCCTCCGCTCCGGTCGCCGCGACCTTCACCGCTCCGCCGATGCCGGAGACGCCGCCCCGGCACAGGATTTCCGCGGTGCCCGCGGCGTAGAGCGCGAATTTGAGGCTCGACGAGCCGGCATTCAGCACGAGGATCGTCGGGCTCATGGGGGCGTCCCGGTGCGGTGGGCGAAGAGCTGCGCCAGCGCGCAGGACGCGAGCCGTGCCTCCCGGCTGTCGGAGCGGCTCGTCAGGATGATCGGTACCCGCGCACCGAGCACCAGGCCGGCGGCCTCGGCCCCCGCGAGGTGGATCAGCTGCTTGGCCAGTATGTTGCCGGACACGAGATCAGGCGCGACGAGGATGTCGGCCTCGCCCGCGACCGGCGAGGCAATGGCTTTCGCTGCGGCGGCCTGGCGGGAGACCGCGTTATCGAAGGCCAGCGGTCCGTCGACCCATCCGCCGGTGATCTGGCCGCGCTCGGCCATCTTGCACAGGGCGGCGGCGTCGAGCGTCGAGCCGAGCTTGGTCGAGACGGTCTCCACCGCCGAGAGGATCGCCACCTTGGGCTCGACGAGGCCGAGCGCCCGGCACAGGTCGATGGCGTTCTGCACGATATCGCGCTTCTCCTCCAGGCGCGGTGCGACATTCACCGCGGCATCCGTGATGAACAGAGGCTTGGGATAGTCCGGCACGTCGAGGGCGTAGACGTGGCTCATCCGCCGCTCCGTCCGCAGGCCGGTCTCGCGGGCGAAGGCGGGCGTCAGGATCTCGTCGGTGTGCAGCGCCCCCTTCATCAGCGCCGCCACCGTCCCGGCTCGGGCCAGAGCCACCGCGCGCTCGGCGGCGGCGTGGCTGTGGGGCACGTCGACGATCTCGATGCCATCGAGGGCGAGGCCGGCGTCGCGGGCGGCCGCCTCGACCTTGACGCGGGGTCCGACCAGGACCGGCACGATCAGACCGGCCTCCCGGGCCGCCAGGGCGCCGCCGAGGGACGCCGCATCGCAGGGATGGACGATGGCCGTCGCGGCCGGGGCGAAGGCCCGCGCCGCGGCGATCAGGCGGTTCCAGTGCACGCCCCGCTCGTGCAGATGGACTTCGGGTAGGAGGGCCCGCGGCCGGCGCACCTTCTCGGTGGGGGCCAGGACCTCGGCCTCGCCGGTGATGACCGTGTCGCCCCGGGCGTTCAGGCAGACGCAGTCGAGCACCAGCCGCGCATTCGCGGCGTTCTTCTCGCGCACAGTCACCCGGGCGGTGATCGCGTCGCCGACCCGGACCGGGTGGAGGAAGCGCAGCGACTGGCCGAGATAGATCGTGCCCGGCCCCGGCAGCTCGGTCCCGAGCACGGCCGAGATCAGCGACCCGCCCCAGAGCCCGTGGGCGATCACGCCGTGGAAGCAGTCGGTGGCGGCGTAATCCTTGTCCAGATGGGCCGGATTCACGTCGCCGGAGACCAGCGCGAACAGGCTGATGTCCTGCGCCCGCAGGGTGCGGGTCAGGCTGGCGGTGTCACCCACCGCGATCTCGTCGAGGGTGCGGTTCTCGATGAAGTGCAGCGGTTCCATCACGCCACCACGCTCAGGCCACCATCGACGAAGGTCACGTTGCCGGTCACGCCTCGGGCGGCGTCACCGACCAGCATCGCCGCGACGGCGCCGACCTCATCGATGGTCACCAGCCGGTGCTCGGGGGCCTTCTCCATCGCGCTCGCCAGCATGTCCTCGAAACACGCGATGCCCGAGGCGGCCCGCGTCGCGATCGGCCCCGGCGAGAGGGCGTTCACCCGGATGCCGCCGGGGCCGAGTTCCGCGGCGAGCGACCGAACCGTCGCCTCCAGCGCGGCCTTGACCGGACCCATGACGTTGTAGTGCGGGACCACCTTCTCGGCGCCGTAATAGCTGACCGTGAGGATCGACCCGCCGTCGCGCATCAGCGGCTCGGCCAAGCGGGTCATGCGGATCAGCGAATGGACCGAGATGTCCATCGCCCGGGTGAAACCCGCCTTTGAGCAATCGACCACGCGGCCGTGCAGGTCGTCGCTCGGGCAGAACGCGATGGCGTGAAGCAGGAAGTCGAGCCGCCCCCAACCGGCCGCGATCCGGTGCATGACGGCTTCGAGCTGGCCCTCGTGCTCGACGTCGAGGGGCATCAGGAGGGCGGCCTCGACCGCGTGGGCGACGGGCTCCACGTAGGGCCGCGCCCGGTCGTTGAGGTAGGTCAGCGCGAGGTCGGCGCCGGCGGCGCGGAAGGCGCGGGCGCAGCCGGTCGCGATGGAGTGGGTGTTGGCGACGCCGACCACGAGGCCGACCTTGCCGGCAAGCGGCTGCTTGAGGGGCATGGCTCTAAGCCTCCAGGACGTAGGTTCCGGGCGCGTCCCCGAGCTCCGGGTAGCCCGCGGCCGGTGCCCCCATCCCGGGCGGCGGCCCGGGCGGCCCCGACCGCGCAGCGAGCCAGCCGGACCAGGCCGGCCACCACGAGCCTTCCGTCGAGTCCGTGGTGGCGATCCAGGCGTCGGGGCCGAGGTGGCGTGCGGCGACGTCCTTCGTGCGCATCCGATAGCGGCGGTGCGGATGCCCCGGCTCCGCGACGATGCCGGCATTGTGGCCGCCGCTACACAGGACGAAGGTGACCTCGGCCTCGGCAAGGTGATGGATCTTGAACACCGACCGCCAGGGCGCGACGTGATCGCGCTCGGTGCCGACCGCGAAGACCGGAATCCGGATGTCGGCGGGCGACACGGGTTCACCGCCGGCCTCCAGGCGCCCTTCCGCCAGGTCGTTGTCGAGGAACAGGCGGCGCAGGTACTCCGAATGCATCCGGGCCGGCAGGCGGGTGGAATCGGCGTTCCAGGCCATCAGGTCGGTCATCGGCTCGCGTCGCCCGAGGAGGTAATCCCGGACGATCCGCGACCAGATCAGGTCGTTCGAGCGCAGGAGCTGGAAGGCCCCGGCCATCTGGCTGAAATCCAGGGTGCCCTGGCTGCGCATCAGGCTCTCCAGGAAGCTGATCTGGCTCTCGCCGATGAACAGCGTCAGCTCGCCGGCCTCGGTGAAATCGAGCTGTGCGGCAAACAGGGTGAGGGAGGCCAGCCGCGCGTCGCCGTCCCGGCTCATCGCGGCAGCCGCGATGGCCGCGAGCGTGCCGCCGAGGCAGTAGCCGGCCGCGTGGACCGGGCGCCCGGGTACGATCGCCGAGACGGCGTCGAGGGCCGCCATGATCCCGAGCCGGCGGTAATCGTCGAAGGACAAAGCCCGGTCCTCGGGACCTGGGTTGCGCCAGGAGATCATGAAGACGGTGTGGCCCTGGGCCGTGAGGTAGCGGACCAGCGAGTTCCCGGGCGACAGGTCGAGGATGTAGAATTTCATGATCCAGGCCGGCACGATCAGCACCGGCTCGGGCCGGACCGCGTCGGTGGTCGGGGCGTACTGGATCAGCTCGATCAGCCGGTTGCGGAACACGACCTTGCCGGGTGAGACCGCCACCGCGCGCCCGACCGGGAAGGCATCGGCGCCCACCGGCCCCAGGCCGCCGGCCGCGCGCAAAGTATCCTCGGCGGCGTTGATCACGCCCCTGGCAAAGGTCGTTCCGCCGCTCCGCAGGGTCTCGCGCAGGACGACCGGGTTGGTCCAGGGCAGGTTCGACGGCGCGAGCGCATCGAGCACCTGGCGCGCGGCGAATGAGACCAGGTCCTGGCTGGCCTGCGACATGCCGGGCACGTCGGTCGTGGCGTCGTGCCACCATTGCTGGGCCGAGTGGAACGCCTGGCAGGCGAAGCTGAACGGCCAGGCTTGCCAGGCCGGATCGTCGAATCGGTGATCCTGGGGCAGCGGATCGATGCGGGGCGGAGCCTCGCCCTGCACCAGCCCGTACCGCGCCGCGAATTGGGCGAGGCGCCTCTGCTCGCGGAGCAGCTTCATACCGAGGGCCGCATGCTTGCCCGGCGAGAAGGCCGCATGGATGGCCCAGTCGAACCAGGCCTCGGCCAGCGCCGCCGGCGACAGGCCCCCGGTCATCCGGGCGACGGCGGCGTGCACACTCTCATCGATCGCATGCCGAAGCGGCATCAGATCGTCGTCGTTTTCGCCGGGGTCCGAACGCGACGCGGGGCGACAGAGTTCGGCGACCGAGAGCGAGGCTCCCCCGGCGGCCAAATCCGTGTTGATCGTGGCCAAGGCTTTCATGTCTGCTTCTCGCATGCGCAGTCGCCTGCGATGCCGAAGAGGTTACGGCGCCGACGAATCCGTGGCCGTGATTCAGATCAAAGCTTCGCCGTTTCTGGCCGGAAGCTCGCTGCATCGATCGCCGTCGGGCCCGCTCAGGCTGAGGGGATGCACGAGCCGCGCCCCAGCGCCGACACCGGATCGGGCCACGTCGCAGCTCGCATGGCCGACTGGCTTGTCAGACGAACCGCTCGCCATCGCCCCAGGGGCTTGCCGGCCATCATCCGCAAGCTGGGTGGGCTCGCCGATCGTGGCCCCATGCGCTCGACCTGTCCCCGACCTATGAACAGGTCGTCGAGATGTATATTCCCACGCCAAGCCTGCAGGATGGTCTGTGCCTCGCCGTCGGCAAAATACCGGCCACGAAGCCGCGGCTTGTCGGGGACCATCATGACGTCGCCGACGGCTGGATTGGTGTCGCGGCGATAGGGGCGTCGCGGATGGTGCGCGATCAGCAGCGAGCAGAGCGCGCTTCCATGCGATCAGATCTGCCGGGCTCACGAGTTCGGGATCGTCAAGGCGAAGCACATCTTCGTATGCGGCTCGGATTCCGGGCCAGCGCTCGATGGTGGATGGCGCGAGCTTCCCTTCGGCCGAGTAGGCCTCAATGAATAGACGCCAAAGGACGGCGTCGGCATGCGCGGGCGGGAGAGCAGGTGTGCTCACCGGAGGGGACGCGATGCGACCGAGTTTGTTGTGAGAGGGACGTCAATCGGATGGCTACCTGTCGGAAATCCTCGATCCGACATTCCAGCGCACCACCGCGATGACATGCTAGAGCTGCTGCCGATAATCTTGTGGGCGCCCAACCTGCGCCGATCTCGGCGGCGGCTCGGAGAGGCTGCGTTCGGGCTCAACTGGGCTCCTTCGTGCAGAGGCTGTTCCCCTCCTCAATCCTTCCGAGCAGGAGGCGAAATCTCTTCGGAACACGATGTGGGAACCAGTAAGTCCCGGTCTCGGGATGAGGCCTGCCTTCCGCCTGAACTCGCGGCCGACCGACGAAATCGCCGCCGTGGGTACAGGTGGCGAATGATGATCACTCGCGCTGGGGGATCAGCCCATCCGCGCGAAGCAACGGACTTGGGGCTGTCCAAGCGCGTCAACGACTGTGGAACCCGGTCGGCACGGTTTTAGGACTTTGTTCGCCTGCGGCGCCAAAAAACTCGATGATGCCGATGGTAGCGAGGGAGGGATTTGAACCCCCGACACAAGGATTATGATTCCTTCTGCCGACTATTTTTACATTATTCGAAGGAGCTGTGTCTTTACAAAATCTTCAAACGAGGCAATCGATTACCCATAACCCGTTTACAGTCGCCTCGGTACACCCCGAGTTGAGCGCGCGACCCAGATGCGACCCAGATTATGAACGAGCTTGTCGCAATTCGCAAGGCGGCCAAGATTACCGTGGACGTGCTCAAGGACGTCCTTCGAAAGGTCGGCGCACCAGAGGCCGAGCGGCGCGACCCCGAATGTCCTGGGCTGGTTCTGCGGATTCGCCCGCGCTCGGGCGCTCGATGGTCCTACAAGGGACGCCTTCATGGGCGGGAGAAGCGCTGGGACCTCGGACCGGTGATCGCTACGCGCGACGGCTTGGCCGATGTCCGCGGCCGGGCCGCTCGCATTCGGGAGGCGCTGCGGAAAAACATCGACCCTATGGCGACGACGGCGGAAGCGCCTCCGATCGTCGATCCACCTGCTTCTTGGGACTGGGAAGCGGGTGTCGAAGCGTTCCTCGTTCACATTCAACGAACTCGGCGGCCCGATACCCATACCGACTATCGACGCATCCTACGAAACACCGAGGAGTTAAAGGTCTTCCACGGGCGGCGCCTCGCCGACATTGAGCGCGAAGAGGTCGCCGGGGCGATCCGGATCATCCACGAGAGAGGCGTCGAGTCCCACGCGGCCCACGTTCTGCGTGTCGTCCGTTCCTTCTGGACGTGGCTATCCGATGACAGCCAACGGAAGCGATCCCTGGTCGAACCCAACCTACTTTACCGACTTCGACCGCCTGAGAAGACGCGCCGCGAAATTGGCGACCATCTGATCTCGCGGCCGGCCGTGACATCGTCGGGGCGGAAAACCGCCAAACCGAAGTTACCTACCGAGGAGAGTCTCGGCCGAACCTTGGCGATTGCCGAATCCGGCGCGATCGACCCGCACGTATCCCGGGCTATCGGGTTGCTGCTCTATACCGCGCAACGCCGTCGGGCGATCATGGGAGCCTACTCGACAGACTTCAGCTGGACTGACCCGGAGGCGCCTACGGGAACCGTCGTCTGGAACCTGCCCCCCTTCTTCCGCAAGACCGGCCGCACACGAGGAGTGTCGATCCCGCATAGGCTCCCATTGACAGGATCGGCGGCCGAACTCGTAGGCCTCATCCAGCGAGAGAACCAAGACAGCGATCGATATTTGATGAGCGAGTTTTGGCTGTTTCCCGCCAGATACCCGAAGCTCAAGGATGTGAAGCGAAAGTCGCCGACGCTCGATCCTGGCGTGCTGAACCACAATCTGCTCGCCTTTCCCGAGGTCGAGATCAATCCTCACGGTATCCGGCGGGCCTTTCTCACCTACGGCAAGAAGCATCTGGGTTTCACGCGGGACGATGCCAAGCTCGTTCTCGATCACAACGAGGGACGTCCGTCCGACGCAACGGCAGCCTACGATTGGGACGAGGAGATGAATCGCAAGCTGACCGTGCTCGCGGCATGGGGCAAATGGCTCGACGGACTTCGCGATGCAGCCCTGTCGGCAGACCCGATGCTTCACAAGGAGTACCGGGAGCAGCTCGCGAAGCGGATCCGAGGGAACCGGTATCGCGACAGTGGGGTCGTCAAGGACAGGCTGACTGGCTTCGGTAGCCGCATTCCGGCGTACGATGAGGAAGATGATGACGACGGCTACTGGGAGGATTGATTATCCCCGTGGCCGTGGCGCCTGTGGGCTGAGAGGCATACGCAGGTGTCGGCATCATCCCAAAGCGCATTTACAGCCCATGCACGTTGGCCGGCTGCAGCACTCGACGAGCAACCATTAAGAACGGGCTCGGACTCGCTCCCCGGTGTTCCGCGCTGGAGGACGGCGTTGGCGTAGGTCATGAGCTTGCGGGCGCAGGCGGTCAACGCCGTCTTGTGCGGCTTGCCGGCCTCGAGCAAGCGCCGGTAGAGCCGGCACAGCGCGGCATTCCAGTGGAAGCTGGCGGCCAGGGCGGCAGCATAGAGCGCGCGCCGCACGCTGGCGCGCCCGCCGCCGATGCGAAGCACGCCTTTGTGCGTGCCCGAGGCGCGATCGAAGGGCGCGAGGCCGGCTAGGCAGGCGGCCTGCTCGCGCGTGAGCTGCCTCAGCTCCGGCATATCGATCAGCGGTGAGCGCGGTGCGCCGAGGACACGCGCTGGCATGCGGTTGTGGTGCCCGGCTGGTACGGGGCGGGCGAGCGCACGATCGAGATGGCCTCGGACACCGCGGTGTAGCGGCACCGGGGCCTGCCCGTCGTGCCGATCCGATGGGTGTTCATCCGCAATCCCGAGGCGCGCTTCCCGCCCCAGGCCCTGCTCTGCACGGATCCGACACGCGAGCCCGCGCAGATCGTCGGGTGGTTCGTTCGCCGTTGGAGCGTCAAGGTCACGTTCCAGGAGGTGCGCGCCCATATGGGCGTCGAGACGCAGCGGCCGTGGTCCGACACGGCGATCGCTCGCACCACGCCCTGCCTGCTCGCCCTGTTCTCAATCGTCACGCTGCTGGCTGCGCAACTCCCGGCCCGCCAACGGCGACGCGTCGCGATCGCCGCGTGGTACCTCAAACCGCGCTCGGCCTTCGCCGATGCCCTGGCCGCCGTACGCTGTGCGATCTGGCGCGAGCGGACTTCGGCAACATCACCGCGCCGACGCGCCCAAACAAAACCCCGCTTCCGTTTGCCCGCGCCCTGGGCCTATGCCCTCTGCCACGCCGCATGATGGGCCATAGTCGAGCTAAGAGGCTGGGACAAAACCGTTTGAGCTGTGCCCTGCAGATGAGGACACATGCGAGCGTCGTGAAGGCGATGTGGAGATCGGCGCGTCGCTCGTAGCGGATGACCTCGCAGCACGTCCCATCTAACCGTGTCTAACTCTTGGCGTCCCCGAGTGCGGTCTGGATACCAGCAACCACCGCCTTGCCGCCATTCAACGAGGCGTCGATCAGGGCCTGCAAGTGCGCTGTCGTGGCTCCGCGCGTACCGACATAGCCCGATCGAACCAGTCCCACGAACGGTTCGGTGCGGAGATAGTGCCCGTCCAGACTACGGTAGCTCAGCCGAAGGCCCCCTTTTTCACCGGTGAACTCCCCCGCCTCCATGAGTTGATCAAAATGGCCGAGACTGAGCAGAATACCGGCGCTGTTGGTCGCTGCACGCCGTCGGACGAACTTGAAGAAGAAGGCGCCCGGGTGGAGTCGGTACGCCCCCTCTGGATCGAGATCCCGGTCGAAACGGCGCATCCGCGCCAGCTCGTCCCGAAATTGATCATCGATGCGAACCGTGCATTCCTGCTCGTCCACCTCCTCAAGGGCGAACGTTCCGGTCTCGATCCGGCGATGAGCGCGCCCTTCGGGCTCCAGCATCTTGTATTGGACCATCACGAGCGCCCCCCGAGCCTCGTTGAGGTAGATCAGGTCAACCCCGAAGAGCTGCTCGAGCGGGCGCTTGTTCGCGGTGAAGACATCCAGTCGTGCACCCCGCTTCTCGAACGTCGCCCGACCGGTGAGGCTACTGTCGGCAAGGCGCCAGCCCGGCATCCAGCGCGCATCGTGCTCGATCACCGCATCTTCGAGCAGGCGAACGGTCCCTAGCGCGGTATCGCTGCCGGGAAGGCTCACCATTGCAGCTTCGTCGGACCCGCCGAAGGCCTTGATCGCAAGCGAGACGGCGTCGCCCTGCATTGCCCGGGCATTCTCATACCGTCGCGAGCGCCGACGATGGGCGAGGATGCGGGCAAGCGCGGGCCCGTTCTCTGGCTTGCCAGCCAGCTTGTCGACCAGCGCCTCGCCGAGCTTCTCGGAGATTCGGTGGAAGCCGAAGCTGGATGCCTGAAGGCGCTCGCGCGGCGCCTTCAGGCCCACACCATCGATCTCTGCGAGCGAGGCTTCCAGGGTCTCCGGCACGACCGGCGTGAGGTGGTCAAAGACGACTCGTGAATCGAACGTCGAGGTCGCGCCGATGGACGTGACCATCCCGAGCCGCATTTCACCGGTAGGAGTAGCGACCAGAACGCCGCCGCCGCGCTGGCCTTGTCGAGCCACCGCGTGGGGGAAATGGAGGGAGAAACGTTCGCCGCGGCGCCGAGTCTCTGAAATCGCACTCCACTCGTCGTTCGTGAGGTGCAGCAACGCTAGGGCTGTTCGTTTTAACTCTTTGAGATCGGCCGGGTCCATGGATCGCTTCTATGACGAGCGGAAGGTCGGGGGCGCAGCTGAACTGGTGTCATGCTTGAGGTGCGCACACCCGGGTGCAAAAGGGGAGGACGGGGTTCACTGAGGGTTGAGTCCGAAGAATGTCACAAGTTTCGGACACCCTTCCTTTTGTCCGAACAATGCTGCATATTTCGGACATGTCTTCGCCTGCCGTTCAGCCATCCTCCGACCTGCGCACCCGCCTGCTTGCCCGCATTGCGGGACAGCCGGATGAGGTCTGGACGCCAAGCGACTTCGCCGACCTCGCGAGCCGCCATGCTGTCGACAAATCCCTTCAGCGGCTGGCGGCCACAGGCGAGCTTCGCCGCATAGACCGAGGCCTCTACGACCGGCCTCGCATCAACAGCTTGACCGGCCGTCCTACCGTTCCCGATTACCGGGCTGTCATCCGCGCCGTCGCCCGGCGGGACAAGGCCCGCTTCGTCGTCGATGGCATGACCGCCGCCAACGACCTCGGCCTCACCACGGCTGTACCAGCCCGCATCGAGATGCTCGTCGATGCTCGCCTCAAGCCCATCCAGCTCGGCAAGCAGGAGATCCATTTTAAGCCCGCCGCCGCAAGCCGGCTCTACTGGGCCGGGCGGCCAGCCATGCGGGTGGTCCAGGCTCTGCACTGGTTGCAGGACGTGTTGACCCATGAAGACGAGCGCACCCGCATCGCTGATACCCTTCGGCGCCTGTTCGCTGACCCTAAGCACGGTCCGGCGATCCGGGGCGATCTGCGCAATGGCCTATCGGCGCTACCGATCTGGATGCAGGATTTTCTCCGCCCGCTGATCGTCGGCAAGGCGCCGCCCGCATGACCGCGGAAGCTTACGCGACGGTGATCCGCGCACCAGCGCGCGACCGCCTCGATCTTTTTCTGGCCACCGCGAACCGGCTCGGCGCTCCTATCGGCAACGTCGAAAAGGACTTCTGGGTGTGCTGGACGCTGGAGGCGCTCTACCATCGATTGCCCGCCGACCGGCCTCGCCTCCTATTCAAAGGCGGCACATCACTCTCCAAGGCGTACGGTCTGATCGAGCGCTTCTCCGAGGACATCGACGTCACGGTCTTCCGCGACGATCTCGAACAAGCCGCGAGCGTTGAAGAGCTGGAAAGCCTCTCCGGCAAGAAGCGCCGAGCACGCCTCGACGCGATCCGCGATGCCTGCCGCGAATATGTCACTGGGCCGCTCCGGGAAAGCCTCACCGCACTGCTCACCGATGCGACCAACGGCGCCGGCCGCATCGAGGTCGACGACGCCGACCCGGACAGGCAAACGCTGCTCGTCTGGTATCCCGAGGTCGAGCCGCGTGACGATGCCTATGTCCGCCCGGCCGTGCGGATCGAATCCGGCGCGAAGTCCGCGCTCGATCCCAACCAATCCGTCACCCTGCAGCCGTACATCGCCGACGAAACACCCGATTTGGACCTCTCCGTCCCAGATGTGACCACCATCGAAGCTGGCCGGACCTTCTGGGACAAGGTGGTGATCGCGCATGGGCTTCGGCGCTGGTACGAGCGCCGTGGCGAGCTACGCCAGGAGGGCCAGCGCATTTCCCGCCACTATTACGACCTCCATCAGCTCGTCCGGTCAGAAATGGGCCAAGCGGCGCTCAGCGACGTCGAATTGGCAGGGGATTGTGTGCGGCACGCGCGCATGTTCTTCGACCGGCCAGACTATGACTTAGCCTCGGCCCAGCCGGGCAGCTTCGCGCTTGCGCCGGTCGCGGGGATGACCGACGCGCTTCGCCGCGACTACGTCAACACCGCCGGCATGATCTTTGGAGAACCTCCCACGTTCGACGCCATTCTCGATTCTATGCGGCAGCTCGAAGCCGCCGCGAATAATAAATCCGCATGATCGATTCCGTGCGCGGAGTCGCCGCCAAAAAGCGAAGCCCGCATTCGTCGAGGGCGACCAGGTTCGTCACTTCGTGGCTGAGGTAGACTTTCCCACAACCGACATCCTGTGGTGAGTTCTGGGGTCAGCGGCTCGGGTCAGCAATCGGCCACCAACCCGATCAGCCAGTGGAAAGCGTCTCCTATCGCGTGAGCCACGGTTAGGCGAAGCCATTGGGCAAGCTCCGCCCCGCAACTCCGCTACGACCGCATTCACCGATGCTCGCGCACGTGAACTGTGCCATGTCGAACGTAAGGTGGATACGTCGGCCCACTCCGGCCCACTCGCTCAAATGCCCATACGTGCTGACGCAGTTGTGCTACGCATTGGGAAGGGCAGGAGAGAGGTATGGCCAAAATCGTCAAAGCGAATGCTTGGTGCAACAACGAGGTGGGCTATCTCGCGTGGCGCACGGACGGTCCGATCCAGGACTGCCTCGGGTTCATGATCACCCGGATCCACTCCGATCTGAATGGGAACGAAGTCGAGCGCCGCATCCTCCCTGCCTGGGTTGCTTTCAAGTCCCAGTCGAACCCGAAAGGCGAAGAGCAGGACACGAGCGTCTGGCCCGTCCAGAAATTCTCCTGGCGCGACCTCACCCTCCGCAGAAGCCGCAACGAGACGGTACTGCGCGAGGGCGAGTTCAAGGCTCGGTACGAGATCGTGCCGGTTGGCTTGGCCGGCCACGGCCGCATGCCCGTTCCGTCCTCGCCAACGGCCCCCTACCGGGACGCCCACGGCGAACCCCGCTACAACGGCGATCCTATCCAGCTCTTCTTCTGCGGCAAGCCCATCGAGACAAACGAGATCCTCGTCACGAACCGCTTCGGCGCGGCGACCGTTGCCTTCAACAACGGCATCCTTTCGACCCAAAACCTCCGCAAGCAACTCCAGACGCCGGATGGCCGGGCGCCCGGCAAGAAGGAGGTGCTCGATCGCATGGCGGATCCCAAGGACTCGCTTCGCCGGTTTCTCAGCGGAGACGCCATCAAGATCTTCCGCCGCTTCTTCAACCGGGCCGTCGAGCTCGACGCCAATATCCACCTCGCCCTCTACGAATTACATGACGACGAGCTGATCGCGCTGATCGACAAGCACTGCGCGCGTATCAGCCTTATACTTTCGACCGCCGGCAAGTCCAAGGACAGCAAGACCTGGGACACGACCAACCACGACGCGCGAGACCGTCTCGGCAAACGTCTTGGTAAGCGCCTGCAGAACCGCATGTTCAATAACAGTAAACATATCGGCCACAACAAGTTCGGCGTGCTCGTCTCAAGGACGGGCGAGCCGCTTGCTGTCTTGACCGGCAGTACCAACTGGACTTCCACGGGCCTCTGCGGCCAGACCAACAACGCGATATTCATCGAGGATGGCGATCTCGCCGCCGCCTACCTGGAATACTGGGGGCGCCTGCACGACGACCTTCTGCCCGAGCCTGACCCCTTGTCGGCCCCCAACAAGGTCGATCAAGGCGCGGCCTTGAGGGAGGCAGACGCGGAGCCGAACAGGTTGAGCCTGGACAGCGTAACGGTAGGAGCCAAAGCGTCGGTCTGGTGCTCGCCCAATACGGAGAAGGTTGCCGTCCCTCGCACGAATCCGGCGACGCCGCCCGATATAGAGGAAGTGTTTGCGCTGATGCGAAGTGCGAAGGACGCGCTGCTTTTCCTGAGCTTCTACCCGGCCCAGCAAGGTCGAAACAGCATCATCGGCGAAGCCGTGAAGATCGCACAGGGTAAGCCCGAGCTCCTGGTCCTCGGTGCGATCAGCGCGCCGCAGGCAATGCCCAACTACGAGGCGCCGATGCGGGATGACGACGAAGACGACCAGGAAGACGGCGAGAAGGTGCCCGCGCCCTCCATCTACACGCTGAAGCAGGCTCCGCGGGTCCTGATGGTCCGGGCGAGCGCTGTGCGCGACCTGATCGGCGACTTCCAGCGCGAACTGCTGACCGCGGGGACCGCTATTATCCACGACAAGGTCGTCGTGATAGACCCCCTTTCCGAGACCGATTGCGTGGTCATCACCGGCAGCCATAACCTCGGGTTCAAGGCGTCCTACGCCAACGACGAGAACATGCTGATCATCCGTGGTGCCCCGGCGCTGGCGGCAGCCTACGCCGTCCACGTCCTTGATGTTCAGGATCACTACCGTTTCCGTGCAGTGCTTGAAGAGCAGCGCCGCCGGCGCATCCTGAGCAGATCATCTACGGAGCCGTCCAGTGTGGGTTCCGGCTTCCTCCATGTCAACGACGAATGGCAGACGCCTTATTTCGATGGCCGAAAAGGGGACGAGCTCCGCTATTTTGCGCGCTGATCCAGCCCGGATCATCGTAGATTCGTAAGCATGTAAACTTGGAACACACCAAGTCGTTCTTTCAAGGGAAAGCCTTCCTACGTTCGAGCCCGACGTCTCGGCCCACCACTTCGAGAAGCGCTCGGCCCCGCAATGCCCGAGATGGTGAGCTTTACGGCGAGGCGTGTCGCATTCGGGCGGCCGTACTTACAAGCGGCCCATAAGTATCGTCCTTCACGCGTCGTGCGACGCCGCCATCGCTCGATCCACCATGCCGTCGTTGCCTCCGGCGCCCCCAAATCTGGCGCTCGTGACGTCGATCCCGGTCACCTCGTGTCCTTCCTCCCGCAGAGGTCGTCTTGAATCTAGGATTCGCGGGACGTCTGTTAGCGATGAGCGCCGTAACCGTCGGCGTGGCCGCTGCCTTGGCGAAGGACTTATAGTCCAACGAGTTCAGATGTCTTGCGACCGTATCCTCTTTCGGCCGCTAGGGACGAGCAGCGCGTCTCGACTAGGCCGGGATGAAGGACGCTCGTATGTATTCGACCATCGACGGCGCGAAGAAGTGCGCTAAGGAACTGAAGCGGCTGTTCGACAACAGTGGCTTGGACTTTGCCCTCAATAAGTGCCAGTCCGCCGTTGCGCGCGCAGGGGGCTACCGTGACTGGCACGATCTGGAAGGTGCCCTCGGGCGGGCGCCGCACCCGGTGGAGCCTTTAGCGTTCCGGAAGCGCCTGCTCACCGCGCTACCAGAGCCCTGCAGGCCGCCGGCCCTGGCGTGGCTCGACAAGGAACCCGCCGAGGAAGCTCCCGCCCCAGACACACCTCCTCGATGGTACCGTGACGTATTCCCTTATCTCATGGCGACGGCGGCGTTGCATCGGAACCGGACTCCGCTGCTCCGCCCCGGCTCGGGCGCGGGCCAGCGCTTGCGTGAAGCGCTCGTTGTGGGTTTGCTGCTCAACCTCCATGGCGGTCGCCGCGTGGTTCCCCGGCTCGAGCCAGACAGCTTGGCGCTGGTCTTCCGCGGCGACGCCGCGACCCTGTTCCGCGACGACTTCTGTCATCCGAGGTTCGAGGCTGAGTTGGCAACGCTCGCTGAAGCCGGAATTCTCGATGTCCGTGAGGATCGGGTACGGGTGTTATCACCGAACCGAGAGGCCGTGGTGGCGCACGTCGCGGACTCGCGGGCAGGGAAGGCGCAGCATTGGGGCGAGGAGGGCGGAGCCGAGTTGGCAAACGCGCTGCGGGACGCGCTCGCCTCGATCGGGGTCCGGAACGCATTGAGGGTGGCCGGTGCGATCGCGAACCAGGGATCGGACGCTTACAACACCCCCTCGGGACCCGTCCTGGATCTGCTCTCCGAACTGGCAGAAGAGGGCGAGGTCGAGACCTTCGCGAAAGCGTATGGTCTGTTCGCGTCAATCCGGCCTGCCAATGCAATGTTCGTACGCGAGGCGGTCCCCGCGAAGATCTCGTCGCGGTATCTCGCCCGGCACCGGCAGCTGAGCCCGTCTAAGATTATGTCCTGGGCAAATGCACACCCGGAGTGGCCGGAGACGCTGAAAGAGGCTGTGGCTCAACCCGCGATGTTCGTGATGACCGTCGACGCGGTGGCTTCGGCTATCGCCGAACACAGCGCCTGACGTGGCGCCCCCGACGCTTTCGTCGGGGGCGCCCTACGCGTGCTGCGGCGGTGTGCGAGCGCAGGAAGTTTGTCGGCAGGAGAGGGTTGTGTGTCGGCCTGGGCGCGCGAAGTTTGTCGGCGCGCGTCCAGGCCGGCCTGATGATCGAGTTCCGGCCCAGAATGCGTGAGCGGGTTTCTTTGCGCCCGAGGCATTGAGCCCGCGCCGGACAAGCGCGACTGTCATGCGGCCTTCTACGACCGGGCCAGCGTCGAGGCGTTCGAGGGTCACGGCATCAGAGCCTATTTGCGTGGCTTACGTACCTGGGCGTTGGCTTCCAGATGAGTTGATATGGACGGGCGGGTTTTCCGCGGGGACCGAGGCAGTCACGACCCAGGGACCTGATGGATGTGCAGACGGCGACAGTTTCGCCTTTTCTGTCGGGCTATGCCCCGTCGACGGCGGACCTACGCGAGAGGGGCAGCGCCTGCCAGTACCTAAAGAAAACCGGCTGTCCTCGACGCGACTTGCCGCGCCACTTGGGACTTTGGGAGACGGCGCTGATGCAAAGGGGACAGTTCGCCCGCAATTGTCCACATCGACGCCCGCAAATCAGACCAAGGTTGGCCCGCACGGTGCGTCACCTAAAACTTTCCAAGGCGATTGTTCTCGTTTACCGGAGCGTTCACCGAAGCGCCGAGATCGAGGCCGCCAAGGTCGAGATCATGGATGGCGAAGCTCGATGCGTGGCCGTCTTCAGCGAGTATGCTCCTTGAGCCGTTGTCGATGGAGCATGTGTTGCTCGCTGGTCGATCCTGGTTTGTGAAGACCCTCATTCTGGCTCGAAAGTGCTGTCGGAAGAAACAGGCCGATAGCGGGACGAACGCTTCGGAGAAGGACTGCCTGACAAGCGGACGGGCTTATAGCGGCCCAGCCAAGTCGTACGAGTTACTGCGTGCGTTGCCTGGAAACGGACATAGGCTCGCGGTCTAAGCAACGGTAGGATCTGACCCTTCTCAGACCTTCAGAAGGTCCGCTTGCTGGAGGTCTGAGCGAACTAGAATGACCGAAGGTGGCCGAAAGCCGCCGGTCCGCTTCGGAGGACGTCTGCTGAGAAAGCGGACAGGCCTCGCTTGAATGTCTCGTATCATCACTCTTAAGACAGGTGTCGGCCCTCACGAACAAGGGATAACTGGTCAGTCTGGCGTAAAGGCTCGACACCGATTTAGCCACTAGAACATCGAATTCATTTGCGGCCGGAGTCCGCGCCTTTATGCTGATCTTGAGCGCATGACCGTGATCTCGCTGATCGTTTCGGACGAGCGGGCTTGCAAGACTTTGAATAGCATTGTGTAATCCTCATTCGAACGACACGCAGCTTCGACCTTTCGGCATAGAGTAGCCAGCGATTCAAAACCGACCATGCTCGTTGCCGAGACCATCGCGTGCGCATCCTCAGCGATCTGCTTCCGATCGTGAGAGTTGGAAGACGGTCCGAACCGATGGGTAAGTTCGTCTGCCAACATCGAAAGCAAGCCGACCATGCGCTCGTGGCCGACCAAAACTTGGATCTCCTCGTAAGCTGCGTGGTCCAGGCTGGAAGCCGGGGTGCTTTCAGTCCCACCCGAGGACCATCGATCTATCGCCGATAGCAGTGCTTCTTGCCGGAACGGTTTGCCGACGTGATCATCCATGCCTGCGGCACGAAACTCCGTAAGCTGCTCCGGCAAGACGTTAGCGGTCATAGCCACGATCGGCACGCGAGCGGCAACGCCGTCCAAGGCTCGGATGCGCCGTGTTGCGCTCATGCCGTCCATGCCCGGCATCTGAATGTCCATCAGCACGAGGTCGTAGGTCTTCACCTGCACCGCGGTTACCGCCGCGGCACCGTCGCCGACCACGTCGACGCTGTGCCCGGCGCGCTCGAGGATTGCGCGGGCGAGATCCTGGTTAAGCGGCACATCCTCAGCCAACAGCAGTCGCCGGCCTAAGCGGACGCCCGCGCTTGATGAAGGCTCGAAGCCAATAGCTGGTTCGGCCGCGATAGGCAGGTCGAGTGCGAACCAGAAGATCGAGCCCTGCCCGATCTCGCTTTTCGCATCGATCGCACCGCCCATACGCTCGACGAGCGCCTTCGAGATCGCCAGCCCCAGCCCGCTGCCGCCGTAGTCGCGTCCGATCGAGCCGTCGACCTGGCTGAAACGCTGGAACAGCCTGTCACGCTTGTCCGCCGGTATGCCGATGCCGGTATCTTGCACCGAGCAGAGTAGACGGACAGCGTCTTCAGACATGGCATCCACGGCCACGTTCAGATCGATCCGGCCTCGTGCGGTGAACTTCACGGCGTTGTTGAGCAGGTTCAGCAGCACCTGCCGCAGTCGATCCTCGTCGCCCAACAGCCACGCAGGAACCATAGGATCGAAGCTGACGCCAAGCGTCAGTCCCTTCGCCTCAGCCGAGCCGCGAACGATCGACACCGTGTTGTCGATCAGTGTGACGGGTGCGAACGGCTGCGGGACGATCTCGACCTGTCCGGCCTCCAGCTTCGAGAAATCGAGCACGTCGTTGACCACGGTCAGGAGTGCCGCGCCGGCCGTGCGGATGCGTTCGGCGTGCTGACGTGCGCGCAAACTGAGGTTTGGTTCCTCGCATAGGAGATCGGCGTAGCCGATCACCCCGTTCAGGGGGGTCCGGATCTCGTGACTCATTGAGGCCAGGAACTCAGACTTTGCATGGCTCGCGGCTTCGGCCAGAGCCCGGGCCGTCTCCGCTTCGTGCGTCCGCTCAGCTACGCGCTGGGCCAACGTCGCGTTCAGATCGCGTAGGGCCGTCTCGGCTGCATCTCGCGCGGTGTCGTCGCGCACCGTGAGCACGGCGCCGATTTGTGCGCCATCTTGCCCAAGGAGCGGCTGAGCGTTGCCGATAGCAACAACCTCGGTGCCATCCGTCCGTCGAACTCGCCAACGCGCGTCCCGCACTATCTGTCCCGCTACAGCTCGGGCGAGCGGCAGATCGCGCGGCGGGTGAGGTCGGCCATCCTCGGTGAATAGGTGATAGGTGTCGCTGTAGGCATCAGGCTCTATGTCGAGCCGAGCCACGCCGTGGATCTCGGCTGCCGCCTTGTTGACAAGCGTGATCCTCCCTGCGGCGTCAGTGACGATAACGCCCTCTGCAAGCTGCGCCAGAATTGCCGCGCTCGTGGCCGTGGTAAAGTCGGCGCGTGCTCGTGCCTCCTGCAACTGCGCCTCGGTCACGGAGCGGTAACGCGCGTCACTCTCGCGAAGCGCATCCTCCATGGCCTTGCGCTGAGTGATGTCACGCAACGTCGCGACGTACCCGTCCGCCCGGCCCGTCGCCGCGTCATGCGTCAGATTGAGCGAGATCTCCAGCCAGACCCAGTGCCCCTGCTGGTGAAGATAGCGATGGCAGGTCGTGGTGCGCCCGACGCGCCCGGTCGTCAGGTCGACGAGGGTTTCCGCATAGCCGGTCGCTTCATCGGGATGAACCAAGTCGAGGGTGTGGGTGCCGATTAATTGCTCGGGGGCGTAGCCGAGCACGGCGGTGACGGCGGGCGAGACGTACTGCCGGGTCGTATCCAGGTCGCACCAGATGATGATGTCGGTGGCATTCTCCGCCAGTAGCCGGTGACGCGCTTCACTCTCTCGGATGAGCGCATCCGCGGCCTCGCGCCGTTCGATCTCGCGGCCGAGCAGAAGCAGGGCGCCAACGAGCACGAGCGTCAGCCCTCCAGCCACCGCCCCTTGTACGAGCGCAGACCGACGCCAATCGGCCAACATATCGTCCCGCGCGAACGCGGCGCCGACGTACAAGGGATACTCGGCGAGGAAGCTCAGGGCGACGACGCGCTCGACTCCATCCGTCATGGTGGCCGACCAGTACGGCTTCGTGTCCCGAGCCGGAACGTGCTGCCGATAGTTCTCGCCCTCGGCGAAATTCTTGCCGATGACAGAGGGGAGCGGTGGCGAGCGTACCAGCAGGGTGCCGTCAGATCGCCAAAGGGTAAGCCCCGCGCCCGGCCCGTTATGAATGGCCCCGTACACGCTTTCGAAGGTCTGCGGGTCGACGGTCGCCTGCACGACGCCGAGAAACGTTCCGTCCGGCCCCTCGATGCGCCGAGCGACGGGGATCAGCACCTTACCGGTCAGGCGCCCGGTGATCGGGTTGCCGATCACCACATTAGAATTCGGTCGATCACGCAGTGCCTGAAAGTAGTCGCGATCCTGGACATCGAGCGGACGCGCAGGGAAGGCATCCGCTTCGACTGTCGCCCGGCCGTTCCGGTCGATAATGATGATGTTGTTCAGTCGCGAGTGCTGCATCTGATCGCGCAACGCGGTGTGGATTGCTTCCGATGGCAAGTCGACCGCCCGAGGCCCGACCAGGGGCGCTACGGCTCGCAGATAGGTGTCGATGGTCTCGAAGGTGCGAGCGGCATGCTGTTCGAGAGCGTGGGCGGTATTGGCCGCGCGAATCTCGGCGTCGGCGATATCCTGCGCACGCTGATTGAAAACGGCAAAGCCGACGAGTGCGGGCACGCCGAGGCCGACCGCGAGCGCGGCAGTCCGCGCGAGTGTCCCGAGCCTCATCTTCATCGTCGTACGGGCCGCTGCTCAGATCACGTCGGCCACGTCGCCTTCAAGGCCGCCGACCGGAGGAGGCTAAACCACAGGCTGGTGAACAGGCTGTGAGCATACTGGGGGTGTCACGACAGCGTGACTTCACTGGTGGGTCTCTGCCGTGTCCTCAACCAATGCGATGGACTAGGTAATGTGGGGGCGATCAGGATCACGGTCATGTGTTCGATCACCGTCATATGGCGCAACGACCTCTTTGGGACGGCGTGCGGCGCGGGCTGCAGCTTTACAAGCGGTCTTCCTTGGTCCGCCGGGAATTCCAGATAACCCAGCGTCGACGAGATCATCTATAAGTTGCATCGCGCTGCCCCTGATTTGGCTTCCCTGTCTACCGCAGTGAAGGCAGCAACGGGCTTTTACCAGCTCACAAGGGTGAGTTCAGTCAACCGACAGTAGCTAAACGAGGGTAATAGGCCTGCGTAGGAGCAGATGGAACTGCGAGGCGGACATTCGGATCCCGTGCGAGGCTGCTGAGTGCGGACAGCCCAGGCACCACACCACCATCATAACAAATCGAGGCCCCCAGCTCTGAAACAGAGGGGCCAGTTCGCCGCGGAGTCCGCACGCTCTCCTGCGCAACGGCGCAACGGCGCGATCGGGTGCTGAGCCACAGCTGCGCCGTGCCGCGTCGCACTGGGTAGCCTCCGTCACGGCTGCGCGCTGTGAAGAGCTTGTCCCGGAGCGCATCATTCACAGTGCAGTGACCGACCGTATGACCCACCGACAGATCCAGCATCGAGACCCGCGAGTGATGTGGTTTGACGTCTAACCTTCCGTTTCCTTTCCAGTTCGCGCTCTAGGGACTCGCGCAAATGTGAGGCGGTTCGCCTTTCGCGTGGTCGGCTGCGGTCTGGCCTTCAAGAGAGGCGACAACATCTTGATTTTAGAGATGGGCGCCTGATTTCGCGCTCAGGGTCAGATCACCCATGGCGCTACTCTGGCAAAGACGTGACGCACACAACGCGCCACCGTCGGCGAAAGCTTAGTGGCACAATCCGCTTGATGATACCGGTCCTACGCCTAAGGGGATGTTGATGAACGAGATGACGATCGACAAGACCAATACAAGATCATACCCTATGCAAGGGAAATGCCCGTTCGGAGGCGACCGTATCGGCGGAGTTCTGGGGAGCCGCCCGGCGCTGGAGAATTGGTATCCCCACCGCCTGAGGGTCGAGCTCTTGCACCAGAACGGGGTCGCTGCCGATCCGCTGGGGCCTGATTTCGACTATGCCGCCGCATTCAATACAATCGACCTCGACGCGCTGAAGAGCGACATCAAGCAGTTCCTGACCTCGTCCGTGGCTTGGTGGCCGTCGGACTACAAGAATTATGGCCCGCAGATGATCCGGATGGCCTGGCACTCGGCCGGCACGTACCGCATCGCGGATGGGCGGGGCGGCGCCGGCACGGGCATGCAGCGGTTCGCACCGATCTCGAGTTGGTGGGACAACGGCAACACCGACAAGTCGCGCCGCCTCCTGCAGCCGATCAAGCACAAATACGGCAACGCCCTCTCCTGGGCTGACCTGATGGTACTGACCGGCAACTGCGCCCTCGAGATCATGGGGCTGCCGACCTACGGCTTCGCCGGCGGGCGCCTCGACGCCTGGGAGGCGGATAACGCCACCTACTGGGGTCCGGAAGTCGTCGAGATGGGCTCTGTGTCGAGCTTCGACGACATGGTGAACCGCGACAAGCGCTGGCGGGGCAAGAACGGCGACACCGATTACGACCTGGAGAACCCGCTCGCGGCCTCCCACCAGGCGCTGATCTACGTGAACCCCGAGGGGCCCTACGCGAATGGTGATCCGCAGGGCTCGGCCAACGACATTCGCGTGACGTTCACCCGCATGGCCATGAACGACGAGGAGACGGTGGCGCTGATCGCCGGCGGCCACGCCTTCGGCAAGAGCCACGGCATGACGCCCGCCAAGGAGATCGGACCGCCGCCGGAAATGGCGCCCATGGAGGCGATGGGGCTCGGCTGGCACAACCCGAAGGGCACCGGCTCGGGCAAGGACACGATGACCAACGGCATCGAGGGGAGCTGGACCCCCGATCCGACCAAGTGGGACAACGCCTACCTGGAAAACCTCTTCAAGTTCGAGTGGGAGCAGACCAAGAGCCCCGCCGGCGCCCTGCAGTGGACGCCGAAGGACCCGAACGCGCCCAAGACGCCGGACGCCCATGTCGCGGGTCAGATGCATCCGCTCATGATGATGACCTCCGACATCGCCCTGAAGGTCGACCCGGAGTACCGCAAGGTCTGCGAGAAGTTCCTCAGCGACTTCGACGCCTTCACCCAGGCCTTCTCCAAGGCGTGGTACAAGCTCACCCACCGCGACATGGGCCCCAAGCACCGCTACCTCGGCCCGGAGGTCACGATCGAGGACGGCCTGCTGTGGCAGGACCCGATCCCGGATGCCGCCTACGCCCCGGTGGGCGAGGCAGAGGTTGCCGCCCTCAAGCAGGCCATCATGGCGAAAGGCATCTCGGTCTCGGACCTCGCCTTCACCGCCTTCTCGGCGGCCGCGACCTACCGCGACAGTGACAAGCGCGGGGGTGCCAATGGCGGCCGTCTCGCCCTCGCACCGCAGAAGGATTGGGCCGTCAATCGTCGGGCCGCCCCCGTGATCGAGGCGCTCCGGGTGGTGATGGCCGCGTTCAACGGCGGGCGCAGCGACGGCAAGCAGGTCTCGCTGGCCGACCTCATCGTGCTCGGTGGCTGTGCCGCCGTGGAGAAGGCCGCCCTGGACGCGGGCATCGAGACCCACGTGCCCTTCACGCCTGGCCGGGTCGACACCACGCAGGACCTGACGGACATCGAGATGTTCGAGTGGCTGAAGCCCGTTGTGGACGGCTTCCGCAACTACGTCGATGACGGGTTCGGAGCGATCGCGCCAAGCCTGTCGCCGGAGGAGATGTTCCTCGACAAGGCCAACCTGCTGACGCTGACCGCGCCGGAATGGGTGGTGCTGACCGGTGGCCTGCGCGCCCTCAACGCCAACCACGACGGGTCGAACACGGGCATCTTCACCGACCGGGTGGGCGTGCTGACGACCGACTTCTTCCGCAACCTGACCGACACGGATCTGGTTTGGGAGAAGGCCGACGCGGCCGGGACGACCTTCACGCTCAAGGACCGCAACAGTGGGCAGGCGAAATTCGAAGCCACCCGCAACGATCTCGTCTTCGGGTCGAACGCGCAGCTGCGCAACATCGCCGATGCCTATGCCGGCAGCGATGGCCAGACTCGGTTTGTGGCCGATTTCGTGCGGGTCTGGGACAAGGTGATGATGCTCGACCGTTACGACGTGAAGGGGCATCGGCGCTCCGGGCCCATGGCGGCCTGATCCGCCGCCGTCGCGTCAGCCGACACCCCCGTCCCATCGCTCTGTGGGACGGGGGGCAAATAGCGAGGGTCGTCATGGGTCTGGAATCGCGTATCGCCAACGCGTTTTCCTTTCCGTCGCTTTGTTTGTGTGAGCACAGACCGCTGATGACACGACGTGATCTGCGCGATCACAGACCGAGATTCCGGAAATCGAGCGCGCATCGACGGCATCTGCTTCTCACGTCGCCTCAGGCGCTGCGGCCTCGCAGCAAGCGTCCTTTCGGTTCGGGCGCGGCCGGCGATCCGGCCCGGCATCGGCATGGTCGCTAGATCGTCACCGGGGATCGATTGAGAGCAAAGCGCTTGTGCACTAGCTTCTTTCTGCTGGCCCCTATCCGAGGTGGCCGCCCCTGCACGCCATGCAGGTTGAAACAGGAGGACAGCGCATGACGGCACATGCGACCGGGGATCCGGGGCGAGCGCAGCCCTGGGGGCCCCACAATACGGTGACGGTGGTCGATCCGTCGCCGGTGAATTGGCTTTCCATCACCTGGAATACGATGGAGGAGGCCAACCGCGTCGACCATGACGGGATCGGCCAGCCGAGCCTCGCACAAGCCTGGCGCTGGCTCGACGGCGAAACCCTTGAACTGACGATGCGCGACGCGGTCTATCAGGACGGCGAGCCGTTCAACGCCGCGATGTTCAAGCTCGGCTTCGACAAGGTGCAGGAATGGACCAACCCGCATCCGCCGGGCGCCTTCCTGAACTTCGCCCGGGACGTCACCTGCGAGGCGGTGGATGACCGCACGATCCGGATGCGCTTCCCCGGCGGCGATTCCGCGGCGCTGATGAAGCTGCGGGGCATGCACCTGCCCTCGACGCGCTTCTGGAACGAGTGGGGATTCGTCGACCCGAAGACGGGATCGGCCGAAGGCCATTGGTGAGTGATTGACGCGCCTGGTCCGTGGGGGACTGGCCCGTTCGTGCTCACCGAAGGCGTTTCGCTGATCGATTCGCGCTCCGACCGCGTGGTCATGGAGCCCAACGAGACCTACTGGAATCCCGACCGCAAGCCGACGGTCCGGATCATCTACGACAACGTGATCGGCAAGACCGAGGGCATCAAGTCGGTGGCGGCCGGTGACGGCCGGGTCGACGTGGTCTTCGACCTGACACCGGACGAGGCCAAGGCCTTCCCGGCGAGCGAGCATGGCAAAATCCAGACGCAGAAGGCGAAGACGATCCTCACGGGGGTCTTCAACGAGAACCGTCCGGACTCGCCCTGGCGCAACCCGGAGGCCCGCCGGGCGCTAAATCTCGCCATCGACCGGCAGGTCGTGCTCGATCAGGGCGCATACGGCTACGGCACGGTGATCCCGGCCTTCATCCAGCCCGGTCGCTACGGCGCCGACCCTGGCATGAAGCCGTTCCCCTACGACCCCGAGGCCGCCAAACGGGCGCTCGCGGCGGCGGGGATCGGCGGGCGGGACCTGGTGTTCGTCGCCTCACCCGCCTGGAAGGGCGTCGTCGAGGCGATCGGGCACTGCCTCTCGAAGGTCGGCCTTGGCTGCCGCTTCGTCAGTGCCAAGGAGGAGCCCCCGGAGGATTTCGACGTCAAGCTCGAATGGTATTTCGACTGGACGCCGCAATATCCGGTGGCCTGCGTGCATCGGGAGTTCTTCGGGAAGGATGCGACCCTTCGCCAGGGACCGGAGGATCCGGAGTTCGACGCACTCTACGACAAGCTCCTGCACACGTCGCAGGAGCCGGACACGGAGGCGGTCGTGCGTGAGGTCGAACGCTACCTCCAGGACAAGGCCAAGGCCCTGTTCCTGTATTCGCCCTACACGCTGTTCGCCGTGTCGGACCGCGTGGCGTTCACGCCCTACGACACCTGCATGTCGGAACTGGCCGAGACCCGGATCAAGGGTTGAGGCGGCAGGCGGCGCGGGGGCTCCCCGTGCCGCCCGTCTTAGGTGCAAGGCCGACAGGAGCGAGGACACGATGATCGTCGCCACCGCCGGCCATATCGATCACGGCAAGACGACCCTGGTGAAGGCGCTCACCGGGATCGATGCCGACCGGCTGCCGGAGGAGAAGGCCCGCGGCATCACCGTCGATTTAGGCTTCGCCTATACGGCCCTCGGCGGCCGCACGATCGGCTTCGTCGATGTCCCCGGCCACGAGCGCCTGGTCCGCACGATGGTCGCCGGCGCCACCGGGGTGAATTTCGCCCTCATCGTCGTGGCGGCCGACGATGGTGTGATGCCCCAGACCCGCGAACACATCGCGATCCTGGACGTGCTCGGTCTCCGCCGCGGCCTCGTGGCCATCACCAAGAGCGATGCGGTCGATGCGCGACGCCTGTCCGAGGTCGAGGCGCAGATTCGGTCCGTGCTCTCCGAGACCGCGCTCGTGCAGACGCCCGTCATCGCCTGCTCGGCTTTGAACGGCGCCGGGATCCCGGACCTGGCCCGGCGTCTCGAAGCGGCCGCAGCCGACCTATCCCCCGCGGCCGCCGAAGGCGATTTTCGCCTCGCCGTCGATCGCTGCTTCACCGTCGTCGGCGCTGGCCTCGTCGTCACGGGGGCCGTCCATTCCGGCAGCGTCCGACCGGGCGACACGCTCCTCGTATCCCCGAGCGGGGTCGAAGCACGGGTGCGGGGTCTGCGCGTCGGTCACGACGCCTGCGCCGTGGCCGCGGCCGGGCAGCGATGTGCCCTCAACCTGACGGGTCCGCGACTCTCGCGGGCCGGCATCCACCGGGGCGATTGGATCCTGGCACCACACCTGCACGGGCCGGCACGCCGCCTCGACGTGTCCCTGCGGGTGCTGCCGAGCGAAACTCGTCCCCTGCGCCATCGAACGCCCGTCCACCTTCATCACGGCGCTGCTTCCGCGACCGGCCGGGTTCTGCTGCCGCAAGGCTCCAGCGTCGAACCCGGTGCGGCGGCGATCGCGCAGATCGTCCTCGATGCCAGCCTGGGTGCGCTGCATGGCGACCGTTTCGTGTTGCGCGATGTCTCAGCCGTGCGCACCCTGGGCGGCGGGCGGATCATCGATATCGAGGGACCCCGCCGGGGAGCATGGTCGCCAGGGCGGCGCATGATCGTCGAGGCTCTGAACACGGCGGACCACGGCGCGGCGCTCACCCACCTCCTCGCTCACAGCGAGGAGGGTCTCGATCTCGAGCACTTCGCGCGCTCGCGCAACGTCCCGGCCGCGAGGATGAAAGCTCTGTCGCGCGAGGTCGATCTCATAGCGGTCGACACGCCGCGCGAGCGTTTGGGCTTTGCAAAAGGGCGGATAACAGCGCTCGGAGAGTCGGTCGCCGCGATCCTCGACGACGCACACAGGTTCGAGCCGGACAATCCGGGCCTGACGGTCGAGGAGTTGAGCGAACGCGTGGCCAGTGCGGACCGCCCCGCCTTGCGGGCGGCCCTCGACCCGCTTCTCGGCGCGGGCCGCATCGAACGGCGGGGGGCGCTCTACCACTTGGCCGGGCACACGGTCCGTCTCGCTGCGCCCGAGGCAGCGCTCTATGAAGCCGTCCGCGCCGTTCTTGAGGAAGCGGGGCTCGACCAGCCGCGCCTCGCGGATCTCGCCGCACGGGTCGACCGGGAGCCCGAGACCCTGCGGCCCCATCTCGATAAGTTCGGACGACTCGGATGGCTGAGGCGCGTGTCGGGGCACTACTACGTCTTGCCCGATGTCTTGGCCGAGTTGGCTGACAGGGCGCGCGCGGTCGCGGCCGAGCATCCCCAGGCACTCCTCACGGTCGGCCGTTTTCGCGAGACCACCGGCATCAGTCGGAACATGACCATGCCGCTACTGGCCTACTTCGACGCGCGGGGCCTCACGACGCGTATCGATGATGGTCGCGTGGTTCATCCAGACAATCGCGACTTGTGACATTGATTTGCCCCGCGCGGATGGACGAGATCTTTTTCGCCTGGATCATGATTTGAGGCGAACTGGACGGATGAAGGCTTGGCCATTCAAGACTTTCACGCAGGCTATCAGGAACGCCAGGATTTGGAGGAATGCCCCCGGTCCACCTTCTGCCGGCTTTCATCGTGCCGCGCATACCCTGCTCCTGACCCAGCTTGCGCGCAGGCTATGTAAGGTAGCTTTTATAGGCGGACGCATCGCTTGGGCCGTGAAACAAAGCGTGGAGAAGACGTGGGCCCTAATCTCACGAGTGATCCTTCTCGTCCGTCAATCCGCGTTGTGGATGGCCGAGACGACCTGCGCTTGGCTGTAGGGTTTCGGCACGAACTGACCGTGGTCGGGCACCTCCCGGTCGGAGAACCGGTGCCGCCCGGATGTCAGCACCAGCCGAATGTCGGGCCATGCATGGTAGACACGCTCAGAGAGGGTCACGCCGCACATCGACCCCGGCATGTCGACATCGGTGAACAGCACGCCGATATCCGACCGGTCATGCAGGATGAACCACGCCTCGTCCGCGTGGCGCGCCTCGATCACGGCAAATCCCGCATCCTCGAGCAATTCGACGGCATTCATCCGCACGAGATCATCGTCCTCCACGACGAGGATGATGGAAGCTTCCGGGGCGCGTTTCAGCGACATGGCCGGTCAACAAGCGATGTCGGCATCGGTTGCAAGCCGCTACGACGATTGCACATCTGTCGCGTCGGTCTTCGTCCGTGACGGCACGAAGGGCGAGGAATGGAGCAATTCCGCCGCCGACGGGTTTCCAGTCCCGGCGGTTAAACCCTTAACCTCCTGCCCCCTCGCCGAACAGAACGCGCATGGTTGACGACCCTGTCCTCACGGGTGACGAGTGGACCCTCGCCAGCTTCACCGGCGCGATCCACAGGGGCGGCGTCGGCCTGTGGGCCTGGTCCCCGGAACGGCGTTTGGCGCAGCTCGATGGCCTGTGCCGGACGTTCTGGGGGACATCCCAGTCGGTGGTGGACATCGACACGCTCTTCGCCAAGGTCAACGACACGGATCGCGATCGGATGACGCTCGACTGGGCGGCGAGCGCGAACGATCCGCAGCCCTACAGCTTTGACTTTCGCATCGGCGAGGGGATCGAGGCCCGCTGGATCTCCGCGCGGGGTGCCGGCGGGGAAGCCGGCCGTGTCGGCGAATGGGTCCAGGCCATCTTTCTCGATATCACCGACCGGAAGCGCGCGGAGGAGGCTGAACACCTGCTCACCGCCGAACTCGCCCATCGCGTCTCGAACATGTTCACCGTCGCCCGCGCGCTCACCGCCCTCGTCGCCCGTGAGGCAAAGTCGACCCCGCAATTCGCCGAGGACCTGTCCCGGCGGTTCGGTGTCCTGCATGAGGCGACGACCCTGGCAACTCGGTCGCACACGCTTGACCAGGGTAACGTCAGGCTACGCGATCTCGCCGAGCGCGTCCTGGCCCCTTACCGGGACGGCACCAACATCACGGTTGACGTTGAGGACGCCGCTGCGGCGACCCCTGACAGAATCAACGACTACGCGATGATCTTTCACGAACTTGCGACAAACTCCGCGAAATACGGGGCGCTTTCGGGCTCGGGTACGCTCACGCTGACCGGTCGCATCGACGGCGAGGCGTTGAGGCTCATCTGGCAGGAAAAAGCCGTATCGGCAGCGGCGACGAAATCGGATGGCACCGGCTTCGGGTCACGCCTCCTGAAGCAGACGATCGAGCGCAGCCTGAGGGGCAACTTCCGGCGCACCATCGACGACCGGGGACTGCGCTTCGAGATGGTCGTCCCGGGCCAATAGAGCTGACAGGGCCGCTGTGGCGGCATTTCAAGGATCGTGGGTTGATCGTAAACCCGGGATCTTCGTGAAGATTGATCGATCCGCATCGCCGTGCGAAGGCACCCCATGTCCGCTACGCCCCCTCGCAGCATCGCCTTGACCACGACCCAGGAGGGCTTTGTCCGGGCTGAGGGCGCCGCTTTCGAGCCCGGATCAGCGACGGTGTGGCCCGGGATCATGCGTCGTTCGGCCTGACGCCGTGTCCATGATCGCCGATACCGTCCGCGACCCGGACCGGCTCGCCGCACTCGCGGCCTACGACATCCTCGATACCCAGCCCGAGGTCGGTTTCGACGACATCGTGCAACTGGCCACCCAACTGTGCCAGACTCCCGTCGCGCTCGTCAGCCTCGTGGCGGCCGACCGGCAGTGGTTCAAGTCCCGCGTCGGGTTCCCGTTGTGTGAGACGGAGATCGACAGCTCTGTATGCGCCTACACCCTCAATGAGCCCGACCTTCTCGTCATCCCGGACCTCACCGGCGACCCGCGCACCGAGGCGAACCCGCTCGTCACCGGCGTGCCCTTCATCCGCTTCTATGCGGGTGCACCGCTGCGCACGACTGAGGGGCAGGTCATCGGGAGCCTGTGCGTCATCGATACCGAGCCGCGCGCGGACGGCCTGACGGAGGCCCAGGCCAGTAACCTGAAGGCGCTGGCGCGGCAGGTTATGAGCCAACTCGACCTCCGGCGTTCGTTGGCCGCACGCGATGCGCTGATGGCTGAGCAGGCAGCGATCTACCACGCCCGCGAAGTCCTGCACCGCACCCACGCGGCCATCTCGGACGCTGGGGGCGACCTCGACAGGATCCTGGATATCCTCGTCGATGGCGCCATGCAGGCCGCGCCCGAAGCCGACGGCGGGGTCGTCGAGCTGGCCGACGGAAAGGACCTGGAATACCGCGCCGTTGCCGGCACCCTGAAAGCCTTCCGGGGACGGCGCGTCCCGGTGGAAGGCAGCTTGTCCGGGGCATGCTTCAAATCCCGCAAACCGTTGCTGGTGCCCGACATCCGGGTCGACATGCGCGTCAACCAGCTTCTTGCCGAGCGGATGCGGATGCACTCATGCGTCGCCGTCCCGGTCTTTCGGGGACACACCAGCATTGGCGTCCTCAGGCTTCAATCGAGCCGGCCGGATGCGTTCACGGACCGCCACTTGCAGGTCGTTCGACTGTTTGCCGATGCCGCTTCGGCAAGCCTGGTCGAAGCGCGGGAGGTTGCTGCTCAGCGCTCCTTCCAGGCGACCGAGAGCCGCTACCGGGCGATCTTCGAGAGCGCCGTCGATTACGCCATCATCGTGATGGACCTCGATGGGACCGTAACGAACTGGAGTGAGGGGGCGGCCCGCATCCTGGGCTGGACGCCCGAGGAGATCAGGGGACATTCCGGCGACGCAATCTTCACGATGGAAGACTGCGCCGCCGGCATACCGGTGCAGGAGATGCGGCGAGCCCTCACCGAGGGGCGTGCGGTCGACGAACGCTGGCATCTCCGCAAGACCGGTGAGCTGTTCTGGGCCAGCGGCGAGATGTCGGCCCTCCGGGACCAGGCCGGCTCCGCCACCGGCTTCGTCAAGATCCTCCGCGACCGAACCGACGAGCACCTCGCGGGAAAGGCGCTCGCGGACGCCGAGGCGCGCCTGCGCCAGGCCCAGACGGCCGGCGGAGTTGGCCTCTTCACCATCGACTTGGCCGACAACGTCCTCAAGCCGACCCCGGAGTTCTGCCGCCTCTACGGATTGCCCGAACGGACGGAGTACCCGTCGACGGCGTTCGAGAGACTGATCATCCCTGATGACGCGCATCTCGTCTCGACGGCGGAGACGCGCAAGCAGGGCGCGCCGCCCCGGGATGTCGAGTACCGCATCCGCCGCCCCGACACCGGCGAGATCCGATGGATCGCCCGCAAGGGGGAGATCGAGCGCGATTCCTCCAGGCGTCCCGTTCGGTTCGCGGGCATAGCGCGCGATGTCACCGAGCAGCGGATCGCACGCGACGCGCTCGCCCTCAGTGAGGGGCGTTACCGCACGCTGTTCGACAGCATGAACGAGGGCTTCTGCATCATCCGCTTCGTGGACGGACCGCATGGACCATTCGGCGACTACGTTCATGTCGAGGCCAATTTCGCCTTCGAGCATCACCTCGGCATCCCGCACGTGGCCGGCCAGACGCTGCGCGACATCGCCCCTGATTTCGAGACTGAGCACTGGCTCCAGCGCTACGGCGATGTCCTCCGCACCGGCCAGCCTGTCCGATTCGACCGTATGTTCGGTCCGACCGGCCGGCACCTGGAGGTGTCCGCGCATCGGATCGAACCGGCCAGCCGGCGCGAAGTCGCGGTTCTGTTCACCGACATCACCGCCCGCAAGAAGGCGGAGGCGGAACTGCGCGCCAGCGAGGCCCTGGCCCGCGAGAACGTGCAGCGCGTCCAGCTCGCACTCGCGGCCGGTGCGATCATCGGCACTTGGTTCTGGGATCTGCCGAAGGACCGCTTCACGGTGGACGAGGCCTTTGCCCGCGCCTTCGGCCTCGATCCGGCGCACGGTCGGGAGGGCATTCCCCTCGCCAAGATCGTCGAGACCGTCCACCCCGACGACCAAGCGGGACTGGCCCGGGCCATCAACGATGCCGTCAACCGCGGCGGCGCCTACGCCCACCAGTATCGCGTGCGCCGCGCCGATGGGCGGTACTACTGGTTGGAGGCGAACGGCCGGGTCGAGCATGCCCCGGACGGCACACCCCTGAGCTTTCCCGGCGTCCTCATCGACGTGGATGGGCGGCGCGCGGTCGAGGCCGAGCGCGACCGCGTCGCCGCCGAGCTTCGCGCCCTCAACGAGAGCCTGGAGCAGCACGTCGCCGAGCGGACGGCGGAGCTCATGCAGGCCGAGGAGCAGCTCCGCCAAGCGCAGAAGATGGAGGCGGTGGGCCAGCTCACAGGGGGGCTGGCCCACGATTTCAACAACCTGCTCGCCGGCATCTCCGGCTCACTCGAGCTCATGCAGACGCGCATGGGCCAGGGACGTTTCGGCGATCTCGACCGCTACATGACCGTGGCCCAGGGCGCGACCAAGCGGGCGGCGGCCCTGACGCACCGCTTGCTCGCCTTCTCCCGTCGCCAGACCCTCGACCCGAAGCCCACCGACGTGAACCGCCTGGTCGCCGGCATGGAGGAGCTCATCCGGCGCACCATCGGCCCGCAGGTCGCGCTGGAGGTGGTCGGTACGACAGGATTGTGGCCGACGCTGATCGACCCGGGCCAGCTCGAGAATGCACTTCTCAACCTGTGCATCAACGCCCGGGATGCGATGGCGGAGGGGGGGCGCATCACCATCGAGACAGCCAACAAGTGGCTGGATCGACCGGCCGCCATCAAACATGAGATCCCGGAGGGGCAGTACCTTTCGCTCTGCGTGACGGACACCGGCATCGGCATGCCGCCTGAGGTGATCGCCCGGGTCTTCGAACCGTTCTTCACCACCAAACCCATCGGCGAGGGGACCGGGCTTGGCCTATCGATGATCTATGGCTTCGCTCGACAATCGGGCGGTCAGGTGCGGATCTATTCCGAGGTCGGTCAGGGCACGACCGTGTGCCTGTACCTGCCGCGCCATTACGGGGAGACCGACGAGGACGACGTCGTCGGGCGACTGTCCGAGGTGGCGCGTGCCGCACAGGGCGAGACCGTGCTCATCGTCGACGACGAGCCGTCCGTCCGCATGCTGGTGACCGAGGTGCTGGAGGATCTCGGCTACACCGCCATCGAGGCGGCCGACAGCGTCGCGGGGCTGAAAGTCCTGCAATCCGACGTGCGCATCGACCTGCTCGTCACCGACGTTGGCCTACCCGGCGGCATGAACGGCCGGCAGATGGCGGATGCGGGCCGGGAACGGCGTCCCACCCTCAAGGTCCTGTTCATCACGGGCTACGCGGAGAATGCGTTCCTCGGAAACGGGCATCTGGAGCCCGGGATGCAGATGCTGACCAAGCCGTTCGCGATGGAAGCGCTCGCCTCCCGGATCAAGGACCTCATCCACGCTCGATAAGCGCGGCGGGGAGGATCCCGTTGAACCGCCACTCACTGACCGTGGAGACGTCTCGGCGGTGGGGTGTGGGCGCCGATGACGCGGCCCGTGGAGCATTCCCGGCCTTGAAGCTCGTCAGGGAACGGCGCCTCTCACCCGTTGCGTTCACCGAGGGCGATAGGCCTGGTTCGACGTGCGGCGTACCCCTGGCCGAGCGCGCCCGCCCAGTCCGGCGCGGCTCCCGGCGGTTCGGGACTTCCAGCGGCGGCCGCCATGGGGCCTTCAGTCTCGGGTGATCTCCGGAAGTGGAGCCTCGGCCGTGAACACGACGCCGCGCGGCCGATAATCGATCTCGGCCGTCCCTCCGATCTCCTGGGCCAGGGCCCGCTCGATCATCCGCGAGCCGAAGCCGGTTCGCGTCGGCCGCGAGACCCGAGGTCCGCCCACCTCCTGCCACTGGAACCAGAGCCGGTCGGGGCTAGACCCGTCCACGACATCCCAGCTCACGATCACCCGGCCATCGTCCACCGAGAGGGAACCGTACTTGACGGAGTTCGTCGCGAGTTCGTGGATCGCGAGGGCGAACGCCAGTGCGATGCGCGGCGCGAGGCGCAGGATCGGACCGCCGATCTTGAAGCGCTGATCCTGCTCGACGCCGAACGGGTGCAGCGCTGCGATGACCACCTCCGTCAGGGTCGCCCAATCGCCGCTACCCCGGGCCAGCATCTCCGTCGCGGCGGACAGCGATTGCAGGCGCGATTCCATCGCGACCTGCGCCTCCTCCAAGGAGGCTGCCCCCCGCAGCGTCTGCCGGGCGATGGACTGCACGGTCGCGAGGGTGTTCTGGATGCGATGGTTCAGTTCGCCCGCCAGGAGGTCCCGGTGTTCTTCGGCCCTCTTGCGGTCGGTGATGTCCAGGCTGATCCCGGCAATGCTCAGCGGCGTGCCATCCGCGCGGTACGATGCCCGGCCGCGAAACTGCAGCCAGCGGATCTCGCCCCGCGGTGTGATGATACGGATCTCGATGTCGTAATCCGAGTGCCCCGCAATCGCCGCATCCCGTGCCGCCAGCTTCCTATGTCGGTCGTCTGGGTGGATGGCCGCAATCATCTCTTCGTAGCTGAGGGGGGCGTGCGGCGAGCGGCCGAGGTTCTCCCTGAGCCCGTCCGACGAGATCAGGCGCATGACACCGAGGTCGAGCGTCCACGCCCCGAGGCGCCCGGCCTTCAGCGTGAAGCGCAGGCGCTCCTCGCTCTGGATGAGCTCGAGGGAACGGCGCGCGGACTCCGCTTCCAGGGCATCCCGGTCCCTCTGAAGGATGACGAGGCGTTCCTTCTCAAGGGTCACATCGTACTGCGAGGCGAAGAAGTAGGTCAGTTCACCGTCGGATGCGAAGACGGGCGAGACGAGAAGCCGGTTCCAGAAGACGGTTCCATCCTTGCGCCGGTTCTTCAGGTCGATCTCGATGGTGACGCGTCGCTCGATGGCATCCCGGACCCGCGCGACATCCTTGAGGCTCGTCTCAGGCCCCTGGAGAAAGCGACAGTTCCGGCCGATAATCTCCTCGCGAGCGTAGCCGGTCAGTCTCACGAAGGCGTCGTTGACGTACACGATGGGGTTGTCGGGCAACCGCGGATCGGTGATCACCATCGGCATCCGCGTCGCCCGTACGGCGGCGGCGAAGGGATCGGAGCCCACGACGGTGCTGGTGATCTCGGCGTCGATCCGCGCGCCGTCTGAGAAGCCGTTCAAGCTTGAGAGATCCCGTTAATCGCTCTCGTTCTAGAGAACGACTCCGCCTATACCAGGGGCGCGGATGTCACACCGCTCATCGACGGCCTATGCCTGGGAACAGGGTCTTTACAGTTAGCCGTCCTCACTAAATCCGATCCGTTATCGGCCGCCCAAACCGGGCTGCTTGCGGGATCGACCGTCATGCATGAGCGTGTGGTCACACGTCCGTGATGGCGGACGGGGCGCGCTGCTACGTCTGTCGCAGGCCCAAAGCCTTCCTACCAAGACTCACCTCTGCCAAGCCTGCTTCCTGCAGTGGTCCGACACGACCAGCGGCTTCTCCGGATTGCTTATGGTCCACACCGGCTACGACCCCTCCCTCGTTGCCCTCTCCATCGCCATCGCGGTGTTCGCCTCCTATACGGCACTCGACCTAGGCGGGCGCGTCAGAGGTGCGGCCGCGGGGGTGCGCTGGGCCTGGGTGGCGCTCGCGGCGGTGGCGATGGGCGGCGGCATCTGGGCGATGCACTTCGTCGGCATGCTCGCCTTCGAGATGGGCATGCCTGCCGCCTACGATCTCGGGATCACGGTCGCGTCGCTGCTCATCGCCGTCGCCGCCACCGGCGCCGCGTTCGCCTGGGTCAGTCGCAAGGGTGCGGACACGCGGGATGTCCTCGTCAGCGGCCCGCTGATGGGCCTCGGCGTCGCGGGGATGCACTATACCGGCATGGCCGCGATGCGGGTGGCGGGCAACCTCGCCTACAGCCTGCCCATCGTCGCCATCTCTGTCGCCATCGCGGTGACCGCCGCGACCGCCGCGCTCTGGTTGACCTTCCGGCAGAACAGCGTCTGGCAGAAGCTCGCTGCAGCCGCGGTCATGGGGCTCGCCGTCGCCGGGATGCACTACACCGGCATGGCGGCGGCGACCTTCACCGCCGAGGAGGCCGGCGCACACGCCGCCCATGCCACCGGCGTCGGCGTGAGCCAGCAGTACCTCGCGCTTTCCGTGGCCGGGGCGACGTTCCTGATCCTGTTCATCGCCATGCTGGCGTCCGCATTCGAACAGCAGCGGGTACAGCGGAATCTTCATATCAGCGAGGGGCGTTTCAGGGCCGCCGCCGAGGCGGTCGGCGACATCATCTGGACCACCGACGCCCGCGGGGCGATGGTCGGACCGCAGCCGTACTGGCAGGCCTTTACCGGGCAATCCGAGGCCGAGTGCCAGGGAACCGGTTGGGCGGAGGCCGTGCATCCCGACGATGTCGGGCCTACGAAGGCCGCGTGGCGGGACGCCGTGGCGGCGAACCGGGGCTACGAACTCCAGCATCGCGTGCGCAACCGCAGCGGCGGCTACCGGCTGTTCGCCGTGAAGGGCCGGCCGGTCCGCAATCCCGACGGGACGATCCGGGAATGGGTCGGCATCCATGCCGACATCACCGAGCGCGAGGCGTTCGAGATCGCCCTGAAAGAGGCCCGCGACGCAGCCGAGGAGCACAGCCGGGCCAAGAGCCGCTTCCTGGCCAACATGAGTCACGAGCTGCGCACGCCGCTATCCGCGGTGATCGGCTACTCGGAGATGCTGGAGGAGGAGGCCGAGGAACTCGGCCAGGAGAGCCTCCTGAAGGATCTCGGCAAGATCAAGTCGAACGCGCAGCACCTGCTCGGTCTGATCAACGACGTGCTCGACCTGTCCAAGGTCGAGGCCGAGAAGATGGAGCTCGACCTTGAGGACATCGACGTCGCCGCCTTTACCCGGGACGCCGCCGGCACGGTCGAAGCGTTGGTCCGAAAGAAGGGCAACGTCCTCGTGCTCGACATTGCCGACGATGCAGGTCGCGCCCGAACGGACGCGGTGAAGTTACGCCAGTGCCTGTTCAACCTGCTCTCGAACGCGGCGAAGTTCACCGAGGGCGGCACCATCACCCTGCGGGCCCGTCGCGACACGGATGGCGCCGGTGATTGGCTTCGGTTCACGGTCGAGGATACCGGGATCGGGATGAGCACCGAACAGGTCGGACGTTTGTTCGAGCGCTTCACCCAAGCCGACGAGACGACCACGCGCCGGTTCGGCGGAACTGGCCTCGGCCTGGCGCTCAGCCGCGCCTTCGCCCAGCTCCTCGGCGGCGACATCACGGTCGTGAGCCGCGCGGGTCAGGGCACGTGCTTCACCTTGCGGGTGCCGGCGATGCCATCGGACCAAGCTGTGCAGATGCCGGCAGTTGCGGGTTCGGAAGGCGCGGCCCTCACAGGCGACCTCGTGCTGGTGATCGACGACGAGGCGTCCCAGCGCGAGGTGATGACCCGGTTTCTGGAACGCCAGCGCTTCGCCGTGCGCACCGCGGGCGACGGCCGCACCGGCCTGGAGTTGGCAAAGTCGCTGAAACCGCGGGCGATCCTGCTGGACGTGATGATGCCCGAGATGGACGGATGGTCGGTCCTGGCGGCCCTCAAGGCTGACCAGGAGACCGCCGCTATCCCGGTGGTCATGGTCAGCTTCGTCGCCGATGCGGCGCTCGGCGCCTCGCTCGGCGCGGTCGAGGCCGTGCCGAAGCCCGTGGACTGGACGCGCCTCCGCACGATCCTGGACCAGTTCCGGGCCGCCGACGGCGACGTGCTCGTGATCGACGACGATGCCGACATGCGCCAACGCCTTCGGACCGTGCTGGAGCGCAACGGCTGGACTGTCCGCGAGGCCGGCGACGGCCAAGAGGCGCTCGACCAAGTCGGGCACGGCGTGCCGCGCCTCGTCCTGCTCGACCTGACCATGCCCGTGATGGACGGATTCTTGTTCCTCGACAGGCTCCGGATTCTGCCCGGCTGCGCCGAGGTTCCGGTGGTGGTGCTGAGCGCTCGGAACATCACGGCAGCGGAGCGCGACCGCCTGTCCGAGGCAGACCGCATTCTGCGCAAGGGCGACGCCAGCCTGCAGGACATCGCTTCGGAGCTGCGTAAGCTCGACAATCGCCAGGCGCATACCGAAGAGACAGCATCCGTCGAGGCGTCCTCCCAAGATTGAGGGCCCCGCACGTATGTCGGAGGTACTAAGGCAGCGTGGGACGGGCAGGCTGCCAGCTACTTCCTTCAAGTGATTGAGTGAACAATGGGTGCGCGGAGACATCGGCCACGCCTATGAGGCTGACCTTGCCAGCAACCGTGACAAAACACTGGAGGCGAAGTGGTTTTGTAACCGACACCCTATGCAAATAGCTACGGCCGAAGACGTCACGCGAATGTCTGCAATGGAGCAACATTCAGAGCGCTTGGAACGGCCGCCATGGGCGCATTCCTGCCAGGCTGGTTCTGAAGCCCCTCGACACTGACGTCGAGGGGCCGACCGCTCAAATCTCAGTTCCCTCTGCCAGGGTCAGGGCATCCTCGACGTCCACACCGAGGTACCTGACCGTGCTTTCGATCTTGGTGTGACCGAGCAAGATCTGGACGGCACGCAGGTTGCCGGTCCGCTTGTAAATCAACGACGCCTTCGTGCGACGCAACGAATGGGTTCCGTAGTCCTCGCTGCGTAGCCCGATGCCCGTGACCCACTCATCGACTAGCCCCGCATACTGCCGGGTGCTGATGTGCGTGACGCCGTCGAGCCGGCTCGGGAAGGCATAGTCCTCAAGCGCTCCACCCCTGACCTCCAGCCATGCGAAGATGCTGGTACGAGCGGGCTCAAGCAAATCGAACTGCACTGGTCGACCGGTCTTGCGCTGGATGACGATGGCGCGGCTACGGACGCGACCGCCGCTGACGAGGTCGCCGATCCTAAGCTTGACGATGTCGCAGCCGCGCAGCTTGCTGTCGATGGCGAGGTCGAACATTGCCCGGTCGCGTGTGCGCCGTTCGCGGTCGAGCCAGAACCGGATGGCCCATACCTGCTGAGGTTTGAGGGCTCGTTTGGCGCCGAGCTTGCGGCCCGCGTTCCAGGCCGGCCGCCCTTTCGTGGCCGGATCGTGTGCTGAGTGTCCCATCGTCTGTCTCCTCGCCGGCTCATGCCGACGAGGAGAGGAGACAACCGAACGAAGGCTCTGGAGACGCGGGCATATGCGGACATTCCGCATGCGACCCATACAGGCCGTGCAGTCAGCCCTCGGTGCTTCCCGAAAGCGGCCGTTCATCGGCCGCGCGATAGTTTTGGCGCAGGATCGATAACCGATACTGCGGCGTTCCGGGTCCGGTCGCTCCTAGCGGATAGGGAATCTCAAGCGGAGAAAACCGCATCGGTACCGAACACCCGCTGACAGTACGCGGCCAGACGGTCGTGTCGGTCGGCCGACGCGCGGAAGGCGACGTGCCCGTCGGGGCGCACTAGTACAAGGGCCGGCTTCCCCTCTAGGTCGTAGGCCCCGTGCGCCTTGCCGTCCAGATCCGACAGGGCGGGCACATCCTTCACGTCGAGGTATGGACCAGCCAGAACGAGGCGTGGGCGCACGTTGCTCCAGGGCGCGACAGCCTCGATGGCCGCGCGCAGCGAGTCGCCCGCGTCCGATGAACGGCCGTCGAAGCACAGCAACGCCCAGCCTGTCGTTCGCCCGTCCGGATTGTAGAGGAAAGGGAACAGCGAGGTCGTCGTGCCTGCATGCGTCACCTCCGCCTCGGGGGCCCGTTCGCCCGGCCTCGGCCCACGCTGAAGAGGGTGCGCCAGTCCCGAGAGGTGGTCCTCGTTCAGCGGGCTTTTCGGGTAGCTTACGCTCATCTGCTGAAGGTCGTCCGTGCCCTGGAGCAGGGATCCGATGCTCGGCATCGCCTTGGCGGCCAGCCCGAGCGCGGCGTCCGTCACCGACCCGCGATACACGGTGCGGCGGAAGCCCTTCGCCTGCTGCGCGCTAAGGCGGGCGTGTTCGCCCCCGCGCTCGTCATCGTAGGAGGTTAACACGACCGGCGCGGCCTCGCCCCGCAGGGTCATGGCCAGCCGCCAGGCGATCTCGACCCCATCGTGCAGGCCGGCATTCATTCCCTGCCCGCCGATGGGAAGCGACAGGTGCCCGGCATCGCCGGCGAGGAACACCCGTCCGCGGGTGTAGCCCGGCGAGACGCCGTACTGGAAGCGGCTGTGCGTGAGCCATTGCGGGTCGGACAGGGTCAGCGTCTCGTCGCCCGTGACCTCGCGTGCCACGGCCTGGATCTCGTCGAGGGTCGGGTCCCGGTCGGGCACGCCCGCATCGTCGGCCAGGAAGAAGAGGCGATGGTAGCCGCCCCAGACCGGCAACACGCCGCAGAAGCCGCGCTCGTAGTAAAAAAACCAGAGCTGGTCGGGGTCCATCGAGCGCCGCCAGGACAGCTTGGCGTCGACCTGGCGGTTCATCCGTCCCTCGAACCGCTCGGGCTCGAAGTTCAGGTCCACCTGCGGGCGCACCGTGCTCTTGGCGCCGTCGGCGGCCACGAGGTAGCGGCAGCGCAGACGGTGCTCCGGGCCGTCGTCTCCGAGTCTGAGCGAAACGGTCACGCCGTCATTGTCCTGGACGATGCCAACGATCTTGCGACCCCGGGCCAGTCGTCCGCCCCGCGCCTCGAACGTCTCGACCAGGGTCTGCTCGATCACGTCCTGTCCGCTGTAGAGGACCTGCGGGAAGGGGCTGGCCACATCGTCGATCTGGATGGGCGTCGTCGGCGTCCCGTTCATGAAGAAGTTGACGAGACGGATGGCGTAGGCCCGCTCGGCGAGGGCGTCGCGAAGGCCGATGCAAGCCAGAAGTTCCTGTGGGCGTGCCCAGAGGTTGTTGGCGCGTGAGTAGGCCTGCACCTCCGTGCGCTCCTCCAGCATCAGGCAGTCGATGCCGTGATGGCGCAGGGCGCAGCCCGTGGTCAGGCCAACGGGTCCCGCACCGACAACGATGACGTCGGCGTCGTACGCTGCCACGGCGGGGGTGTCGGATGATGTCGGCATCGGTGTCGCCTTGCAGTTTCGGGGAGCTCGGGGTCAGGCGACGCAGATGCCGGGTACCGCCAGGGGGCGGAACAGGTGTGGGCTGACGGTGGCGGTGTCGGGATATGCGGCTAGGCTCGCCTTGAACTCCGGGTTGGAGAAGGCCGCCCGGAAGTGGGCCACGGACTCCCACACGGCGTGGTTCAGGAAGGCGCCGCTGCCCGCGATGCCACGATGGAGCTGGGTCGAGATGAAGCCGGGCTGGCGCTTCATCACGGCGGCGTCCGCGGCCCATGCGGCCAGCAGGCGGTCCGCATCCTCGGAAGGGGCGGTAAAGACGTTGAACAGGACGACGGGGCCGCCCTCGTCCCCGAGCTGGTCTGCGAGCGCGACGGTGGGATCCATCTCGACGAAGGTCATCATGGCTGGGCTCCTTCCAGGGTAGGTTCGGCGGGTGCGCCGGTCTCGGCCTCGGCGAGGCGGGTCTGAAGCGTGCGCAGCAGTGTGCCGGCCGCCTCTATGGCGTCGGGGGGCAGGCCCGAGACGAGCCCGTCCGCCCAGTGTTCCTGCCGCTCGCTCGCACGGCGGTAGGCGTCCTCGCCGCGCTCGGTCATTACCACGAGCATGGCGCGGCGGTGGTGAGGGTTGGGCTCGTACCGGACCAGCCCCTCAGTCCGCATGTCGTCGGCGACGCGCTGCACCGCCTGGCGGGTCAGGCCCATGTTTCGTGCGACGTGCGCCACCGGCAGCGGCACCGGGGACAGGGCGATGGCTCCGAGCACCTGCCAGCGGGCGCTGGTCAGCCCAAGGTCGCCGACCAGGACGTCGCCCGCAGCGAGCAGGTCGCCGTTCAAACGGAAGACTTGGATGATGAGGTCGTTGAGGGCGCGCCTCGGATGGGCGGGGTCCGGCGGCCGGGGCGAGGACGTCTTGCTCATGAGCAGAACATATCAGACGCCAGCACATAGTCAATACGACAATAGGCTGTCATTATGGTCGTGGTTGGATATCCCTGGAGGTCCGGCGTAGGGCGATGGCATTGCTTGCCGAGGAAGCTCCACGGGGTTTCGCTGGAGATCCGACCGGTCGGGCGGCCAATGTAACGTTTTGTGACAATGGCCATTTCCACGTTGTCGAGCCGGCCGTCCCTCGTATGTTCGGGGCATGAGAGAAGGCCCGACCATCGTCGTCGTCGAGGATGACGCAGACATCCGCATCCAACTCGCGCGCTACCTGGAGGGCGAGGGCCTTCGAGTGGTCGGTCTCGACGGTGGCGCAGGCCTCGACCGCCACCTTGCGGTCGGGCCCGCTCCGGATCTGATCGTGCTCGACTGGATGCTGCCGGGCGAGGACGGGCTCTCCATCTGCCGGAGACTGCGGGAAGCGGGCGGACCGCCCGTCGTCATGCTCACCGCCAAGGACGAGGACATCGACCGGGTGCTCGGCCTAGAGATGGGCGCCGACGACTACGTCTCGAAGCCGTTCAACCCGCGGGTGCTCCTCGCCCGCATCCGCGCCGTCCTGCGGCGAGCCCATGGGAATGGCGCCAGCGCGTACGCCACCGATCCCGAGACCCTTGCCGTGGCGGACCTCGTCGTCGACCTCGCCGCTCGTCGCGTGACGACCGGCGAACCCGCGGCCGAGATCGCCCTGACCAGCGCAGAGTACGACCTGCTGCATTGCTTCATCACCCGGCCGCAGCGGGTCCTGTCGCGCGCCCAACTCCTCGACTGGACCCGGGGGCGCACGGCGGAGGCCTTCGACCGGACCATTGACGTGCAGGTCAGCCGGCTGCGCCACAGGCTCGACGCCTCCGGCAGCGCCGCGGCCGCCCTGCTCAAGACGGTGCGCAACGCGGGCTACATCCTCGCCGCACCGGTGGCGCGGGCGCCATGATGGCCCGGGTCGGCCTGCTCGGGCGGATCATGCTGATCCTGCTCGGGGCGCTCTCGACGCTCGTGCTCGCCACCGTCGCGCTTGATACCTGGCAGCGGCGGCAGGAGCCCTCTCCCTACGCCACGCGCTTCCCGCGTGTCGACCAGGCGGCGAACATCGTCACCCTGCTGAGGGATGCCGACCCGGCCCTGAGACCGGCCATCCTCAAGGCCGTCAGCGGCGAGTCCCTCAGGGTGGAGATCGTCGACGCGACCCCGGACGACGCCGGGCTGATCCGGGAGCCGCGCCTCGAACGGCGCCTGCGCCGGATGACCGGCGATCCGGACGGGCCGCTTCAGGCCTACACCGACACCGCCATGCTGCACCGGGGCGTCGATCCCGGGGACGTCAACGACAGGGACAGGAACCAGCCGATAGGCCGCCTCGCGACGGCGACCTATCGGCTGCCGGACGGCCGGACCCTTGTCATCTCGGCCGTCGAGAAGCATCGCTCGATCATGCCATGGCTGCTGGGGCAGCCACTGAGCCTCTGGGTGGCCGTGCTTGGCGCGGTGGTCGCAGGCCTCGTCCTCGTCGGAACCCACCACGAACTTGCCCCGCTGCGGCATCTAACCGAGGCGGTGACCCGGTTCGATGGTCGAGCGCCAGAGCCGGTCGCCGCCCCGCGTGGCGCCCCGGAGATACGACGCCTCTCCCGGGCGGTCCGGGACATGCAGGATCGCATCGTCGGGCTCCTTGGCGAGCGCTCGCTGCTGATCGGCGCCATCTCGCACGATCTCAAGACCTACCTGACCCGCCTGCGCCTGCGGGCCGAGGGCGTGTCGGAGCCGGAGCGGCGGGACCGGCTGGTCGAGGACCTCGACGCGATGACCGCGCTGATCGACACCTCGCTCGGCTACGCCCGTGGCACCGCGGTCGAGGTGGGGCGGACGGCGGTGGACCTTGCCGACTTGGTCGCCATCGAGGTCGCGGAGCAGGCCGCGCATGGCATCGACGTCCATCTGACCGGCGAAGACGTGCAGGATGCGGTCACCGCGGGGGATGCACTCGCCCTGCGTCGGGTCGTCGCCAACCTGATCGGTAACGCCGTCAAGTTCGGCTCCTCGACCGTCGCCGTCTCGGTGAGCCGGACCGGTGCGTCGTGCCGGGTTACGGTGGACGACGACGGCCCGGGTATCCCGGAATCGGAGCGGACCGCGGTATTCGGCCCGTTCTACCGGATCGAACGGTCCCGCAGCCGCCAGACCGGCGGGACCGGCCTGGGGCTCGCCATCGCGCGGCAGATCGCGGAGGCCCACGGCGGTACCGTGGTGGCTGAGGCGTCCTCGCTCGGCGGCGCCCGCCTCGTCGCGATCCTGCCGGCCATTGCCTGACGACAGGGACGACGTGTGAAGCGCCCCGTTACAAAACGTTACGTCGACGCATCGGTCCGTCACATCCGGGAGGCAGGCGGGGACGATCCTGGCCCTCATCGGTCGCGAGGCCATCTCCGGCATCGCGGCTCTGATGAGAGCAGAGAAGGATTCGACGATGCTGAAGATCTTCGCCCCGGTCGCCCTCCTTGCCGGACTGGCGTTTCCCGCCGCGGCGTCACCGCTGATCCAGCCGGCCGTGTTCACCGGCTTGGACGGCGCAAAGATCATCCAGGTCTACGGCGGTTGCGGCCCCTACGCCCATCGCGGCCCCTACGGCGGGTGCAGGACTGGCGGCCAATGGGGTGGCTATGTCCGCGGCGCCTCCTGCCCGGCGGGCTTCCACATCGGGCCCTACGGACGCCGCTGCTGGCCGAACTGATCTTTCAGCCACTCTCGTTGGATGCACCGTGGCGACCTCGCCGACGATGCCAAGGATCGCGTCGGCCCCGGCTGAGGCTACCCACGGTACCGGCGACGAACCTGTTCCAAACGTTCCCATCCGGTCGATCCGATCGGGTGGGGGCGCTACCGAGGCGACATCGCATGATATCTACGGAAGTAACGGCGGCGGGACGGATCACCCGCCGCAATCTCCTTGCTGGCCCCATCCTCCTCGGTCCCGCCTGGGCGTTGGCGACATGGCCCTCCGATGCCCTCGCGGTCTCCGTCGACGACCCGTCGATGGCGGGGCCCCTCGGAGACATCTGGATCGGTGCGTCCGACGCCAAGGTATCGCTGATCGAGTACGCCGCGGTGACGTGCTCGCACTGCGCCGCGTTCCACGACAGGACCTTGCCGGCCGTCCGGAGGCGCTGGATCGACACCGGGCGGGTGCGCTTCGCCCTGCGTGGATATCCCCTGAACCCACTCGACACGGCCGCCTTCATGCTCGCCCGGGCAGATGGCGGAAGGCACTACTATGCGATCACCGACCTGTTGTTCGAGAGGCAAACCACCTGGGCCTTCGTGCCGAAGCCCCTCGATGCGATGCGTGGCCTGTTGCGCCAGGCCGGGTTCGACCGGGCGAAGTTCGACGCCCTCCTCGCCGACCAGGAACTCTACGACCACGTGAACCGCGTGCAGGCCCGCGCGACGGAGGGGCTCGGCATCCATGCCACCCCGACCTTTTTCGTGAACGACGCCCGTTACGAGGGGGCGCTCACCGGCGAGGCCTTCGATGGGATTATCGCCAAGCTACCGGTGTAGGAGCATGTCACGGATGGATTCATCGTCAGACGCCCCCCGGCGGGCTCCGTGATCCCTCCGATGGCGGCCGGCCACCGAATCCTGGAAGAGGATACGGACCACATCGACGATCCGGCCGTCAAAGGCTAGGCCCAGGCTGACCCTGTCATGGTTCCCTCGAATAAGCGGGATTCCACCGTTCAGGCGTGACCGGATCGCGACCACATATTCGGAGCTGCATCGGTGGGCTGCAGGAACGATGTCCGCTCAGAGACCTCGCGCGACTCTAAGCAGCCTGACCGCTCCCCACCCAACCTGGTCGCAGAGCAGACCGGCAGAAGCCGACCCGACACGGCCATTCAGGGTCTCTTGGTCGATGCTCCGAAGCGGACACGACATTCGTTGGGCATGATCAGGCAGCCAAGCGCGCCAGTACGAGGGACTGGTGGGCCGAGATACCCGCCGTGACACCGTCCGCTACGGCCCAACTCACGCTGTGGGGCGCCCGCGCGATGTCGCCGGCCGCATACACCCCCGCAACCGTCGTCAGCTTGGCGGCATCCGTGCGGATGACCGGACCGAACGGCCCTTCGTCGAGCGCGCAGCCGAGCCGTTCCGCCAGCGGGCTGTTCATCCGCGTCCGCGGGGCGAGATAGAGGGCGTCGACGGTTGCCATGCGCCCGTCACCGAGCCGCAAGCCCGACAGCGTACCGCCCTCGCCGACGAGGGCCGCCACGGGGGCGGGTTCAATCCCGACACCGCGGCGTGCGAGCCGGGCGCATGTCGCCTCATCGGGCATGTCGCCGCCGTTCAGGTAGAGCGTCGTCGGCCCCCACTCGGCGATCAGCAATGCCTGATGCGCGGACATGGGGGACACGGCCAACACGCCGAGCTTCCCGTCGGCGAACTCGTAGCCGTGGCAGTAGGAGCAGTGAAGGACGCTCTTGCCCCATCGCTCCGCCAAGCCCGGGATCTCGGGAAGCACGTCCGTGAGGCCGTAGGCGAGGACGAGGCGGGCCGCATCCATGGCCTCACCGCTTGCGAGGGTGACGGTGAAGTCCCGTCCTGCGCGGACATCGACGGCCTTGCCCTCCACGAGGGTTGCCTGCAGGTAGGCGGCGAGTTGGGCGCGGGCCTGCGCGAGCATCGTCCGCGGGTCGCTGCCGTCCTGGCCGAGGAAGCCGTGGGAGGCCGCCGCGAAGCGGTTGCGCGGGCTGCCCGCGTCGACCACGCAGACCGAGCGTCGCCCGCGGGCGATGTAGGTGGCCGCCGCCAAGCCGGCGAAACTGCCTCCCACGACGATCACGTCAAACGGCATGGGCTTGCTCCAGGGTCAGGGTGCCGCCGCGCGCGGCGAGGCGAGCGTGGAAGTCGGCGCTGAGCGCGGCGAGGGTGACGCTGCCAAAGCGGTCCAAGAGCACGCGCTCGGCCTCGCGGAAGCCGTCGTCGAGGGCCGCGTTCACGGCCTGCTCGACAAGGCAGCCGGGGGCTTCGGTGCGGTTGCCGATGGCGAACAGGTCGGGCGAACCGAGCGCGACATGAATGTCGCGAAGGGTGATCTCGTGCAGGTCGCGCGCGATGGTCCAGCCGCCGCCGTGCCCGCGCCCGGACCGGACGAAGCCCGCCTCGCGAAGCCCGGCCATGGTCCGGCGCACCACCGCCGGATTGGTCTGCATGGCCGCTGCGAGTGCCTCGGAGGTGAGCGGTCCCGGTTCCCCGGCCATGTGCAGCAGCACGTGCAGGATGCCGGAAAGGCGACTGTCGCGTCTCATGTAACAATTGATGCTACGTAATGCGGCAAAGGTCAACCCGCCGCCGCCTTGTCCAGGACGGTGACGGGTTCGGGGTGACGCGACCGGGAGTATAGGTCCAGCCGAAGTCGCTTCGGGAAGGCCTCATTCCGCGGAAGCGGAGGGGCCCGTCTCAGGAGGCCGACGGGACGGTCCCATCCCATGGGGCCGGCGCGTTCGAACGTCGATGTCGATCGCGCGGTTACCGCGAAGGGTCCGCGCGGGTGCCGTCGCCGGGCCGGGCATCGACCAGCCTGCGGATCTGCTCCCTGACGGACGGTGTGGTGGGGTTGTAGACGATCAGGCCGAGATCGGGACGGCCATCGACGGCGAAGGACGAATACTCAAGCTCGATGGCGCCGAGCGTCGGGTGCCGCAGCCGCTTCGTCCCCTCGCCGTGACGGTGCACCTCGTTCTCACGCCAAAGCGCGGCGAAGTCCTCGCTCGTCCGGCACAGTTCCTCGACCAGTGCGCCGACCTCGGACGCCGCGCCGGCGCGGGCGGCGTCCGCGCGGAACGCCCCGACCACGTAGCGGGCCACGCTGTCCCAGTCGTGCTGGATCGCGCGCACCTGGCTGGAGCCGAACATCCGGCGCAGGATGTTGCGCTCGCCCGGGGGAACAGTGTCCCAATCGGTCAGCACGACGGCCGCCGCCCGGTTCCACGCGACGACGTCCCAGGTGGCGGTCTTGATCAGCGCCGGGCTGGTCTCCAGCGTGTCGAGCAGCCGCTGCAGCCGGGGCGTGATCCCCTTGGCGACCGCGTAGTGGACCTCCGGCGGGCGTCCGAGGCCGAGCATGAACAGGTGCTCGCGCTCAGCATCGGTCAGCATCAGACCGGCGGCGATGCGGTTCAGCACGTCCGCGGAGGGCGCGCCGCCGCGGCCCTGCTCGAGCCACGTGTACCAGGTCGCGCTGATATTCGAGCGCTGGGCGACCTCCTCCCGCCGCAGGCCCGGCGTGCGCCTGCGGCCCGCGAACCCAAATGAGGACGGGTCGAGCTTCGCCCGCCGGTCCCGCAGGTAGGCGCCGAGGGGGTTCTCCGAGCCGGCCGGCATGGCGATCCTGTGAAAGACTATACCCCGATAAGGTCACGTATTTTACGATGATGCCAGCCGCTGGACAGTGGGCTCTCCCCACAACGCGGACAGTCATCCATGCGTGTATTCCTCACCGGCGCCACCGGATTCATCGGCTCGGCGCTCATCCCGGAACTCGTCGCCGCCGGGCATCAGGTCGTCGGGCTGACGCGGTCCGAGGCCGGCGCTACGGCGCTGCGCACGGCGGGGGTCGAGCCGCATCGCGGCGACCTCACGGATCTCGGCAGCCTGCGCGACGGAGCCGCCCGGGCCGACGGCGTGATCCACGCCGCGTTCGACCATGACGACTTCTCGGACTTCGTAGCCAATTGCGAGAAGGACCGGCGCGCGGTCGAGGCCCTGGGCTCCGCGCTCAAGGGCTCGGACCGGCCCCTGCTGATCACGTCCGGCGTGGCGATGGGCTGCCCGGCGCCCGGTCGCCCGGCCACCGAGGACGTGTTCGACAGGGACCACCCGAACCCCAGGGTCGCCTCCGAACGGGCGGGTGAGGCGTTGCTGGACGCAGGCGTCAACGTGTCGGTGATGCGGCTCCCGCAGGTGCACGACACCGTCAAGCAGGGTCTCGTGACCTACCTGATCGCCCATGCCCGGGCCAAGGGTGTCTCCGCCTATGTCCGCGACGGCGCGAACCGCTGGGCGGCGGGACCGAGGCGCGACGTCGCCCGCCTCTACGTGATGGCCCTGGAGCGTGCCGAGGCGGGGGCCCGGTACCATGCCGTCTCCGAGGAGGGCGTCCCGCTCCGAGCCATCGCGGAAGCCGTCGGCCGGGGTCTGGGCGTCCCGGCGGTCTCGGTGGCGCCCGACGCGGCCGCCGCGCATTTCGGGTGGCTGGCGGGGTTCGCGGGGGCCGACATGACGGCGTCGAGCGCGCTGACGCGGTCCCGGCTCGGCTGGCAGCCGGGCGGAAGAAGCCTCATCGCCGACCTCGACGCGATGGATGACGCCCGCGGGACGGCGTGAAGCGCTCCCGTCCGCCCGTACCGTCCGCGACGGTCGGGCGTCCGGATGGCGCGCTCCAGCTATGGCCGCGCGACGGTGTGCGGCGTGATCGTGTAGCCGAACGGGTCACGGAACGCGAAGTAGCGGCCGAACGGCCCGTCCTTGGGCGGGAAGACGATCGTCGTGCCCCGCTGGGCTAGTTGATCGTGCAGGGCGTCGGCGTCGTCGCAGCCGAACCAAATGGCGATGCCCCGGCCGAGGTCTTCCGTGTCCCCCAGGTCGATCACGGGCGTCCGGACGGCGAACGGGATGGGCTTGGTGTCGAAGACCACGGCGCCGGGCGGACTTTGGGCGGCAGCCTTCAACCCGACGATGTCTGTGTAGAAGGTCCGCGCGGCCTCGATGTCGACGACTTGGATGCCGATGAAATCCGGTCCGATCAGATGGGGCACGATGGGTCTTCCCTGGGCCGACGTTCGAGGCTATTGTCAGGCCCCTGATAAGTATAAGGGTACTGATATGTCAAGCGAGGCCGCCGTGTCCGGCAAGGCCGATCCGTACGGGACGCTCGGGTTTGCCTTGAAGCAGGCCCAGCACGCGCTCCGCCTCCGTCTGGACGCCGAGCTCCGCGAAACCGGGCTGACCATGCCGCAATATGCGGTCCTCGCCTGCCTGCAGGGCACAGCGGGCGCGTCGAACGCCACGCTCGCGAGGAAGGCATTCATGACCCCACAGACGATGCAGGCGATCCTCGTCGCGCTTGAGCGCAACGGCTTCATCGTGCGGACTGCCCACCCCGAGCACGGGCGCGTATTGAAGACCGAACTGACGGCGTCCGGTCGTGGCATCCTGGACAGGGCTTCCGGGATCGTGGCCGATGCGGAAGATCGTGTCCGGACTGCCGTGGCGCCGCTCGACCCCCGGGTCGTCACCGCGACGCTGCTACGGATCGCGGATGCGCTTCGTTAGGCGGCCCGCTTCAGCGCGAGTCCAACGTCCGGTCCTTCTATCCCACGTCCCGAAGCGGACCGGCGGAAAGCCACCCTAAGCGGTCGATCCGCTATCGACTCAACCCGGCCGCCTGGATCGGCATGGGCGCTTCCCATAAGCGGTCATTGGTCGGCCGCCCGGCAACTTCGGCTAGGGGTGGGGAACGGACTTTGGCCTTTCAGCGGGAAGCGGACGTTCCGCCTACGATCCTTGGTGTGCTCACGGTGAGTGGATGAGATCTTTGATCCGCGAGGCGAGCGCTTCCATCGCGAACGGCTTGGTCAGCACCTGCATACCGGGCTCCAGGTGCCCGTTGCCGAGAAACGCATTCTCCGCGTAGCCGGTGATGAACAGCACTTTGAGGTCGGACCGCCGCTCGCGGCCGGCATCCGCCATCTGTCGCCCGTTCATGCCGCCGGGTAGACCGACGTCGGTGACGAGCAGGTCGATACGCACGTCCGACTGCAAGACCTTCAGCCCGGCGACGCTGTCGGCCGCTTCGATCGCCGTGTAGCCGAGATCCTCCAGGACCTCGGTCACCAGCATGCGAACGGATGGCTCGTCGTCGACGATGAGTACCGTCTCGCCGTCTTTGGCACGCGCCACCTCCGCGAGCATGCCCACGGCGTCAGCCTCGTCGGTCTCCCCGTCGTGTCGTGGGAGATACAGGCACACGGTCGTCCCCATGCCGACCTCCGAGTAGATCCGTACCTGGCCGCCCGACTGGCGTGCGAAGCCGTAGATCATCGACAGGCCGAGCCCCGTGCCCTCGCCCAGCGGCTTGGTCGTGAAGAACGGCTCGAACACCTTGGCGATCACCTCAGGCGGCATACCGGTCCCGGTGTCGGTGACGCACAGCGACAGGTACTGCCCTTCCGGGATCTCATGCTTGATCGCGGCCGGTCGATCCAACCACTTGTTGGCGGTCTCGATGGTAATCCGGCCGCCGTCCGGCATCGCGTCCCGGGCATTGATGCACTGGTTCAACAGAGCGTTCTCGAGCTGGCCCGGGTCGATCAACGTGGCCCACAGCCCCGCCGCGCCGACCACCTCCAGCGTGATCTGCGGCCCGATGGTGCGCCGGATCAGATCCTCCATCTCCACCACCAGGCGGTTGACGTTGGTGGGCTTGGGGTCAAGCGTCTGGCGGCGCGAGAAGGCCAGCAGGCGGTGGGTGAGCGCGGCGGCACGCTTGGCCGCGCCCTGGGCCACCGTCATGTAGCGGTCAAGGTCGTTGAGCCGCCCCTGGCTCATCCGGGTCTGCATCAACTCCAGCGAACCGGAGATGCCGGCGAGCAGGTTGTTGAAGTCGTGCGCCAGACCGCCCGTGAGCTGGCCGACCGCCTCCATCTTCTGCGACTGGCGGAGCAGCTCCTCGGCCTTCATGAGCTCCGCCGTACGTTCGGCGACGTGCTGCTCCAGCGTCTCGTTAAGGGCGCGAAGATCCGCGGCTGCACGGTCGCGCTCGGCCTCCACGGCACGCCGTGCCTCGACGTCGAGGAGAACGCCGGGGAAGCTAAGCGGCGTCCCGTCCGGCCCACGGTCGACCCGGCCATTCGCCTCCAGCCAGTAGTACTTCCCGTCCGCGCGCCGGGTGCGGTACTGGTGAGCATAGGCGCCGCCCCGCGCGATCGCCTCGTTGATCGCCTCGGCCAATCCCGCCTGGTCGTCGGGGTGAACGGTCGCGACGATCTGGGCGAGCGGGATACCGTCTCGACCGAGCGCTGGGTCGAGGCCAAAGGCACAGGCGAATGCCTCGTCGATGGTGAAGCGGTCGGTCGGCAGATCCCAGTGCCAAGTGCCGATGATCGCCCCGGCTGCGAGAGCGAGCTGGACGCGCTCCGCGTTCTCACGCGCGTGCGCCTCGCTGGCGCGCAGGCGCTCCTCGGCCAAACGCCGGCCGGTGATGTCGTTGAAGAAGATTGCGATCTGCCGTTCGACCGGATCGCCGACCGGGACGGCCCGGACCTCGAACCAGCGCCCAAACGCCTCGGCATAGTTCTCGAAATTGGCCGGCTCTCTCGTCTTGGCGACCCGCCCGTAGGTCTCGAACCAGAAGCGCTCAAGGTCCGGGGCGAACTCCGTGACCCACTTCCCGCGCAGATTGACACCGGCTTCTCGCTCGAAGGCGGGATTGGCCTCGACGAAGCGGTAGTCCACCGGCTGATCATCGGCGTTGAATTTGACCTGGACGATGGCGAACGCCGCCTCGACCGTGTCCAGGATCGTCCTGAACCGCTCGTCGCTGCGCGCCAGGGCGTCGATCGCCTGCCGCTGCTCGGTGACGTCACGGGCTATGCCCGAGAACCGCACCGGATGCCCGGCGGGGTCGCGTTCGATCTCACCCTTGCGGGCGATCCAGCGAAGCTCGTCGGTGTCCGGACGGCGGATACGATACTCGACATCCCGGGGCGGCTCGCCCTCTCGCCGGGTCTCCGCCGTCGAGATGAGGTGCGCGTCCTCGGGGATGATCAGTCCCTCGAACGCTGTCGCCGGGTAGCTTGCCCGCTCGGGCAAGCCGTAGAGGCGGCAGAACTCCGGGGTCGGTGTGAGGACGTTGTCGGTCAAGTCGATGGTGAATAGGCCGACACCGCCCGCCGCCTGCGCCTGACGTAGGCGCGCCTCGGCTTCCGCGAGCGCTCTTCCCGCTAAGTGCTGCTCGGTGCGATCGCGCAGGATTTTGACGAAACCGATGGCGGCGCCGGTCTCATCGCGCACGGCCATCATCTCGCCGCTGGCCCAGAACCGCTCACCGCCCTTGCGCAGATGCCAGCGCTCGTCGACCCCACGACCCTCGGTCAGGGCGCTGTGCATCTCCTGTGCGGGGATGTCTGCAGCTCGGTCCTCGGGCGTGAAGAACACGTCGGCAGGCTTGCCGCAGACGTCCTCAGGGGTCCAGCCGAGGATGCGCGTCGCCCCCTCGTTCCAGTTAGTCACATGCCCGTCGAGGTCGATCACGACGATGGCGTAGTCGGTGGCGCTCTCGAACACCGCCCGGTAGCGGCTCTCGCTCGCCTGCACTGCGCGTTGAGCGGCAGCCTCACGGGCTTCGATCAGTCCGGCCGAGGCCGCACCGGCAAACAGACGGGCGACCTGCAGGTCCCGCTCCGTGAAGGCGTCCGGTCGGGTCGATTGCAGCTTCAGTACGCCGATGCTCTTGCGCCCGCGGAACACCGGCACGGTCACGCACGAGCGCAGCTTCATTCGCTCGGCCCGGAGCTGATTGACGCGCATGTCGACCTGCACGTCAGGCACCAGCAACGGCTTGCGGGACTGGAAGCAGGCCCCTGACAGGCTGCCCTCCAACGGCACGCGCCGGCCCTGGAAGGCTTTGAGGGTGCCAGCGACGGCTCGGTATTCGAGCTCCTTGCCGTCGACGAGCTCGACGGCGGCGCCGTCAGCCTCGGACACGGCTTCCATGGCGCCGTCGATGAGGATCTTCAGGATGGCGTCGAGATCGCCCCCGGCTTCCGAGATCGCGGTCTGCGTGCGGTGGAGCGTCTCGCGGGTGCGCTGAACCACTGCCTGCTCGGCCAGCAGTGCGTCGCGCTCGCTGACCGACCGCTTGAGGTCGAGCTGGCTCATCACCTGCCGGGCGAGCGCCTTCAGGTTGCTGGCCTGAGGCTCCGTCAGGCCGCCCGGGCGGGGCTTCGTGTCGATGACGCATAAGCTGCCGATGACCTGCCCCTTAGCAGTGCGCAGCGGCGCGCCGGCATAGAACTGGATGTACGGATCGCCGATGACGAGCGGGTTCGTCTGGGTGCGCCGGTCGGCCGTGAGATCCGGGATGACGAGCAGGTCCGGTTCGGCCAGCGCGTAGGCGCAGACCGAGCTGTCGAGATCGGATTCGCAATGGGGAAACCCGACATTGGCCTTGAACCATTGACGGTCGGCCGCCACGAGGCTGACCAGCGCCACCGGGGTCTGGCACAGCTGGGTGGCCAGTTGCACGATGTCGTCGAAGCCCTCCTCGGGCACTGTGTCGAGGATGTTGTGGGCGTCGAGCGCGGCGAGCCGGACCGGATCACGGACGATATCAGCGATGGCGGACATGACGCTTCAGACCGAACCGCGCTCGGTCGCTGACCGCCCAACCACAGGCGGAGCGCTGAGTATCGCGCCCTCACGGTCGATCTGTAGGCGCAGAGCCGAGCGGACGACCTCGCTGGCGCTGGTGTAGCGTCCCGAGGCGACCTGGGCCCGGATGTAGGCCTCCAGCTCCTTTGTCAGGGCGATGCAGCGTGTGGGGGTTGCGGACATGGACCGCCGTCGCACGGCTCGGCGGAGCTATCAATCCTTATGGGTGACGGCGGCCTTCAACTCTTCGCCAGCACCGATCTCGATAGTTTTTCCGTTTCCGGTGCCAATCGCGGCACGGGCGCCTTTCATCCGGACCAGTCGTACAGCCCTACTTCTTGACGCGCCTGGGAGCGGACCTTCCGACCTTCTGCAACGGGTCGTGAGCGGCCGGAGCGGCTACGTCCGCTTCGCTGCCCCGTCGCTCAGAAGCGGACCAGCCGAAATCCACCCATCACAGACGTTCTTGTAGGCCATCCGCAACGACGTGATCTGGCCGGAAGCAGCTGGTCCGCTTCGGAGCAGGTGCGTTGGAAAAGCGGACAGCCTCCTATCGACCCAAACTCGCCGCTCAAGGCTACTCGCGCTGGGCCCGAAAGCGGTCATTCGGCCAACTGCCGTCCTTGCAGCAGCGAACCCAATAATGGCCGTTCGCCCGTCCGCGGCCGCGTTCGAACCGGAAAAGAAGTGCCTCGGCCGGGTGCGGTCATTCAATCACTATTGGCGTTTCGTTCAGGAGGCCTGGGACATCCTGCCGGATCGCGTAACGATGCGTGCGAGCGACATCACGCTCTGGATCAGTGCCGATTTGGTCCAGGAGCCCTACCAACATGGGCAGATCCAGAGCTTGGACACAGTCAGGAAGCGATCAAAGAGCTGATGTACCGCAAGCGATATCTCGTGAGCGATGGCGACGACGACGAGGATGCGGCTGAGGAGCGAGCAAATTGTCTTAGGAGCGACATATCTTCCTTCTTCCCCTAGTGGATACCGAGACCAGTATCATCCCCTTCACGCCGGGTAAGAAATACAAGTGGCTTTCCGACGAAGCCTGGCGCAATCGAAACCACGCCCTGTCCGCTCGACGAGGAGCCCGCGAATGTCCCTGAGCGTGAAGGGGTTAAGCCACCGCTGGCACCTTCCGTTCGTTGGCGGGCTTAAGAGGGCTGTTGCTCGGGGACAGGTCTGTTCTCAGCGTACAATCGTCGGCAGCGATCCAGGCAGGATTAAGGATCGATTAAGCCGCCGTGAGCGAGACATCGCGTAAATGTTGGTTTCAAAAATGGTGGATCGCTCGATCCTGGAGTTCACGCTGATGAACACCCCCTTGTTGCGATCTTCCAATGAGGCCGAGCGCCTTGCCGCCCTGCGTGACCTGAACATCCTTGATACCGCACCGGAGACCCAGTTCGATGCGATCTGCCGTACGGCCCAGGTCTTGTTCGGAATGCCGATTGCCCTGGTCTCGCTCCTCGACGAAGACCGCCAATGGTTCAAGGCGCGCTGCGGGCTGAGCCACGACGCAACGTCCCGGGACGTCGCATTCTGCAACCATACCATCCAGGCCGACGAGGTCCTCATCGTCGAGGATGCCCGTGACGATGCCCGGTTCAAGTCGAACCCCCTGGTCACGGGGGAGCCGGGCATCCGCTTCTATGCCGGCGCACCGCTGATCCTAAGGTCCGGCATCCGTGTCGGATCACTCTGCATCATCGACACCGAGCCGCGACGCTTCTCGAGCGAGCAGGGCCGCCAGCTCCGCGACTTGGCCGAGGTCGTGACCGCGAACCTGCGCGTCTACCAGGATCGTACCGAGCACCGCCGCGTGGCGGCGACGCTGGCGGAGACCGATGATGCGTTGCGCGACGCCCGATCCCGCTACGCCTCACTCGCCGATGCCCTGCCGCAGATGGTCTGGACCGTCTCGCCCGAGGACCGTGTCACCGCCTACCGGAACGCGAGCTTCCGTGCCTACTACGGCGAGGCCGACGGTTCGCGCGGCCGGGCCCACAGTCGCAACCATCCGGGTGACGTCGACCGCATGTCGAGCGCCTGGGAGGCCGCGGTCTCGGGCAAGCAGGCTTTCGAACTCGAAGGTCGCCTCAGGCGGCATGACGGGGACTACCGCTGGCACCGGATCGTCATGATCCCGCTGAAGCGCAGCGGAGAGGTGATCGAGTGGCTCGGTACGGCGCTCGATATCGACCACATCATCGCGGCACAGACCGCGCTGAAGGCGACCGGAGACCTCCTGCGTCTCGCCCAGGAGGCGGCCGAGGCGGGCATCTGGGAGTGGGACATGCGCGACGACGTCGTCCGGCTCTCATCGATGAGCGCCCGCATGCACAACCTTCCGGTACCGGTCGGCCAGGACGCGATGGAGATCCCGCTGGCCGATTGGAAGGTGCAGGTCCATCCCGACGACCTTCCTAAGGTCTGGGACGAGGTAAAGCGCGCCATAGCCGATCGGACCACGTACAGCTGCGAGTTCCGCATCGCCAATCCTGCGGTCCCGGCCGAACCGCGATGGATGCAGTCTTTCGGTCGCATGCTCGACGACGCGGCCGGCGAGCCCGTCCGCTGCGTCGGCCTCCAGATCGACATCACGGATCGAAAAGTCTCCGAGGCGCGCATCGCTCACGTCGCGAGTCACGACAACCTCACCGACCTACCCAATCGCGTGGTCTTCCACGCGACGCTCGAAAGATGCCTCGCGGATCTCGGAAACGGTCAAGCCGCGCTGCTCTGCCTCGACCTCGACCGCTTCAAGACCGTCAACGACACGCTCGGACACCATGCCGGGGACAGGCTCCTACGCGTCGTCGCCGACCGTTTGAGGGACTCCGTCGGGAATGATGGCGTCATCGCGCGCCTCGGCGGGGACGAGTTCGCGATCATCCTGCCGGGGGCGGGGCTTGAGACCGCGCAGGCGCTCGCACGGACCGTCATCGACGCCATCGGCCAACCGATCCATCTCGGCAGCCAGGTGGTGACCATCGGCGCGAGCATCGGGATCGCGCTCGCACCGGAACATGGACTGGAGGTGGATCTCCTGCATCGCCATGCCGACCTCGCCCTCTACCGGGCCAAGGGGGCCGGACGGAACAGCTCCCAGGTCTACACCAAGGGAATGGACGAAGCCCTGGAGTACAGGAACAAGCTTGAGTTCGACATGCATCTCGCCCATCGCAAGGCGGAGTTTCGGCTGTATTACCAACCCTTTGTCGCACTGACGGACGGGCAGGTCCGTGGCTTCGAGGCTTTGATGCGCTGGCCGCATCCGATCCGCGGGATGGTCTCGCCGGCCGAATTCATCCCGATCGCAGAGGAGACCGGCCTGGTGGTTCCCCTCGGGACCTGGGCACTGGAGGAGGCCTGTCGCTTCGCCGCGTCGTGGCCGATCCAAGCGCGCATCGCCGTCAACGTCTCGGCGGTCCAGTTCCAGCAGCCCGGCCTTGAAGCGGCCGTTGCGAACGCCCTTGCGGTCTCCGGTCTCGCGGCCAACAGGCTCGAACTGGAGATCACAGAGAGCCTGATGATACAGGATGGCGACGCAGTCATCGCCTGCCTGCATAGGCTTCGGTCCATCGGCGTCCGCATCGCCCTGGACGATTTCGGGACGGGGTACTCCAGCCTCAGCTACCTTCGGCGCTTCCCGTTCGACAAGATCAAGATCGATCGGTTGTTCGTACGCGAGATCGACGACCCCGACGCGCAGGCCATCGTCCGCGCCGTGGTCAGCATCGGCGAACGTCTTGGGACCGCGATCACCGCCGAGGGTGTCGAGACTGAGGATCAACTCGCCCTGGTGACCCAAACGGGATGCACGGAGGTTCAGGGTTTCCTGTTCGGCAAGCCGATGACGCCGGAGCAGGCTCTGGCTTTTATGAGAGAGCAAACCCCGCGGAAGGCGGCGTGAAGCAGCCGTCATGCTACAACCGCAAGATCAATGTCTGCTTGAGGACGGGACGCGACTGAAAGCAGCCAGACCGTTTCCCACCCAACCCGGTCATTCATAGGTGCCGGCTAATGCGACTGGTGCTGGCCGAAAGCCGTCTGTCCGCTTCGGAGAAAGTCCGCGGGAAAAGCGGACAACCTGCTACCGACCCAATTCAGCCGCCGGAAGCGCTGCCGGCGTTCCTCCGAAGCGGCCGTTCGTCAGCCGTCCGGCAACTTCAGCTCGGGGTGGCTTCCAGACCTTCAGCCAAAACCGCCGGAATGATCCTCGTCCCCGACCGCTGCCGTTGGTGCAGAACGGTCGGGCATCGAACTCCTCCTCTGCGAGATGATGTCAGACGAGGCGGGCGCCCCCATCGATGTGTAGGGTCTCGCCGTTCATGAAGCCATTGCTCATCAGGAAGACGACCGCCGCGCCCGCCTCCTCGGCCGTGCCGAGGCGTCGCTGCGGCAGCTTCTCGGTCAACGCGGTCACGTAGGCGTCGCGGTGGGCGCCGAGCGTACGGGCCAGGAGCGGGGTGTCGGTGGTGCCCGGCGATAAGGTATTCACCCGTATCGGTGCCAGTTCGAGCGCGAGGCCGCGCGCGAACGCCTCCATCGCGGCTGAAGCAGCCGCCAGCACGGCGGTGCCCTGAGCGCTGGGGCGGTCTGCCAGGGCGCCGGAGATGAAGGTCACGGAGCCGTCCGGCGCAAGTCGGCCGTCCAGGGTGCGCAGCGTGTGGAGCGCCGCCCAGATCCGCTCGTCGAAGGCCCGCTTGAGGTAGTCAATCTCAGCCTCCAGGATCTTTCCGGCCACGAACGTGCCGGCCAGCAGTACGAGGTGGTCCACATGCGGGATGTCGGCGAGCGCCGCAGCGATGGTCTCTGGCCGGGTCACGTCCGCGGCGCGCCAGCCGTTGAAGCCGTTCTCCGCCGCCACGCGCTCGGCACCCTCGGCGTTGAAGCCGACCACTATGACCTTGGCGCCCGCGGTATTGGCCTGCTGAGCGGCCGCGAGGCCGATACCCGAGGTACCGTCGAAGATGACGACGGTGCGGTCCTGGAGAGTGCTGGTCATGACGATGATCCTTCTCGGCGCCGCGGCTGCAGCGCCTATAGGAAAAAGAATGGATCATCGCTTCGAGCTTGATAATCAGGCTCGTCTTCGTTTCAATCTTGCCGTCATGGAACAGATTGGTCTCGACCGCCTCACCGGCATCATCGCCTTCGCGCGCTCGGCCTCGCTCGGCAGCTACACTGCCGCCGCACGCTCCCTCGGCATCTCGCCCTCGGCGGTGAGCAAGAGCGTGCAGCGGCTGGAGGAACGGCTGGGCCTGAGCCTATTCACCCGTACCACGCGCTCGCTGACCCTGACGCCGGAAGGCCGCGACCTGCACGAGCGGGCGCTTCGTCTCCTGCGCGAGGCCGAGGAAATCGAGCAGGCCGCCGTGGCAGCGCGCTCCGAGCCGGCCGGCACCCTGAAGGTGACGGCGCCATTCCCCATCGGGGTACATCTAGTTGCCCCGGCGCTGCCGCGCTTCCGCGAGCGCCACCCAGGGCTATCCATAGACCTGCGCCTGGGCGACCGCTTCGTGGACCTGATCGAGGAGGGCATCGATGTCGCGATCCGGGTAGGCGAGCTCGCGGACACGCGCCTAATCTCCCGGCGCCTTGCGCCGCATCGGCTCGGCGCCTTCGCCTCCCCGAGCTACCTGCAGCGGCGCGGCACGCCGGTGCATCCGGATGAGTTGGTCCGCCACGACTGCGTGAACTTTCGCTTCCAGAGCACGGGCCAAGCTCTGCGCTGGCCGTTTCAAATCGGCGGCCGCACGGTCGAGATTATGCCGAACGCCAGCATCGTCACTGACTTCAGCGACGCCGTGGCGGCCGTCTTGGTAGCCGGTGGCGGCATCGGCGTCTCACCAACTTACATCGCTGCTCCGTACGTCGAGCAGGGCGTGCTGGTGCCGGTCCTGCAGGAATTCGTTGTCGAGCGTTCCGTAATCACGGCGCTATGGCCGGAGAGCCGGCGCGGCAACCCGAACGTGAAAGCCTTCCTGGTTTTCCTCGGGGAGGTGTTTCCGTCCCCGACACCTTGGGACAGGTTGCTCTCCGCACGGGGCGGAGACAAGCAGGATGCCAGCCCGATGGGCGCGAGGCCCGCATGAACGTGCTGGCGTCATGGCCGCTTGAGCGGCGTCCGTCTCTCCTCGACGCGCTCGGTCATGGGAACTGAGTTGCGGACGCGGAACTAACTCCCGATGCGGCCGACCGCATCGGCGGGCCTCTGGTCACTCTCGCCACAGTCCAGCAGCTGCCGGTGCCACCCAGTTTGACAATCGCCGCGGCGGCGCTCGAACTGCCCGTGGGCATCGTTTCGCCGGAGAGGTTCGCAGAGGATACCGCCACGGTCACGGTCTGACCGATAGCAGCCCAGCGACATGGCGATGCGGCCTGCGCGGGCGAACCTTCCTGTCGCCGCATCAGCGGAGCGACATCCGATGCGGAAGTCGCATGACGCCGACGGATGATAGCCCCGGATGTCAGACTCCGCGATCTAGAGGCTGTTATGAACCTGTGGCGAGTTGAGCGGGCTTTTTGAGCATGAGGCAGACGAAAGCGACGAGGTGCAGGTCTGCCAGGGTGCTTGCATAGCGCTCGTAATCTTTGACGAGCCTGCGAAAGCGTGTGGCCCAGGCAAAGGAGCGTTCGACGACCCAGCGGCGGGGCAGGAGTACGAAGCCCCGCTTGGCCTCGGGCAACTTTACCACCTTCAGTTCGATGCCGTGCGCGCGGGCTGCCGCGGCCGGCTTCTCGCCCGTGTAGCCCTGATCGACGAAGGCGACCTCGACGCTCTCGCTCGTGGCTGCCTGCACGGCCTTGGCCAGCCGGCCAACCTGAGCCCGATCATCAGCATCGGCGGGTGTGACATGCAGCGCCAGAAGGTGGCCGAGGGTATCCACCGCCATGTGCAGCTTCGAGCCCTTCTTGCGCTTAGCCCCGTCGTAGCCGGCCCGCTCGCCGCTCTCGGGTGAGGAGCGCAAGGTCCGGCTGTCGAGCACGGCCGCGCTCGGCTCCGGTGGGCGACCGGCCGCCATGGGCAGCACCGCACGCAGGTCCTCGGCCAGCTGCTCGAAACAGCCGGCCGCCAGCCAGCGCTGGGCCTGCTGATACACGGCAAACCAGGGCGGCAGGTCGTGGGGCATCAGCCGCCACGGGCAGCCGCTCCTGACCACGTAGCGCAGGCCGTTGAACACCTCGCGCAACGCATGCTCACGCTGACCGGCATCCTCACGCAGCAGCGTCAGGTAGGGCGCAACCAGCGCCCACTCCTCATCGGAAACATCGGACGGATACGGCTTGCGGGTCGCGCTCATCCCCGCTCATCTGAGCATCAGCCCGACCCAGGTCCATAACAGCCTCTAGCTCGGGGTAAATTTTCGTCGCAAGCTTTTGATTGCAAGTGCAAGCCCGTCCAATGACGACGATATATCGACTCTCGGCGATTCGTCTGTTTTCCAGTAATGGATCTTTACGGTGCCCTTATCACGGATCTGGCGCATCATCATCGGGTCGACTGGCAGAAAGCCGACGCACAGGCTGGCGTCGCAGGCAGTGAGACGAATTACCGTTGCAGCACCCCCGAAATTCAGCGTGACGGAGCGGGCGGGGATGCCCGTCACCGGCGCGCGCACGACGAAGACCGGTTCGCCTGATGCTGTGGCAGCGATTGACCAACTGAAAACCAAGTTCCCGTCCGGGGCAGCGATCGATTGGACGATGTTGCAGACCTGACGGCCTTTCGATTCGTCGCAGATCAATGTCCAAGTCAGGAACCGTTCGAGGACGCGGCGAATGCCCGGGCTGACCGGGGCCCCGTCGACGGGCTTCACCTGATAGGGCAGCGCGGCGGACGGTAGCTCCTCGGTCAGGCTGCCGCGCAGAGGCGACTGCGCCTGTGCCGCCGACAACAGGCCGACCCCGAGGAGGAGCGCGCATGCGCATCCCGGTCGCCATGACATCCGCGGTGGCCCCACGCTGTATACCTCAGTTCAGGGTGAAGCTTGCGCCGGCGCCGATGCCGAAATCGCGGCCTGCGGCGACACCGGTGGCATTCACCCGGGCCGTGCCGTCCAGCAGGGTGTATCCGACGCCGAAGGACGCAGCGGCCTCGCCACGCCAGGCGCCGCCACCGGCGGCGACGCTGAGCTTGCCCGGCCGGTCGTCGAAACGGAGGGCCGCGGCGGCCAGCCCGATCGCCGCTCCGCGCCGCGCGTCCGCGCGAACCTCGCCGACTTGTCGATTGAGATCGAGCAACTGGCTGCCGAAGCTGCTCATCTGCTTGTGCAGGGGGGCCACGGCCGCATCAGTGTAGGCGGCGCTGGCGGCCGAAGCCACCGCGACGCTCCGATCGGTATAGGCGTTGGCCTCGGCTTTGGCCTGTGCCACCTGTCCGGTGTTGGCGACATCGGTGGCCAGCACGCCCGCCGCGACGTTGCGGATCATTACCGGCTGGTTCGGATCGCCGCCAGCCAGCGTCATCGACTGACCGCGGCCGCCGGTGGAGGGGTCCACGTCGTATCTCACCCCGAAGGTGTCGACGGCGCCGAGGGCTGCGCCGACGCTGGCGTAGGTCTGGCCGCCGATCGTGTAGCTGGGCGCCGTGAAGCCGCCATCTGCCGTGAAGCGAGCCCCACCACCCAGCGCACCCGCCAGGTTGCCACCCAGAGCGCGCACTTGGCGCAGATTCACCGCGTCGGTGTCCTGCGTTCCGCCGGCGACATTGGTGATCTGGCGTTCGCCGCCCTCAAAGCCAACCGAGATCGCCCCCTGCGTCGAGTTCACCGCGGCTCCCGAGAAGGCTTCGGCCGCCCCCGCCATCCCGGCTCGGCTGGCGACCGAACCGGCCCCGAGGGCGACGCCCCGATCTGCGCTGGCCGACGCCGCAGGACCGATCGCGACGGAATCGGCGCCGAGGGCCTGCGCCGCAGCGCCCGTGCTCCGCACGGCCACATAGCGGCTACCGTTGGTGCTGAGCGTCGTCACCGCCGCGTTGAGGCCGCCGAGGGCGCCACCGACGGTGTTGTAGGTCGCCCCCTGGATCGCATAGCTGGGCGCGCGCAGCGTCCCGTCGCCGGCGATCCCAGCGCCGCCGCCCAGAGCCGAGGCCACGGAGGCGCCGACCGCGTAGATCTGGCCGCCGTTGATCGCCTGCGTGCTGCCGGCCGCGATTTGGCCTGTGCCGACCCCGGTCAGCGTGCGCGCCGTGCCGTTCAGGTCGGCGATGGAAACCACCGTTCCGTCCGTGGCGCCGCCGATCGAAATGGCGCGCGAGGTCGGGTCTTGTCGCACCAAACCGGAGGTCCCGTTCTGCAGATCGGTGACGCTGTTGCTGATCGCGTAGAGCTGACCGCCGTTGACCGCCTCGGTCGAGCCTACTGCCACCAAGCCCGACACGACACCGCGCAGGGAGACGGCCGTGGTGCCACCTTTGGCGAGATCGACAACGTCGGTCGGATTGCCATTCCTGTCTGGCACGTATTGAACCGCGAGGTTGTTGCTCGCCGCGAGGGCCGAACCGACATCGCGGTAGATCTGGCCACCGACGCTGTAGCTCGGCTTCGCGAAGACACCCGTAGCGTCGTAGCCCGCGCCACCGCCCAGCGCGTCGCTGGTCGCCCGGAGCTGACCCAGCGTCGCGGCGTCACTGTCGCTGGTTCCGACGGCCACGCCGGTCAGGCGGCGGGCGCCGTCGGTCCCGGTGAAATCGACGGCGCTTCCATCGGTGCCCTTGCCGACGCTGATGGTGCGGGTGGTCTGATTCTGCTGGACGAGACCGAGGCTGCCATTCTGGAGCGCAGCGACCTTTTGGTTGGTCGTATAGAGTTGGCTTCCATTAACGGCATCCGTCGAGTCGCTGGTGGTGATATCGCCGGGGCCGACATTGTGGAGAAGGACCGTCTGGCGGGCGTTCGAACCGACCAGCGTCACGTCGTTCGACGGAACGGCCGGGTTCGCGATGGTCGGGCTGCTCGCGGTCGAATAGCGCAGCGGCATCTGTGACAGGGCCACGGCGCCGCTATCGGTCGTCGCCGGAGCCAGGCCGGTGATCGAAACGGCTGATCCGAGGTCGCCGCTGCGAGTCAGATCGATGCTCGCCAGACGCTTTCCGCCACCATCCGTATCGTAGCGCAAGGCAAGGCTGTCGATCGACCCGACGAGATCCGGGATCGTGTTGTAGTTTCGTTTCGCGTAGGAATATTTCGGCGGCGTGTAAGTGTTGGTCGTCTGGTCGAACGAGCTTCCGAGCGTGGTGCCCAGGGTGTTGCCGAGGCCCCTAAGCTGACGCACGTTGACCGCGTCGGTGTCTTTCTGGCCGCCCGCGACGTTGGTGATCTGGCGCTCGGTCCCGGAATCGCCGACCGAGAATTCCGTGTTGGCCGAACTCAGTGCCGTGCCGCTATACGCCTCCGTGCCGCTGATCGTTCCGCGCAACGCCATGGCGTTCGAGCCGATCGCGACCGCCCGTTTCGACGACGCTTTGGCGCCGCTGCCGATCGCCAGCGCCGAGCCACCCTGGGCGGACGTGTTGTCACCGATGGCGATGTTGCTAGCCGTCGAACTAGCGCCTTTCTCGCCCGCGACCGAGAGACGGCCGATGGCGAGCGCATCCTGGCCGTAGGCACTGGCGATGAAGCCCTGCGCGAACGAAAAGTCACCGACGGCATAGGATTGCCGCCCAAGGGCGATGGCGATATCGCCCGACGCCTGGTTGCCGGTGCCCAGCGACAGCGTCGAACGGCCATCCGCCGTGTTGCCGTAGCCGATCGCAACGCCGTACGCGCCGTTGGCGGAGTTGCTCGTCCCGATCGCGGTCGAGTTGTAGTCCGGATTGCCCGCGCTGTTGTTGTAGCCGACCGCCACACCGCCGGCAGCGCCGACCGACGATCGCAATCCGATCGCGGTACCGGACGGGATCGAACCTGCATCCGACGTTTCGTTAGGCGGCGTCGAGCTGCCGTTGGAGCCGCTGGAGAGATCGCCGCCCGCGGCGGCACCGCTGATGCCGGCGCCACTGCCGTCGCGGTAATTGATGATCCCTTGCGCTTTCGTCGCCGACTGCGCCTTCGCGCCGGAGCCGATTGCGACGGCGCCGGCGCCTGTTCCGCTCGCGCTCGAGCCGATGGCCGTCGAGTCCGCACCGCTGCTCGTGGCATTGTACCCGCCGGCAAACGAGCGATCGCCGCTGGCTGTGGCTCCGGGCCCGATCGCTGTCGCGTTGTTATTCGCGTTGGGTGTAGATCCGCCACCCGCCGCATAGCTGCTTTGCTGCGCACGGGCTGACCCGTTGAGCATCAAGCCGAGACCGATCGCTACGGCGGTCGTAGTCAATAAGTCTCGGCGGATACATCTTGAAAAATGCGGGCCAGTCGTATTCATGCTTCATTCGTCGAAATCGGAGACTTTATTCGAAATATCCGCGAGCCAACGTTGACGGATATCTGCGCATGCAAAATGATAGTATTCGGATCAAGAACTCATCGAATTCGACCTATAACCACATGCTTTCTGCTGAGCACACAGCTAACAAAGACTGATAAATAAAAGGTTATTAACGATAATCTCGCGGCGCGGGCAAGAAATGATTAATCTGATGCTGACGCGTTTTGTGGCCATAATGCAGCATTGAAGGATGCGAAAATTGTCGTCTCGGACGCCGTCGACGTTGTCGCCGAGATCTCGCCCATCAGGGGTGTCGGACACCGGCCGATGTGATGATGTCATTCGTTAAAATTCGACGCGATTCAGCGCAGCGCACGTTTCCGGGTTTCATAAGCCCGGCCGCTCGCGATTTGCCGTTGCAAATATATGCCGCGCGGTGCGGAAATCCGCTCGTTCGTGCTATCGATCTGGTCAATCAGCATGGGCTTGGCGAAGTAATAGCCTTGCGCGCAGCGGATCTGCGTCGCGCCGAGCAGGTAGGCGACCTCTTCGTGGGTTTCGACACCCTCGGCGACGACCGACATCCCGAGTGCGAGACCCAGGGATTCGATCGCCCTGAGCAAGATCTGGCTGCGCGGCCGTTTGTGAATGTCCGTGATGAACGATCGATCGATCTTCAATTCGTCCGCGGTAATCTCAGCGAGGGCCGCGAGGGAAGAATAGCCAACGCCGAAATCATCGATCGAGACCCGCGCCCCGACAGCCCGGATGCAGGGAAGGACTTCGCGCTGGAACAGTCCCTTCGTGAAGAACGCCTCCTCGGTGAGCTCGAGCACGAAGCGGCTGGCCATGCCGGTTTTGCCGAGGGTGTCGCAAAACCGGGTCATGAATGGAACGTCACACGCCTGCTTGGCGGCGATGTTCAGGCTGATCGAGATGCCGGTCCCGAATATGTCATCGATCTCTGGTATGGTGAGGATGGTCTCCGACAGTATCTGAAGCGTTATCTCGTTGATCAATCCGAGTTCGATCGCAAGACCGATGAAATCACCCGGGGTGTGGATCGTCCCACGTTCGTCTCGCCACCGCAGCAGCACCTCGACGCCCAGCACCGCGTGCGTGCGCATATCGACCTTTGGCTGGAAGGCGCAACAGAAGCGGCGGTCACGAATGGCGAGGCGCAACCGCTGCTCGACGGCCATGCGCGCCGTAGCGGCGTGGCTCATGGTCTCGTCGAACAGGCTAACGCCCCCTTTCACGCCGCCTTTGACTTGATACATTGCGTTATCGGCTCGGCAGCGAAGGATCTCGTAGGTCGCGCCGTGATCCGGAAACAGGCTGACGCCGATCGACGCGGACGGGAAGATCTCATGGCCGTCAATTAAGCACGGCTGTTTCAGGCGTTCGGAAATCTCCGTTATCGCCGCGAACGTCGCAGCACGATCGGTAACCGGATTTAAGAGCAGCACGAATTCGTCGCCGCCGACGCGGGCCAGCATGTCACTGGGGCGTAGGGCACCGCGGATCCGGTCGGAGACGCGGCGCAGCACGGCGTCGCCCGCCGAATGACTGTAGTAATCGTTAATGTGCTTGAAGTTGTCGAGATCAATGAACGCTAGGGCGAACCGGTCGGCCCGACCCGCCCGTGCGACCAGCTCCTCCACTCTCTGCTCGAACATGGTCCGGTTGGGCAGGCCGGTGAGCGCATCGATAAAGGCGCGATTGATGAGATCGCGCTGGAGCCTGTGGTGGTGCGTGACGTCGATCAGGGAAGTCAGCGTGTAGACCTCCTCGTCAACCTTCACGCTCCGCGCCTGAACCTCCATCATGCGCTCGCCGACCGGCTCGACGACAACCCCGTCCGGATGCGTCAGGGCCGCGCGCGGCAAGTCCCGCGTGGCCTTGGTTCCGAGCTGTTGCGTCGCGGCGTTGGCCAGAATGCACCGACCCAAGTCGTCATGGACCACGATCCCGACCGGCAGCGCCTGAATGGCGACTTCCAGCAAGCTTTGCAGATGAGTGACGGATCGCTCGGTCACGGTCAGCCCTGCTGCCAGAGGGACTTGGTGGCGTGCGCACCAACCTCGGCCGCGTGTTCGGCGCCGTCGAGAGGACGCCTGAGCAGCCGGCGATGGACTTGGTCGATGGCGCTGCCGTTACCGTTGCCGCCGTCGGTGATCGGGTCGCGACCGATGCGGGTCGCGGCCGACGGATCAGTGTCGAGCCCGCTTGCCTTGTTCATGGTGGCACCGCGCCAGCGTTCCACCACCGCGCCGACGAATCCCGCGCCCGCGATCGTCGCGCCGTCATCCATGAGACGCGCGCCCATATCGTTGCGCGGCTGCCGCTCCGGCGGTAACGGGCGAAACGTGAACCGCGCCGGCATCGGCACGCCTTCGCCGAACGCGATGACCTCCCCTGTACCCAGGGACGGAACGAACGTGAGCAAGTTCACCGCGTCGGAAACGGCGGCTGCCAGGATCGCCTGATCGCGGTCGTTGGTCATGCGCATGGCAAACAGCGTGCTGCATTGCGACATGATCGTCGGGTCGAGTTCGGCGGGGCGCTGCGTGACGAGGCCAAGATAGACCCCGTGCTTGCGGCCCTCACGGGCGATGCGCGAGAGCGCGCGCCGGGTCGGAATGAAACCGATCGCACGGTCGGCTGAAGCGTAGCGGTGGGCTTCCTCGCACACGAACAGCAGCGGGATCGCGCCCTCGCTCCAGATGCCGAACTCGAAGGCGAGGCGGCAGAGCACGCACACGACGGCGTCGACGACCTCCATCGGCAACCCGCCGAGCTGCATGATCGTCATCGGCCGCCCGTCCGGCTCCAACCGGAAGAGATGAGCGAGGATCTCGCCCATCATATCGCCGCCGACATTGGCGTTCTCGAACATGAAGCCGTAGCGCGGGTCGTTGCGAATGGCCTCGATCCGGGTGATGAGGCGGTGGAAGTGCATCCGCGTGACACGGTTCTCCAGCCGCCCCATCCGCTCATCGATCAACGCGATTAGGTCTTGCAACATGTATGGCACAGGCGTGTCGACGGTGTAGCCGGCGTTTTTACCGTTCGAACGCTTTATGGTCTGTCGCTCACTCGCCTCCTTGTACTGGGAGTACTTCAGCTTCGCGAGCGGAATCACGTCCGCCAGGATCTCAATCTCCTCGTCGATCGGAGGGCGGCCGCCGTAGATCACATCGGCAATCTCTTCGAGGTTGAAGAACCAGAACGGCAGCTTAAGATTGCGGGCGGTGATCACATTCGCCTGTTCGCCAAAGCAATTGGCGTACTCGTTGTGTACATCGAGCAGGAAGATACGAATCTTCTGTTGCGCGCGCATGACCTGATCGAGGATCACGGCAACGCCGCTCGACTTCCCGACTCCGGTCGTTCCCAAGACGGCGAAGTGCTTCGTGAGCAGATCGTCGATCTTGAGGCAGGCCGGCGTATCCGGATCCTGCACGAGCGTACCGACGGCCACGACGTTCGAGGCGGAGACTTCGTACACCACCCGAAGGTCCGCCGGAGCGAGCAGGCTAACACTATCGCCGATGGCCGGATAGCAGGAGACGCCGCGGCGGAACCGCTTTGCCCCGGCCTCGACGACGAACTCTCCCAGTAGATCGAGGCTTGCATAGGCGCCCGATGGCCCACCGCGATCGCCGCCTGACGACAAGGTGGTGATGACGCCGACCAGCATGGCGGCGCCGGCCTGGATCTGAACTAAATGCCCGACCGTCGCGCGGATCCTGGGACGTCCATCGCCGCCCAGCAGCCCAAGATGGACCTTCGAACCATCGATCGACGTCACGAAGCCCATCTGCGCCATTGTAGTTTCGAGGCGTGTCGCTACGTCGCAGTTCAGCATCAGGCGTGTCCTCGAGCTCAGAATTTGCCCGGATCTTAGAGATGCCCTGCTTAAATATTCCGCTACGCGGAGACATCTCCATCTTACTGGTTAATAGTCTATTATTGACCCTGTTCTTCGTCGTTTATAGGCGCGCGATCAAGGATCGCTCTGACGGTCAAACCGCGATATACGTCGCATATTCTCGTCGTGCTCGCAAAATTGCCGATCAAATTTTCAATATATATACGCTCCAACAATGCTTTTACGGCTAATTTAATTTTTTATTGAATCGCCCGCGCGAAGGATTCGAGTCTCATTATAAAATTTATTGATGGATCTCGTTTACGCGCGCTGTATTAGAGGCGCCTTGGAGGTGAAATGGCTGGTATCAATCTTGTCCGTCGGGTCGGCGCGACAGCGGGACGTCGACGAGGCGGCGGAACAGATCGACCGGTTCAGCGACCTTGGGGGTTTAGGTGCTGACGGCTGGGACGTATCAATGGCGCGCGACTACCACGATGCTTGGACATTCTACTTCAAAGCCAAGGGTGGCTATTCATCATGGTTGCAACCCAGATCCAGCTCTGTTGCGCCGAACCCGCTGCCGTTTGACAAGGTATCATAGCTCGAACTTAGCCACATGACGCATGAGGTCCGCTTTTGCTTTTCGCGCGGCGGAAGCAGACCATGTCCAGAGCCCCCTAAACGTCCATTCCGAATCCGACCCGACGTCGCCGTTCAGGCTACTACACGGCCTGCCTGTTAGCGGAGGCTGGATCAGTGCCTGCGTCATCACTCGCCACCGTGCAGGGCCCGGCCGAAGAGCGCGAGCATTGCGCTCCAGCCACGCTCTGCGGCGGCGTGGTCGTAAACTGGAAAGTCCGGCATCATTTAACCGTGCGCAGCCGAATACGTTTGCGATGTATAGCGTACGTCGGCCTCCGTGAGAGATCTCTGCAGCCGCTCGGCCATTGCAGACGGATAACTGCCATCGTTCTCCGCCGCGCCAATATAGACCTCCGCCTTCAGCCTCGGCGCGAACAGGTGGGGGCTCGTCGGCGCATCGGTCGCGAGATTGCCCCCGTGAAAGCTCGCGGCTGCCGCGAACCGGTCGGGGTAGGTTCCCGCTGTAACCAGGGCCATGCCGCCGCCCATGCAGAAGCCCACCACCCCGACCTCCCGACCTCTAACGTCGTCGCGCGTGTCGAGGTAAGCGAGCATGGCCTCTGCATCTTCCGCGGCCGTGAGGGAACCGGTTGTAGCCATCAGCGGCCCGAGGACGGCACGAAAGTCACCCACGAACACCTCCTCCGGTACGAATGGCCCGTAGGGTCCGTAACGGTAGAAGAGATCCGGCAGCAGGACGATGTAGCCAGCGTCAGCGAGCTGCTGTGCCATGTTGAGCATCGCCGGCCTGATACCACCAGCGTCCATGTAGAAAATCACCGCGGGCCATGGTCCGCCGCTGGCCGGAAGCACCACGTGCGAAGGGCAATCACCATCGCGCGTCCGGATCGTGACTTGCTGGTTCGGCATGGGATGCTCCTCGGCCGGACATCCGCAGCGTCCGCTTCGAACCACTTACGACCGCCAGCGGATCGACTGCAAACTACCCAACCCAGCAATAGACTGCTGACCCTCGTTAGGCTGGAAGCGGACTTTCCGAGGGCTCGCCTTGGGTCGCGAGCCATCGGTGAGTGCCACGGCAAGCCGCGTTTCGTAGCGTGCCCTTATGCGAATGGGCCACTGCCGCAGCCGTCACGGTGAATGTCCGCTATGGATGAGCGTCCGTGGCTCCATGGATGACCGAGATGGGCGCAAAGCCGAATATCGGCTTTCTGACGGCAACGCGCGGCGCGGAGCGGCCTGCCTACGCCTTGGGCAGTGAAGGGCACGGGTTCATAGGCCCAGCGCCCCTCCAATCATGACACCGCTTCGTCCGGCGCTCCAACTTGCCTCGCCGCTGATCCAAGGGCACTCTGCGAAGCCACCAGCGTGAAGGGTGCTTGATCTTGATGGTGCCAAGCACGAGCGATCGCGCATGAGGCGCCGCGAGGTTCTCGCCGCGCTGGCTGCCGCCTCTGTCGTGCGGCCCGCGGTGGCGCAGCCCGCGAAGGTCCTGCGCTTCATTCCGGAAAGCGACGTCGCGGTCATCGACCCGATCTGGACAACCGCGACTGTCACGCGCAACCACGGCTACCTCGTCTTCGACACCCTCTACGGCCAGACCGCGCGCTACGATTTCCAGCCGCAGATGGTGAAAGGGCATGCGATCGAGGCGGATGGCCGCCATTGGCGGCTCACCCTGCGCGAGGGTCTGCGCTTCCACGACGGCGAGCCGGTGCTGGCCCGCGACGCAGTGGCAAGCATCCGCCGGTTCGCCGCCCGCGACGCCTTCGCCCGAGCGCTGATGGAGGCCACCGACGAGCTCACCGCCGCCTCCGACCGTAACGTGGTGTTCCGCCTGAAGCGACCCTTTCCGCTGCTGCCCGCTGCGCTCGGCAAGACCGGCACCTCGATGCCCTGCATCATGCCGGAGCGCCTGGCGAAGACCGATCCCAATACGCAGGTCACCGAGATGGTCGGCTCCGGGCCGTTCCGCTTCAAGGCAGACGAGCGGGTCCCGGGGGCGCTCACCGTCTACGAGCGCTTCGACGGCTACGTGCCCCGCCCGGACGGCGTGGCGAGCTTCACCGCCGGGCCGAAGCGCGCGCATTACGACCGGGTCGAGTGGCGGATCGTGCCGGACGCCTCCACGGCTGCCAGTGCCTTGGCGGCCGGCGAGGTCGATTGGTGGCAGAACCCGACGCCGGACCTGCAGGGGCTGCTCCGGGCCAAGCCGCAGATCCGGCTGGAGGTGCTCGATCCGGTCGGCGGCGTCGGCTGCCTGCGCTTCAACCACCTGCACCCGCCCTTCGACAATCCCGCGATCCGCCGAGCGCTGCTTGGCGCTATCGACCAGACCGAGTTCATGAGCGCGGTCGCCGGCGACGAGCGCGCCCTGTGGAAGGACCATGTCGGCGTGTTCAGCCCGGACGCTCCGATGGCGACGCGCGACGGCACCGAGGTGTTGGTCGGCCCCCGCGACTTCGGCGCCGTAAAGCGCGCCCTCACTGAGGCCGGCTACAAGGGCGAGCGCGTCGTCATGCTCGACCCGACCGACTATCCCGCCACCCACCCGCTGGCGCTAGTTGCCGCCGAGGCGTTCCAGAAGAGCGGGCTGAATGTCGACGTCGTCGCGATGGACTGGGGCACCTTGGTGCAGCGCCGAGCGAGTCGCCAGTCCCCCGACAAGGGCGGCTGGAGCACCTTCGTTACCTACCTGAACGGCACCAATAACTTCGATCCCGCCGGCCAGCTCGGCATCCGCGGCAACGGCGATCAGGCCTGGTTCGGCTGGCCCCGTGCCCCGCGGCTCGAGGAGTTGCGCGCGCAATGGTTCGCCGCGCCCGATCCCGCGGCTCAGAAGGCGATCTGCGCCGAGATCCAGCGGCAGTTCTTCATCGACGTGCCGTACCTGCCGCTCGGCGCCTATTACGAGGCGACGGCCTCGCGCGGGCTGACCGGCCTGCGCACCGGCTTCCCGCAATTCTACGACGTCCGGCCGGCTTAGCGGCCTGCCCCCCCCTCCCCCATGCCGAACCGGCCTCCGCATCGACGGAGCGCACCCGAGGAGACCGCAGCCGATGCGCATCGCCGTGCTCCAGTTCACCCACGAGACCGTGACGTTCCTGCCGAACGACACGACCCGCGACGACTTCATCTATCCGGGCTCCCCGGCGGGGGGCGAGGCGCTGCTCGCCACCGACCCCAAGGGCTACATGGGCGGCTTCGGCCAGGTCGCCCGGGAATACGAGGGGGTCGACCTCGTCGGCCTCACCTCGCCGCTCTGGCCGCGCACCGGCATCGGCTCAGGCTGGGTAACGCAGGACGCATTTGCGCACTTCCTCGACGCGATGCTGGCGGAGCTAGAGGCGGGGGCGCCGTTCGACGGAGTCTACCTCGCGCTGCACGGCGCGATGGCGGTGCGCGGCGTGCCGCGCCCCGAGGCCGAAATCGCCCGACGGGTGCGGGCGGTGGTGGGGGCGGGCGTGCCCATCGCGGCGACCTTCGACCCGCACGGCAACGAGGATGCGGAGTTCCTGCACCACGCCGACATGGCGTTCGCGGTGAAGTACTTCCCGCACTACGACATGCATCTCCAGGGGCAGCGCGCGGCGCGGATGCTGGTGCGGACGATCCGCGGCAGCTTCCGGCCGGCGCACCGGACGATCCCGATCCCGATCCTCGCCCCGACCGTGGTGATGTGGACCGGCGCCTCGCCGTGGTCCGACCTGATCCAGCGCGCCTTGGTCTGGGAGGCGCGGGAGCCCGATGTCTTCGTCAACGTGTATTTCGGCTTCCCCTGGTCGGACGTGCCGGATGCCGGCATGGCGGTCCAGGTCCTGACGAACGGCGATCACGCCCTCGCCGACCGGATCGCCCGCGACATGGCGGCCTGGACGTGGCGGCACCGCGCGGCGCTGGTGTCGAGCGTCGCGATCCACCCGATGCGGGACGGCATCGCCAAGGCATCCGAGGCTGCGCGGGCGGGCGGCGCGCCGGTCGTGCTCGCCGATTACAGCGACCGCTCGGGCCGGGCGACATGGCTGCTCGCCGAGGTGCTGGCCCAGGGGCTGGAGCGCACGCTGATCGCAACGGTCGCCGCGCCCATGCTTCTGCGCCGGCTGCTGGCCGGGGGCGTGAAGGCCGGCGATCCGTTCGACGCGGAGGTCGGCGGCCCCGTGGCCGGCGAGGCGGAACCCTCCGCGGGCGTCCCGGTCCGCGTCACCGGCACGGTGTGTGCGGTCGTCGAGGGCACGACCGGCCGGGGCGCCGGCACGTGGCTCTGCGTCGCCTTCGGCCGGGGCAACGTGCTGGTCCTCAGCCCCTACCTCGTTCAGATCATGGAGCCGTCGGAACTCTGGGATCTCGGCCTTACACCCGAGGATTTCGACGTGGTGGCGATCAAGTCCCGGGTTCATTTCCGCCGGGGTTTCGACGACGGCGGCTATGCACGGACGATTCTGCTGGTCGAGCCGCTCGAGCCGTTCGTCGGGACGGTCCACCTGGACGCCCTCCCCTACCAGCATCTCAACGTCGCCGGCTTCTATCCCTACGGCGATCCTGCCTTCGACGTCGGATAGCCAGATGGTCCGTCTCGGCGATGCCGTCGCGGCGGCCCCGCGCTACATCGGCGCCATGCGGAACGCGCCGGTCCTCTCCCTCCCCCGCCTCGATCGCATCGGCGACCGCTTGGCTGACGATGTCGCCACGGGCGCGATCGCGGGGGCCGACCTGCTCGTCAGCGGGACGGGCGGGGACATCTGGCGGCGCACCGTTGGCTTCCGCGACAGCGTCGCGGGCGACGACCTGAAGCCCGACGCGCTCTGGCGCATCTACTCGATGACCAAGGTCGTCGTCTCGGTCGCCGCCCTGGTCCTGGCCGAGCACGGCGCCCTGCGCCTCGATCAGCCGGTCGCGGATTTCATCCCCGCCTTCGGACGCCTCGCCGTGCAGGGCCCGGAGGGCGGCCTGAGGCCGGCCGGGAGCGTGCCGACCATTCAGGATCTGCTGCGCCACACTGCCGGGATCGCGTACGGCTATCTCGGCGATGGTCCGACGCGGCGGGCCTACGAGGCCGACGGCCTGCTCGCCGAGGATCTCGACAACGCGGCCTTTGCCGAGCGCATCGCCCGCCTGCCGTTGGAGCACGAGCCCGGCACGGTCTGGCACTACTCGCACGCCACCGACATCCTCGGCCGCGTCCTGGAGGTGGTCGGCGGCACGGATCTGCAGGGCGTCCTCGACGCGACCCTCCTCGGGCCGCTCGGGCTCGCCGACACCCGGTTCCGGATCCCGACGGCGCTGGCCGGGCGCGTCGCCCAGCCGCTGCCGCAGGCGTTCGGGCAGCGGCCGGTCTTCCACGATCCCACCGAGCCCAGGCGCAGCCAGCGAGGCAATGGCGGCCTCGTGTCGAGCACGGCGGATTACGCCCGCTTCCTGCGCATGCTGCTGGCCGGCGGCGCCCTTGATGGTATGCGGATCCTGGCTCCGGCGAGCGTGCGGCTCATGACCTCGGATCATCTTGGGACGGCGATCGCGAAGGGCGCCTACTATCCGCCAGGGCCGGGCTACGGCTTCGGTCTGGGGGTGGCGGTCCGGCTCGCGGCCGGCGAGGCGCCGGTTCCGGGCAGCGTCGGCGACTGGTTCTGGAGCGGCGTCGGGGGCACTTACTTCTGGGTCGATCCGGCGGCGGGCTTCTTCGCCCTCCTGATGATGCAGACGTCATCGGCCACGCAGCGCCAGCATTACCGTACGCTGACCCGCGCCATGGTCTACGCCGCGCTCCACGCCGCCTGAGGTGAAAGATGCCGTCACGGCGTCTCAGCTCTGATCTTTGGTGAGACTGCGACATCGTTATGATCTAGGCGTCCACGCCGTCCAGGATCGCGCGATGTCGTTCCCGCTCTCAGAAGTCATCGCCTTGGCCTCGCCGTTGATCGCGCTCGACACCCGCAGCAGCCGCAGCAATAGTGGACTCGCCGACATGATCGTCAGCGAGCTGCCGGAATTTGCGGTCGAGCGGCTGGACTTCACCGACTCGGAGGGCGTCGAGAAAACCGCGCTCGTCGCCCTGCGCGGCGAGGCCGGTAGCTGCCTCGCCTTCTCGGCGCACATGGACACGGTGCCGCCGGTCAGCTGGGCGCGCGATCCGTTCCAACCCGCGGTCCAGGACAATCGGCTCTACGGTCTGGGGAGTTGCGACATGAAAGGGCCGATGGCCGCGGCCATCGTCGCCGCCCGCAGCCTGCCCGCCGCCTGCGCCGTGATGCTGCTGCTGACGTGTGACGAGGAGACGACCAAGGCCGGCGCTCGACGCATCGTCGCCGAGAGTCAGATGCTCAAGTCTCACCCACCCGCCGGCATACTCGTCGCCGAACCGACAAACCTGCGCCCCCTGCGCGGGCATCGCTCCGACGTGCAATTCACCGTAACGGCCCGCGGCATCCAGGCCCATTCCTCGACCGCGGATGGACTGAATGCCAACATCGCCCTGATTCCGTTCCTGTCCGAGATGCGAGACATCTACCTCGCCCTGCGCGCCGATCCCGGTCTCCAAGATCAAAGCTACGTGCCGCCCTGGTGCGATCTCAACATCATCGTCGACAACCACGGCACAGCGACTAACATCACAGCCCCGCTGGCGACTTGCCGAATGAAGTTTCGGTACTCGAAGGCGATCGATCCGATGTGGGTCATCGAGCGCGTTGAGACGGCCGCGCGCCGTCATGGCTTGGACCTCGTCGTACGTCAGGAGGGGACACCGCCCGAATTGGCAATTGAGCATCCCATGGTGAAGTTGGCCGCGGCCGTCACCGCAGCGTCGCCCGATGTCGGTGCGTTCGGCAGCGATGGCTCGCAGTTCGCCACAGTGGCACCGACCTTGATCCTCGGTCCAGGCTCGATGGAGCAGGCGCACAAGCCGGAGGAATTCATCGACCTCGAGCAGCTCGAACGATCGATCACGATCTTTCAACAATTGGCCATCGCGCTGCCCATGGCCGCCCGATAGCTGTCAAATCTGGTGGCGTGCTGGCGAAACAAGTGACCTAGCCTCGCGTCCATGATGGGGCGTTGAGGTGCTGCCGCCGGCCGGAGTTGGCCGAAACCGGTCCGTCCGTTCCGGAGGAGACACGCCGCGAAAGCAGACCGGATCTATCCGGCCGTAAGCCCAATCCCGGATGCCGCCCACGTCGTGGCCGACGGATTCACGGGTGCGGGCTCGCCCCCGGGCCCGTCACGAGCGAGGGATCGATCGCCGCGTCGGCCGCCCCGATTCGCAGGCCGTCGAACCCGCTCGGCTGCCCGCGCTAGCCTCTCTCCACCATGACGACGATGTACACGCAGGGTACAGACCCCTCGTTACACAGACGGTAAGGGGTCTCGATTGTGAAAGAGAGGGTATCTCCGGATGAGATTTTGTACTCTCGGCCATCTATCAGGGCGGTCAACTCACCGTGCTGCATCAGGATATGTTTCTCGACTGCGGTCGGATAAACGGGCAGAAGCCCGGATGACTGGCCGGGCGGAATGCAGTGCTTGACGATCTCGGCGCTTCCACCCTCGCGCAAAGGCGACAGCACCGTCCGCTCGAAGCCGCTCTGCGGATCGCGAAACGTGACTTGGTCCGTGCTCCGGTTCGACGCGACCCCGGACGCCGCCGGTTCGACGCCGAGCAGGGCCGACATTGAAACGTTCAATCCTCGCGCGATGCGCACGATGATCGGCAGGGTTGGCGACTTCGCGCTCCGCTCGATCGCGGACAGGAAGGCCCGGCTCACCTGAGAGCGCTCGGACAACTCGTTGAGCGTCAAAGCGCGCTTCTTGCGCAGGTCACGGACGCGCCCGCCGAGATTATTCGACACCGCTTCGCCCAGTCGCCCTTGCGACTCAGCGTCCCCTTCATGCCCGATCCTCTCGCCGCCGAGCGGCGACGGGCCGATGTCGGCCGTCGAGGCACGATCAAGATCGGGCGAGGTCTTCATCGGCGGCGAGCCACATCCCAGGATCCCGGCAGCACGGGCCGCCATACAGGGCTTTACACCGGCGATCCAAGCGTCGTCGGAGAATTGAGCCCGCGGGCCGCACGATGATCCCCTATCAATCCGGTAAATTCTTCTATAGAAGAAAAACGTGATCGCGAATCGCAAATTCCGGCCGTAGATGCGCGGGCGGGGTGAACAAGGCCGAAACGGCCGGTCGGGAAGGAAGCGCCTTGAATGCCCCCTGGATCCGTGGATCCGGGGCCGTGCGGTGCTGGCGCGAGACGTCCCGCCCGAACGTCGCCGAAGCCTAGCCCCACCCGGACCGACTCTGACCCGGAGTTTGAGCGCTCGACGGCCGAACCTCCCTGTTCGGTTGTCGAACTTCAGAACAGGACGGGCGGGCTCACCGTACAGTCCTCAGCGTCCGGGGGGGATGTGAGATGGCAACAGCCGGTGTGTTGGGTCATGCCGCGAGCATGACGGCCAAGGAGAAGCGCGTCATCGTGGCCGCGTCACTCGGCACGGTGTTCGAGTTTTACGATTTCTTCCTGATCGGGCTGCTGGCCTCCGAGATCGCCAAGGCCTTCTTCTCCGGGGTGAACCCGACGGCGGGCTTCATCTTCACACTTCTGGGATTCGCCGCAGGTTTCCTGCTGCGCCCGTTCGGCGCCGTCGTGTTCGGCCGCCTCGGCGATCTCGTCGGCCGGAAATACACTTTCCTCGTCACCATCCTGCTGATGGGCCTCTCGACCTTCGTGGTCGGCCTCGTGCCGACCTACGCGACCATCGGTATCACGGCGCCGATCGCCTTCATCACCCTGCGCATGATCCAGGGGCTAGCCCTCGGCGGCGAGTTCGGCGGCGCCATCATCTACGTGGCCGAGCACGCCCCGGCCGACCGTCGTGCGGCCTGGAACGGCTACGTGGTCCTGACCGCGGCACTCGGCTTTCTGCTGGCCGTCGGGGTGATCATCCCGCTCCGCCTGAGCCTCGGGGCAGGCCCGTTCACGGATTGGGGCTGGCGCATCCCGTTCCTGGTCTCGGTGATCCTGCTGGCCATCTCGGTCTGGATCCGGTTGATGCTCGACGAGAGCCCGGAGTTCCGGCGCATGAAGGCGGAGGGCAAGGGCTCGAAGGCCCCCGTGGCCGAGGCCTTCGGCCAGTGGCGCAACCTGCGCCTGATCCTCATCGCGGCGCTGTGCATCGTCCCCGGCCAGGCGGTGGTCTGGTACACGGGCCAGTTCTACTCGTTCTTCTTCCTGACCAAGGTCCTCAAGGTCGAGGGGCTGACGGCCAACCTGCTTCTGATCATCGCCACCACACTCTCGGCGCCGCTCTACGTGGTGTTCGGCGCCCTGGCCGACCGCATCGGCCGCAAGCCGGTGTTCCTGATGGGCTTCGTGCTGGCCGCGATGCTGACCCTGCCGATCTTCCACGCCCTGACGACCTACGCGAACCCGGCGCTGGCGAGGGCGCAGGAGACTTCGCCAATCACCGTGGTGGCCGATCCTGCCGAGTGCGCGCTACAGTTCAACCCGGTCGGGACCGCCACGTTCACTTCGTCCTGCGACGTGGTGACGGACGCGGTCGCCAAGCTCGGCCTCAGCTACGACCGGCGCAGCGGCACGGGGCCGGCAACGGTGCAGGTCGGTTCCGCGCGCGTGGCCGGCTACGCGGGCGACACGCCCGACGCGGCCGCCCAGAAAGTGCGGTTCGAGCGCGAGCTGAAGGCCGCGCTGGCCGCCGCCGGCTACCCGCTCGGCGACGCGGACCCGGACGCCATCAACAAGCCGATGATCGTGCTGCTGCTGTTCGTCCTCCTGAGCTTCGGCACCATGACCTTCTCGGCCTCCACCACCGCGCTGCTGGAGATGTTCCCCTCGCGCATCCGCTACACGGCGATGTCGTTCCCCTACAATCTCAGCTCGGCGTGGTTCGGGGGGTTCCTGCCGGCCACCGCCTTCTCGATCGTGGCGGCCACCGGCAACGTCTATTCCGGCCTCTACTACCCGATCGGCGTCGCCGTCGCCGCGGCGATCCTCAGCCTCCTGTTCGCGCGCGAGACGCGCGGGACGGACATCTCCCGGGCCTGACCCGGTCCGCATCCTGACGCCACAGCGGAGCGAGCCATGAGCCTGACCTACTTCATGCCGACCCGGATCGTCTGGGGTCCCGGTTCCCTCGACGGCGTCGGGCCGGCAACCCACGGCTTGGGATGCCGGAAGGTTCTGGTCGTGACCGATCCGGTGATCGGCGAGCAGGACTTCTTCGCCCGCGTCCTCGACAGCCTGAGAGCGGCGGGGCTCGAGACCGCGCTGTTCGACGCCTGCGGGATCGACGCGCGGCTCACGCATATCGACGAACAAGCGGCCCGCTGCCGCGCGGAGCGGATCGACGGCATTGTTTGCGTCGGCGGCGGCTCGGTGATGTGCACCGGCAAGGGCGTGGCGATCGTCGCGGCCAACGGCATCACCCTGCGCGATCACCTGGGCGCCGGGAATTTCGACCGGTCGGCGCTGCCGATGGTCATGGTGCCGACGACGGCGGGTTCGGGGTCGGAGGTCTCGCAGTTCACCATCGTCAAGGACGAGGAGCGGCACCTGAAGCTCCTCGCCGGCGGGCCGCTGAGCTTCCCAGCGGTCGCCGTCCTCGATCCCGCGGTGCTGGCGACGCTGCCGCGGAGCGCGGCGGTCCTGCCCGCGGTCGACGCGCTGACCCACGCGATCGAGGCCTACCTGTCGGATCTCGCCTCGCCGCTCACCGACGCGCTGGCGCTGGAATCGGCCCGGTTGCAGGCCGCCTCGATGCGCGCCTCGATTCTCGACGGCGACGAGGCCGCGCGAGCCGACAACCTGCTCGCCTCGGCCATGTCCAACATCGCCTGCGGCAACGCCCGGCTCAGCCACGCGCACGCTTTGTCGCTGCCCCTCGAAGGCCATCTCGACCTCGCGCACCCGCTCGGCGTCGGGACGCTGGTGCCCTGGACCATGGCCCACAACGCCGCGGCGGCACCCGCCAAGGGCCGACGGCTGGCCGAGGCCCTCGGGGCCGACGTCGCCGGCCTCACCGACGCGCAGGCCGTCGAGGCCGGCGTCGAGGCCCTGTTCCGCCTCTACGACGACATCGGCTTCGCTCGCCACCTGACGCCGGATCACCTGCCGCCGGAGCGTTGCGCCGAGATGGCCCGCCTCGCGGTGCCGGGCCTCTACGCGCCGCAGACGCCCCCGCGCATCGACGCGGATACCCGCATCGTCGCGCCGGCGGTGCGGCCGATGACCGTCGCGCAGGCGACGCGGATCTACGAGCGCTGCCTCGGCCGCTGAGGCCCGGGGGACGCGCGGCAACCAGAGACAGATCAGGAGATCAGAGATGGACGAGTCCTCGACCCCCGGCCGGACGGATTCAGGCGCCGCGTCGGAGCGCGGGCCGGATGCCGGCGTGCGCGACCTGGACATGTATATCGACGGCGGCTGGCGTGCCTCGGCCACCGGGCGCTGGATCGAGACCAAGAATCCCTACACCAACCGGGTCTGGGCAAGGATCCCCGAGGCCAGCGCCGAGGACGTCGACGCGGCCGTCCGCGCGGCGCACGCCGCATTCTCCGACGGTCCGTGGGCGCGCATGACCGCCAGCGACCGCGGGCTGCTGCTCCACCGTCTCGGCGACGTGATCGCCGCGAACGCGCATGAACTCGCCGATCTGGAGGTCCGCGACAACGGCAAGCTCATGGTCGAGATGCTCGGCCAGATGAAGTACCTGCCGCGCTGGTTCCAGTACTACGGCGGTCTCGCCGACAAGATCGAGGGCTCGGTGCCGCCGACCGACAAGGTCGGCATGTTCAACTACGTCGTGCACGAACCGATTGGCGTGGTCGGAGCGATCACGCCCTGGAACTCGCCACTGCTGCTGACGGTGTGGAAGCTCGCACCGGCGCTCGCGGCGGGCAACACCGTGGTGGTCAAGCCATCCGAGTTCGCCTCGGCCTCCATGCTCGGGCTGGCGCGGCTGTTCGAAGAAGCGGGCTTCCCGAAGGGTGTCGTCAACGTGGTGACCGGATACGGGGCCGAGGCCGGCCGCGCGCTGGTCGAGCACCCGCTCGTGGAGCGCATCGCCTTCACGGGCTCCGACCTCGGCGGCGCCAAGATCTCGGAGGCCGCGGGTCGCCAGTTCAAGCGCGTGTCGCTGGAACTCGGGGGCAAGTCCCCGCACATCGTGTTCGCGGACGCCGACATCGACGCGGCGGTCAAAGGCGTCATCTCCGGCATCTTCGCCGCCGCCGGCCAGACCTGCATGGCGGGTTCACGGCTGCTGCTGCACGCCTCGATCCACGACGCCTTCGTCGAGAAGCTCGTGGTGCGCATGCGGGAGGCACGGCTCGGCGATCCCCGCGCGGCCGATACCGATGTCGGCCCGATCGCCACCGAGCCGCAGCTCGCGAAGGTCCTGGACTACATCGAGATCGCCAAGGCCGAGGGCGCCCGCTGCGTGCTCGGCGGCCAGCGGGCGAGCGATCACCGGCTCGGCGAGGGCTGGTTCGTCGAGCCGACGATCTTCACGGGCGTGACCAATCAGATGCGGATCGCCCGCGAGGAGGTGTTCGGCCCGTTGCTATCGATCATGACGTTCGAAACCGACGACGAAGCCGTGGCGATCGCCAACGACACGCCCTACGGCCTCGCCGCCGGGTTCTGGACGACAGACCTCGGGCGGGCCCTGAGCTTACCCAGGCGCCTGCGTGCGGGCACCGTCTGGGTGAACGCCTACCGTGTGGTCAGCTACCTCGCGCCCTTCGGCGGGTTCAAGAACTCTGGCATCGGCCGGGAGAATGGGCTCGCGGCGATCCACGAGTACCTTGAGACAAAGAGCGTCTTTATCAATCCAAAATCGTCCATCGCGAACCCGTTCACTCTGCAATAAGGTAACTAGAGGCGCGTCGAGCCGGTCGAAGCTGGACAATACTGTCGGGCTTGGACGCGACGACAAGACGGGAGCCCGGGTCAGTGCCCGGCGGCCCGCGACACGGATCACGAGGGAGGCCCCCGATGGCGTTGAACCTGACGCAGAAGCTCGTCCAGTCCCACCTCGTCGAGGGCGACCTCGCTCCGGGGGGCGAGATCGCTCTCAGGATCGACCAGACCCTCCTCCAGGACGTGCTCGGCGGCCTCGTCATGCTCGAGCTGGAAGCGATGGGCGTCGAGCGCGTCAAGGTCGGGCTTGCGGCTCAGTACATCGACCACAACCTTGTCCAGAACGATCAGCTCAATGCCGACGAGCACATGTTCCTGCGCTCAGCCTGCCGCCGCTTCGGCGTGTGGTACTCGCGGCCCGGCAACGGCATCAGCCATCCCGTCCACATGCAGAGCTTCGGCAAGCCGGGGCAGACGCTGGTCGGCTCCGACAGCCACACCCCCGCGGCCGGATCGCTCGGCATGCTGGCCTTCGGGGCCGGCGGCGTCGAGGTGGCTCTCGCCATGGCGGGCGAGCCGCTGCAGCTGCGCATGCCCCGGGTCTGGGGCGTGAAGCTGACCGGCGCGCTGCCCGACTGGGTGAGCGCCAAGGACGTGATTCTGACGCTGCTCGGCCGCCACGGGGTCGAGGGCGGCTTCGGCCGGATCATCGAGTATTACGGGCCGGGCCTGGCGGGCCTGACCGCCATGGACCGGCACGTCATCGCCAATATGGGCGCCGAGATGGGCGCCACCACAAGCGTGTTCCCCTCCGACGCCGCGACGAAGGCCTTCCTCGACGGCGTCGGGCGCGGCGGCGACTGGACGCCGCTCGCGGCCGACGCGGGCTGCGCCTATGACGACCACGAGGAGGTCGACCTGTCCTCCCTCGTACCGATGATCGCCAAGCCGTCGAGCCCCGGCAACGTCGTGCCCGTCTCGGAGGTGGCCGGCACCGAGATCTACCAGGCCTATATCGGCTCCTCGGCCAATCCGGGGTTCCGCGACTTCGCCGCGGCGGCCGCCATTGTGAAGGGCCGCACCGCCCACGACCGGGTGTCCTTCGACATCAACCCTTCGACCCGTGTTGTGCTGGAAACCCTGATCCGGGACGGCCAGCTCTCCGACCTGATCCACGCCGGCGCGCGGGTTCACCAGGCCGGGTGCAACGGCTGTATCGGCATGGGCCAGGCCCCGGCCTCGGGGCGCAATTCCTTGCGGACGGTGCCGCGCAACTTCCCCGGACGCTCGGGAACCCGCGAGGACAGCGTGTTCCTGTGCAGCCCGGAGACGGCCGCGGCCTCGGCGCTCACCGGCGTCATCACCGATCCGCGCACGCTCGACATGCCCTACCCGCGGATCGTGCCGCCCGCGATGGTGCCGGGCAACACCACGATGCTGGTGGCGCCCTTGGCCGAGGCGGAGGCCCGCGCGGTGCGGCTGGAGAAATCCGAAAACATCACAACGCTGCCCGACCTCGGTAAGCTTGGCGCCGACATCCGCGTGCCGGTGATGCTGAAGACCGGCGACGACATCTCCACCGACGACATCATGCCGGCGGGCGCGCGGGTGATGCCCTACTGGTCGAACATCCCGAAGACGAGCGAGTTCACCTTCGAGCCGATCGACGCCACCTACCCGAAGCGGGCGAAGCAGGGCGGCAAGGAGCGCGCCGGCCACGCCATCGTCGGCGGCCTGAACTACGGCCAGGGCTCGAGCCGCGAGAACGCCGCGCTCGCGCCGCGCTACCTCGGCCTGGAGACGGTGCTGGCCAAGAGCTTCGCCCGGATCCACTGGCAGAACCTCGTGAATTTCGGCGTCCTGCCGCTAACCTTCCAGGACCCGGCTGACTACGACCGGCTGGAGATGGGCGACACGGTGGAGATCACCGGCGTCGCCGACGCGCTGGCGGCGGGCCGGGAGATCACCGCGACCGTCCGCGGCGTCAAGGCGACGATCCGGCTGCGGCACGACCTGTCGCCGCGCCAGATCGAGATCTTGCTCGCCGGCGGCGTGATCAATTGGCTGCGCGGGCGCATCCAGGCCGAACCCGCCCGCACCGTCGCCTGAGATGCGTTGGCCAAGCCGGCGGGCGCATCCTTGAGGCGCGCCTCAGACGTTGGCACCCGTTCCGGGTCGGGTTCCACCGGCCGGTCGCCCCAGAACCCGAGATCGAACACGTCTCTCGGTGGCAGGCTTCACCGTCGCGGGAAGATAGAGGACTCAGCATGATCGTCACACGTCGCAACCTGCTCGGCTCGGCGGCGCTCGGCGCCGGCCTGCTCACCAGCCCGGCGGTGCTGCGGGCACAAGCGCCAAAGGTGCTGCGCATCTCGCATCAGTTTCCCGGTGGCACCCTGGAGCAAGGGGATGCCCGCGACCGCATCTGCCGCCGCTTCGGCCAGGAGCTGGAGAAGCGCACCGGCGGCAGTCTGGCGGTGCAGGTCTATCCGGGCTCCTCGCTGATCAAGACCCTTTCGCAGTTCAGCGCGGTGCGAAAGGGAGCGCTCGACATGAGCCTCGTGCCGCTCTCCTACGCCGGCGGTGAGATGCCGGAGGCCAATATCGCCCTCATGCCGGCCCTGGTGACGAACTACGATCAGGCGGCTCGGTGGCGTACCGCCCCGGTCGGCGAGCGTCTCATGAAGACGCTCGCCGACAAGGGCGTGATGATCGTGACCTGGGTCTGGCAATCGGGCGCGGTCGCCTCGCGCGTCCATCCGATCCTCCTGCCCTCCGACGTGAAGGGCGTGAAGATCCGCGGCGGCGGCCGCGAAATGGACCTCGTCTTCCAGGCCTCCGGCGGCATCGTCTCGACCATGCCGTCGAACGAGATGTATATCGGTATGCAGACCGGTGCGCTGGAGGCGGCGGTGAGCGCCTCGACCAGCCTGATCTCGTTCCGCCTCGACGAGTTGACCAAGAACCTGACCGCCGGCCGGGGTCGCTCGTTCTGGTTCATCCTAGAACCGTTGATCATTTCCAAGATGACCTTCGATGCTTTGACTCTAGAACAGCAGAAGATCGTGCGGGATCTCGGCCAGGAGCTCGAGGCCTACTCCTTTGCCGCCGCCAAGGCGGACGACGAGGAGATCACCAAGGTCTATGCAGCGCGGGGCGCCAAGATCCACGATCTCACGGACGACCACATCCAGAAGTGGCGTGAGGCGGCCCGCGACACGGCCTGGAAGGATTTCGCCAACAAGAACGCCTCGTGCGCCGAGCTTCTCAAGCTCGCGGAGCATGTGCAGTAACGTGCGCCCGGATACCGCGCCGCTTCCACTGGTTACGTGTAAGCGATATCCGACGCCCGCCCCGACGTCTGCCAGGATTTAAGAGCGTGGCATCGTCTCTCTGAATGCTGATGCGCGTCGGGATCGAACGGGTGCCTCCGAAGCCTTCCGCAGAGGCCTGCAGCGCTATTGTCAAGCCGCATGTTCGCTCAAGCCGCAGGTCTGCTTTCGGGATGTCCGCGCTTCGAACCAGATGACCGCGATGGGCGCGAAGCAGCCGGTCAAAGCGGAATCACGCCTGTGAAGGCTCACCGTAGTCGCGTCGCATCGATCACCAAGAAGTACTGGCAAACATCCGTTCCAAGATTGGTGAAAGCGTGTCCGGCGTCGGCCTCAAAATACAGGCTATCGCCCTCTTCGACCACCACCGCGCGGTCGCCGATCGTGGCGCGGAGGCGTCCCTTCAGCACGAAGATGTATTCCGACACGCCGCGGCGATGGGCGACGAACTCCCCCGTGGTGGCACCCGGCGGGAGCGTGTTGAGGACCCAGTCGATCCCCCGCCCGGGCAGCACCGGAGATAGGCAGCGGCGCAGGAAGCCCGATGCCTCGTCTCGCAGCACCGGCTGGCGGGAGGCTGGGATCAGCAACACCTCCAGCTCGGTGGCAGGCGCCATCAGCCGCGAGAAAGTTACGCCCAGCGCCTCGGCGAGCCGCGAGAGGACCGCCGTCGACGGGACCGCCTCGCCGCGCTCGATCTTCGAGATCATCGAGCGACTGACCCCCGACAGGGCCGCCAAGGCTTCGAGGGAGAGGTTGCGCTCCCTCCGTCTGCGTCGGATCTCCTCGGCGAGCACTTGGATCTGAGAGCGGGCCTCGGCCTCGATCCGAACCCGTCGTACCTCTGTCGTGACCGTCATACGCGCTTCGTCCCGGTCCTCCGTCCGACGCGTCATCCTTGCGCGCCTCGGGGTCGTTGCGGGGTGATTAGCACACGGCGCCGGGCGGCGCCCGCACGACCAACGTCCCAGTTGGCACACTGCTTGTATCGCGCAGAGTGGAAATTCATCTCGCAAAGTGGATGCCCGCGCATGCTCGACGCCGCCCTGCCGCTGGATACGACACGGATCGACGAGCCGGATGCGGTCACGCTCGCCGATAGACGCCAGATCGTCTGGTCGAGCGTCATCGGGACTACCGTCGAGTGGTACGACTTCCTGATCTACGGCACGGCCAGCGCCCTCGTCTTCAGCAAGCTGTTCTTCCCCAGCATCGACCCCGTGGTCGGCACTATCGCGGCGTTCGGCTCCTATGCCGTCGGGTTCCTGGCCCGCCCCCTGGGCGGGGCGGTCTTCGGTCATTTCGGCGACCGGATCGGACGCAAGTCGATGCTGTCACTGACGCTGATGATCATGGGGCTCGGCACCTTCCTGATCGGCTGCCTGCCGACCTACGGGCAGATCGGCATCCTCGCGCCAATCCTCCTCGTAGCCCTGCGCCTCGTCCAGGGGATCGGGATCGGTGGCGAGTGGGGCGGGGCCGTGCTGATGGTGGTGGAGAGCGTGCCGCCGGAGCGGCGTGGATTCTTCGGGAGCATCGTCCAGCTCGGCTACCCCATCGGCGTGATCCTCTCGATCGGCGCGTTCACCCTGACAGGCTTGATGCCCGAGGCGGCGTTCCTATCGTGGGGCTGGCGCATCCCGTTCCTGGCGAGCGCCCCCCTCGTCGGAGTCGGCCTGTTCATTCGGTTGCGGCTTCACGAGACGCCCGCGTTCCGACGGATCAAGGAGCAGGCGGTGACGGCCCGGCTTCCGATCGTGGAGATCCTCACCGAACATCCCGGCACGTTCCTGAAGGCAGTCGGCCTGAAGGTGTCCGAGATTGCCTACGTGAGCGTCGTCACCGTGTTCTCGATCTCCTACGTCACCGGCCAGCTCGGCTTGTCGCGGAGCGTGATCCTGAACGGCATTTTGGTCGCCGCCGTCATCGAACTCTTCATGATCCCCGTCTTCGGCTACCTGTCCGACCGCTACGGGCGCAAGACGTTGTTCATTGCCGCCTGCCTGTTCTCGATCGCCTTCGCGTTCCCGATGTTCACGCTCCTCGATACGCGCGACCCGACAGTCATCACCCTGACGGTCGCAGTGGCGCTGAGCTTCGGGCAAGGCATCATGTTCGGAACAGGGGCCGCGTGGATGTCCGAACTGTTCGACGCCCGCTTGCGCTACAGCGGCGCTTCCCTCGGTTTTCAGGTAGGTGCTGCGCTGAGCGGTGGTTTTACGCCACTGATCGCCGCGGGCCTGCTCGCCTGGAGCGGTGGCGCGACGTGGCCGATTTCCGCCTACCTGATTGCGCTCGCATGCGTGACGCTCGTGGCAACCTTCGCGGCTCCGGAGACAGCACGCCGGCGGATCGACTGAACAGCCCCATACCGTCGGAAAATGCACTTTGACTAGTGGACGAACATCCACTGCAATGGAATGATGTTGGACGTCACACGCGATAGGACAACGGATTTGGACAGGATCATCATCGCCACGGAAGCGGCGGCTCCAGCCGTCGGCCCCTACGCCCAGGCGACCCGCGTCGGCGACCTCGTATTCGCCTCGGGTCAGCTGCCGATCGATCCAGAGACCGGCGCATTTTTGGACGGCATCGAGGCGCAGACACGCCGATCGCTGGCGAACCTCGCCGCCGTTCTGGAGGCTGGCGGCGCCAGCCTCGCGAGCGTGGCCAAGACTACCGTGTTCCTGAAGGACATGAACGATTTCGCCGCCATGAACGCCGTCTACGCCGAGCACTTCCCCGGCGCGGCGCCGGCGCGCTCGACAGTCGAGGTCGCGCGCCTGCCGCGCGACGTGCTGGTCGAGATTGAAGCGATCGCGCTGGCAACGGGGCCGGCCCGATGAGCGCGACATCCGCACCCCGCCACGTGGAAGCCTTCGACCACGCGGCCGGCTCAGTGGCGGCCGGCGTGCCCGGAGGGGCGACCGGGTGGCAGGGCACGCTGCTCAACATCCACATCGCGCCGGCGGCGAGCTACGAGATGGAGGAGCTCGCCGAGGCCCACTGCGTCGCCGGGCGCGGCATCGAGGGCGACCGCTACTTCCTCGGGACGGGGACTTACTCGCCCAAGCCGGACACTCGCGAGGTGACACTCATCGAGCAGGAGGCGCTCGATGCCCTCGCGCGCAACGATCCGCCGCTTCAGGGCGGCTCGATTCATCTCGCGCCCGTCGATCACCGCCGGAATCTCACCGTGCGCGGCGTCCCGCTCAATCATCTCGTCGGCCGCAGATTCCGGGTCGGCGAGGTGATCCTGCGCGGCGGGCGCTTGAACTTCCCGTGCAAGTATCTGGAGGAACTGCTCGGCCTGCCGGTCTACCTGCCGCTCTACAATCGCTCCGGCCTGAATTGCGGGATCGAGCGCGGCGGGATCATCCGCCCAGGCGACACGATCACGCTGTTGGATTGAATCCATGTCAGCCCGCATCGTCATGAAGCTGACGGTCGTAGAGTCCGTCGCCACAACGCCGGAGGTGATACGGCTGACCTTCGCCCATCCGCGGCGTCCCGAACTGCCTGCCTGGGAGCCTGGCGCGCATGTCGATCTGCGTCTGCCAGATGGTCGCACGCGCCAGTACTCGCTGTGTGGCGATCCGGCCGACCGGAGCCGGTATGTCCTGGCGATCAAGCGTGAGGATATGGGCCGGGGTGGCTCGCTTTGGATGCATGACAACCTCACCCCGGGCACCGTCGCCAGCGTCTCCCATCCGCGCAACAACTTCAGTCTGGCCGTCGAGGCACGGCGCCATGTCCTGATCGGCGGTGGCATCGGTGTGACGCCGCTCGCCGCCATGGCCCGGCAACTTGCCGCGCGCGGGGCCGACTTCACCCTTCACGTGTGCGCGCGCTCCGCCGAGCACGCGCCATTGCTGCCCGAGATGCAGGCGCTTTGCGGCGACCGGCTTCGCTGCTGGTTCTCCTCGGAGGGTTCGCGCTTCGACCCGTCGACGCTCGGTGCCCTGGCGGTCGGCGTCCACGTCTATGCCTGCGGCCCCCAGAGGCTCACCGACGTCATACAGGACACGCTGAAGAGAGCCGGCTGGCCGGCGGCGCAGATCCATGTCGAGCACTTCGCGCCGATGGCCGACGAGAACTACAAACCGGAACCCTTCGATGCGCTGATCGCTTCGACGGGAGCGGTCGTTCACGTTCCGGCGGATGTCTCGCTCCTCGACGCCCTGCGACGGCACGGCTTCGCCATGCCCTCGTCCTGCGAGATTGGTGTGTGTGGCTCCTGCGAGTGCGGCTACCGGGACGGCACAGTGATCCACCGCGACGTCGTGCTGCCGGTAGCCAAACGCCAGGACCGGATGATGCCGTGCGTCTCCCGCGCCCGGGTGAACGTCACGCTCGAACTCTGATTGTCCGCTGCCGATGCGGCCGAGGCCCATCCACCGGTTGGATCCATATTGCTGACGCTGTTGAACCACTCTTTGCGCCGCGGATGGCTCTGAGCGGCCGAAACCAGCGTTGATGGCCGCTTCCGAGTTACCGCCCCGCCCCGTCTAGGTTCCGGCATGGGCGCTAAACCGAACGGCCGCATTCGCGCTCACCGGTGATTCCGCATGGCGTAGTCTGGCCGAAACCGGCCCATCCGCTTCCAGCGTTTAAAACGAAGAAGCAGACCTTTGTTACGGCCTAGGCCCTCGTCTGAATGTGCCTCGTTGCGGACCTTCCACCCTGCGGCTTCCGATGTCCGAAGGCGAAGTCAGCTCAGAAGGCGAAGCGGCCCTAAAAGCGGCGGCCATGACATCAGCATGTCATGGCCCATTCCTTACGTATGACTTTGAACTGAGATCGGCGCAGTCGGACGATTCATCGGGGCGGCTAAGGCACGCAGAATGGCGTCGAGCCCATCGGTGAGTGCAGCCGGCCCAGGCTGGAGGATGAGCGGCGATTTTATCTCGACGATCCGTCCCTCCGCGACCGCCGGCATCGACGACCAGCCGGGCCGCGACGCGATGCGGGACGGCACTACCTTCTTCCCGCACCAAGACGCCAGGATGACTTCCGGCCGTGAGGCCAACACCGCCTCCGGCGTGACGATGCGGTCCTTGGCGGCCGGCTGCCGGGCGAGTTCGGGGAATACGTCGTCGCCGCCCGCGATGCGCACGAGCTCGGATACCCATCCGATGCTGGAGATCAGCGGCTCGTCCCATTCCTCGAAGTACACACGGGGCCGCGGGCGTCCGTGCGATTGTCCGGCGACCGTCACCAGCCGTTCCTCGTAGCCGCGGGCCAGCGCCTCCGCCCGGTCCCTTGCGTCCACGAGGGCGCCCACCGTCCGGATCATGGCGAGGATGCCGGCCACGTCCCGCTGGTTGAAGAGGTGGACCGCGACCCCGGCCCGGGCGAGGTCGGCGACGATGCCGGCCTGCAAGTCCGAGAAGGCCAGGACCAAGTCCGGCGCGAGTGCCAGGATCTTGGGGATGTCGGCGTTGGTGAAGGCCGACACCCGGGGCTTCTCGCGACGGACCTGGGGCGGGCGGACGGCGTAGCCGGACACGCCGACGATCCGGTCCTGCTCTCCCAGCAGGTACAGGGTCTCGACCGTTTCCTCGGTCAGGCAGACGATCCGTTCAGGCGGGAAGCGGCATGCCCATCCATAGCGCAAGCGACCGCCCGATGTCCGCGGTAGGCCCGGGCATGGCAGTCGTACGAGGAAGACGCCACCCAGCCATTGGCCTCGGGCCCTCAACTCGAAGCCGTAACGCGTAGCGCATGGCGTGACCCGTTACGCGTTACCCTCGGAGTCGCGCGACGCAACGTTCCAGGGCGCCTGCTGCCGGCGGGGCGCTCCCAGACGGGCCGGGGCGCGAATGACGCGGGGCCAACGAGTGTCGCCAACGTCCGATGACGCATAGGGTCGTCCCCGAAACCCCCTCGTGCGCCACCACCGACACGCGACCCGGTCGAGCCGAGCGAAATCAATCCCGCCCGCAAGGGCGATCCTTGAATAAAAGGTCTGGAACGATGCTCTCCCAAGCGGCCGTCCTCCTGACAGCCCTCCTGTTCGGGGGAATGGTCCTGTACTCGTTCGGCTTCGCCTCGTTCCTCTTCAGCGCCCTGCCTGCCGAAGCCGCAGGCCCGCTACTGCGGCGCGCCTTCCCGCACTTCTACGCCTTCGTCATAGGGTGCGCCCTCGCCGGCGCGGCGCTGACGGCCAATCTCGATGGGACCTCCGCCCTCATCCTCGGGCTCATCGCCTTCACGGCCCTCCTGGCGCGGCAGGTTCTCATGCCGGCCATCAACGCGGCGAGCGATGTAGGCAATCGCAGGCGCTTCGGCGTGCTTCATACCGGGTCGGTCCTGGTCACCCTGGCCCACATCGTCGGATCGTCCGCGGTGATCCTCAGGCTTTCCGCATAGGCGTGAAAGCCGATGCGCTCTCGGGAGGTGCGTCGCGGGATAGGCAAGGTCCCAGCGTCCCGCAGGCACTTTACGCGTCCGCATGTCTGGTCGAGAGCAGCGCATCTACCAAGCCCGTACGGTCTGACCCCCGAAGATGCGCGACAAGGGCAGGTCGAGGAAGACGTAGGGGTTGCGGCTTGGCGGCTTGCCGGCCGCGTCCCGACAAACCGGTCGGGTATCTCCGAGGACACCGCCACGTCGCCGGGCTCGGGCGTCGCCGCCCGCGAACGGTAGGCGTCCTGCGTCATCATCCGCAGGGACCGGGCCCACGGCCAGGCGTTGCCCACGTATATCGTCAGGCCGGAGCCCCCATGCTGAACCCCCTCTATGCCGCCTTCCTGCTTACCGTGGAGGCGCAGAAGGTCATCGAGTTGCGGCTGGTGCGGATCGCCTGGGGCGGCGCCGAGGGCCAGGCTGAGATGGTCTCGATGGTCGGCGAGAAGGTGGTCGCCGCGATGGAGGCCGCCAACACCCTGATGGCGGGGGGAAGTCAGAGCGACGTCATCGCCCGCTACAGGGAACTCGTCGCCGACAACACCCACCGCCTGATGGCCTGAGACGGCCCTCCCGAGGGGCGCGGGATCACGTGGGGCAGGCCACACCCCTCAAGCGCACGCCGACCTCATGGCCAGCCGTCTGTCTGCGGTTCCGCGGGCGGGGTGTCGTCCTTTGGAGGCGGTGGCAAATGGGGAGGCGGGACGCGTCCCGGGCTCGGCGGCGTCGGCAGCCCAAGGTCCTCGGTCGGTTCGGGTGCCTCGTCGGTACGGTCCTTCTCGTCGGACATGTCTGATCCCCAGCCCTAGTTGACCTCGTGAACGAGGAGGCCGTCGAGGTTATGACCATCGCGCGCAAACTGATCTACGCCGCATCGAACGGCGACAACTGGTTCCTGTGCGTCGGCAAGAACCCGTCGGACGTGTTCGTCCTCCATAAGCCGAACGGTCCCTCAGGCGGGAGACCGTCCCGCGTCGAACTCTCGACTTTCCTCTCCTCCGAGGCGGACAGCCCGGAGCGGCTCGCGCTGCTTGGCGTGATCGGCTCACTCGTCGCGGCCTCCAGCGCCACCGTGCCGGCGTCCCCGTCCGGGCCTGAACCCGGTGCCGCCGGGGCCGAACCGACACCAGGGGAAATGGTCTCGTCGACCTGAAGGCGACGCACCTAGTGGACGCATCGGGCTCTAGTCGACGCTCGCAGGATGCTCCCATACGCAAAGAGGCGCCCGACAGTCCGTCGGGCGCCTCTGTCGTTAGACGTTATGGCGAAGCCTGCGACCCGCCGTTCGAAGTGATGTTTCAGTATCCGTAGCCGTAAGCGGGGTATCCGTAGCCATAAGCTGGAGCGTATCCGTAAGCCGGAGCATAGCCGTAGCCGCCGTAATATCCGACCGGGCGGCCATAGCCGTAACCGTAGCCACCGTACGAGTTCGCGACGATGGCACCTGCGGCGAGGCCGGCGATCCCGAGGCCGATGGCTGCGCCGGGGCCGATGCCGCGGCGATAGCCATAACCGCGATAGCCGTAACCGCGTCCGTAGCCGCCGTAGCCGCCGCGGAAGCCCACGCCGCGATATCCGCCGCCATAACCGTATCCGCCATGGCCGTAACCGTAGCCACCGCCGTAGCCCCAGCCGCGGGCCTCTGCGGGTGCCGATGCCAAGAGCCCGAGGCCAAGCAAAGCCGTGGAAGCGAGTGCGATCTTACGCATCCGAAATCTCATGTCGCATGGGAATGGCACCTCAACAGCTCGGGGCGTGCGCCGTTCCAAGGCTATGTGCGCCATGGCACGGTGGGGTGCCCGTCCGATGGCAGATGGCCGCAGCATCGCCGACCAGGATCTCCAGCAAGCAACCATGATGCCTGGGCGGGAGCATCACCCCTCTTCGGCGGCGACTGCGCCGTCCCCGGGGAAACGAGGTCACCATCTGGCCGGTCAGGCTGCGAACGGGGGATCCCGCCTATCCAGGACATGGCTGTCCCGAAGAGCAGCCAAGGCCTCGTCGGCGGCGCGTTGCCCGCTGTCGTGGGCACCGTGGGCGGTCGTGAAGTCGAAGGGATGCGTCGCCTCGCCAGCGAAGAACAGCCGGTTCTCGAAAGGCTGCGCCAAGCGCGAACGCGCCTGCGAGCGACCAGGAAGCGCGCAGCTATACGCGCCGCCTATGGACGCGATCCGGCTCCACGAGGTCGCCGCGAGCGGCCGGATCGCCGACGCCACGTCGCTGCCGAACAGGGCGGCCAACTGCGCCGTCACGAAGGCGAAGCCGTCGGCCGGGCCCTCCTCCTCCAGGATGCGCGCGCCCTCGCCACCGAGGAAGGCCTCGATCACCGGCCAGCCGTTGGGTCGTATGGAATAGGCCGCCGACCTCGGGTCCTCCAGGTTGCCGTAGGCATGCGAGTCCGGCCCGAACGCGGTGTCGCGCTCGATCTCCAGAAAGATCTTCTCGTTGCGCCCGAGGGGAAGGGCGGCGGCCGCTTCTCGCCAAGGGTCGATGCCGCGGGGAAGGCGGATCGCGTCGCCGGCCAGGACCGCGGTCGAGACCGTAAGAACGGCGGCCTTGGCGCGGATGGTACCCGCGCGGGTGGTCACCTCGACGCCGTCCCCAGTCAGGTCGATGCGTTCGGCTGGCGTGGCCAGCCGGACCGTCGCCGAGGACGGCAAGCTGGCGGCGACCAAGGTGCCGTAGCCGAGCGGCAAGTGCCAGTTCTTACTGGTCGAGGCGTCGTCGTAGGCCAGGTAGTCGGTCGCTGAGATGTCCTCGGGCGCGACGCCGCTCATGAAGCCCGCGATGGCCCGCACGTAGCCATTCCAGGCACCGCCCTGTTCCAGGGCATCGCTGGCACGGTCGCTGCCCGAGGCGACCGTACGGAGTCGCTCCTCCCAATCGCCATAGGCCTTCCACGCCGCCTCTTGGTCGTCCTTGTCGTCGGCCAGCGAGGGATGCGCCTTCGACCACGGCGGGTCACTCCGGTCGACCGGGAAGCCGGATGCCTCGGCGATGCCGACCCACGCATTGCGGTCGCCCGAATGGAGCCACTCGCAGCCGAGGTCGAGAGGATAACCTCCGAGGTCCTGGGTATAGGCACGCCCCCCTAGCCGCTGGGAGGCTTCCAGAAGCAGGCACGAGGCGCCACTGTCCACGAGCCTCCGAACCGCACCGATGCCGGCGGCGCCTCCCCCCACGACGATCACGTCGAATTCGCTGGTCATCCGTCCAAGGTGAGGTCGGCCGACACGGCTTCCAAGGTCACCGCGGCCCCGCGGCCTGGCTTCAGGCCCAAAGCCGCCCACCGAGGCCGCCAATCATCGACGTGGGGTGCCGGGCACGACCGACGGGGGCCATCCTAGGTCATCGGACGTCCGGGCGCGTGCACCATCCCGTGACCGTCCGCAAACCTCCGAACCTTGTAGTCCCGCATACCCGGTCCCGAACCGGTAACCTCCAGCGCTCCGGATTGCCCCAGCGCCAGGATGCGCGCGAATAGGAGCTCGTAGCTGCATCCCTGTCCCGGCTGGTCTGAGCCGTCGTCGAGATGACCGATCACGCGGGCGACCAGTTTGATCAGCAACTTCCATTCCCCGGTGGCGAACCCGGTCAGGACGTCGTCGAAATGGGTCAGGGGCGCCGAGACCAAGTACCCGTCCCGAACGATGCGCAGCGGCGCGTTTTCCCGCCGCAGTTTCGCCCAGCGGGCCGTGGCCGGTTCGTTCTCGGCTTCGGTGAAGGGCCTTCTCCCGCTCACGAGATCGGCCGCGACCATCTCCTCGGGACGCAACTGACCCAACGACCATACCGTTGAGGCGGCACCCGGTCGGGGGAAGTCCGAGCCTATCACCTCGACGATGTCGAAGGGGCGCCCGGCCATGCGGGTGACGAACCGAAGGAAGCAAGCGTGCTCCGCCGCGTCGGTCAGGCAGACCCAGTAGACCGGATGGACGCCGGGGTCCGTCGCCTCCGCCCAGGGTACCTCCGGATCGGTGGGCTCCCCTTCCGGTTCGTCGTCCGGCCGCGTGTTCTCGGCGAACCAAATCCGGCGCGCCTCGGGGTCGAATGGTTCGATGGGCCCCACGTCGAGGACGTGGGTCAGCGCGATCACCCGTTCCGCGCGGCCCTGCATCCGCAAGGCCTGCCTGACGGAGTCGGCCCTGGCCGAGCCCCAGGCCAAGTGGACGACCTCCGACGCGCCGGTCACGGCGTACGCCCCGTGGCGCACAGGTCCGCTGGTAGCGGACCCGACGCCTCGAACAGCTTGCAACTGCGCGCGATCTCCTCGCGGATCATCGCGTACGGGTTCACGACGTTGCACGGCGGGTGCGTGGCCGGCGAGGCATCGAAACACTGCGTGACGAGACGCTTGGCGGCAGCGGACCCGATCTCGTCTTGGCACGCCACGGTCCCCTGGCCGGCCTGGGCTTGTGCGAAAGGCGGGACGATGGAAGCGACGGCTACCGCGAGCCATGCCCCTGTCACTCGCAATGCCTTCATCCGAACCTCCCCGCTCGATGCCTCGCCCGGCACTAGGCGCGGCCGGCCCGAACCGGTGGGCTCATTTGCAATGATCGGTCCGACATTGATCCCGGATGTGACCGCAGGGCACGCCGGCTTTTCGAATTGTAACCGTGGTCCTCCGCAGCCGAAATGCCGGTCGCCAAAAGGGGGGCGACGCGGCCGAAATCGTCGTTCGAGGTTTTGCCCCGCCGAGTGGGCTTTCGCCCCTCCCTGTATGGTCGCGCCCTATTCCACCTTCAATCTTTTTGCTGCGGCGGGGCACAGCATCTTGAACTGCTCGATCATCGGCGGGTTACCCGATGCGCAAGAGGTGTCGCCGTCCGGGCCAAGCGGGAAGCGGGTTTTCGCGGCTTGGCGGTCGCCGTACCGGTAGCTAACCGTACCTGCCTTGCAGTTCGCCTGCGCGGCCATGGTGGCCCGCCCCTCGCTGCGCAGATAGTTCGCGACGCACTGGGCTGTCGTCAGCTTGCCGCCGAACTGCTTGGTTTCCCCGCCGGGGTCGCGCTCGCAGTATTCCTGCAAGTCCGCCTTAGTGACGATCCCGCGCATGGTGGCGTGGGTGGTGTCGATGCCGTCGCGCTCGACCACCGTCCCGTTCCAGCCCTTGCAGGACGCGAGGGGGAAGTCTCCGGCGGCCCGTGCTGGTAAGTTAGCGAACGTCAGCAACGCGATGGCTAGGGTCGTACGCCGCATGTGTCGCCCCGGTCCCGGAACTGCCCGTCGTTCGGGTAAGGGCATGTCCCCGTGCCCGCACGGTCAAGCATCACGTCGGGTTATCCACATCCATACAGGGAACGGCGATGTTGCAAGCTTAACCGCTTGGAGGAACCACGGGCCTGTGTTCCACTTTTGTTCTTTGTGGATTCGTGGAGCGCGCGCATGCAGGTCCTGGGTGTCACGGTCGGGTTGCCGACCCCGGTCCCCATCCTCGCCAGGGCGGTCCGCGCGGGCTTCCCCAGCCCGGCGGACGACTTCGTCGAGGAAGAGATCGACCTCCAACGGCTGCTGATCGCGAACCGGCCGGCGACATTCCTCGTCCGGGTGGCGGGCGACAGCATGCTCCTGGCCCGCCTGCACGACGGCGACCTCGCGGTGGTCGACCGGTCGCTGACCCCGCGTAACGGCGACGTAGTGGTCGTAGACATCGACGGAGAGCGCTCGTTCAAGGTCTGGCGGCGCCAGGGCCCGCGGGTCATTCTGTCCTTCGCCAACCCGCGCTTTCCCGAGTTCAGCCTCGCCCCGGACGCGGTTGTCGAGGTGTGGGGCGTGGTGTCGGGGTCGATCAACCCGAGGCGCCGCGCGGAATGAGCCGGGCCTACGCCCTCTCCGACGGCAACAGCTTCTACTGCTCGTGCGAGAGGGTGTTCGACGCCCGCCTGGCCCGGGTGCCCGTGATTGTGCTGTCGAACAACGACGGTTGCGCGATTGCCCGGACCCCGGAGGCAAAGGCGCTCGGCATCCGCATGGGCGAGCCATTCTTCAAGATCCGCGACATGTGCAAGTCGCAGGGCGTGCGGGTCTACTCCTCGAACTATGCCCTGTACGGGGACATGTCGGCCCGGGTGAACACGGTCTACCGGGGGTTCTCGCCGCGCATCGAGATCTACTCCATCGACGAGAGCTTTTTGGATCTCTCGGACGTGCGCGAGGCCGACCGAGTGACCCTGTGCCGGGACATGCGCGAGACGGTGCGGGCGTGGACGGGCATTCCGACCTGCGTCGGCATCGGCGCCACAAAGACGCTGGCGAAACTCGCCAACCACGTGGCCAAGAAGGTGCCCGAGCTCGGCGGGGTGTGCGACCTGACCGATCCGGTCCAGTACGACCACTGGATGGCCCGCATCCCGCCCGAGGACATCTGGGGCGTCGGGCCGGCTAACGCCCGCAAGCTGGAGGCCCTGGGCTGCGAGAGCGTCGCCGACGTGCGCGACCTCGACACCCGGGCGGTGCGCAAGGCGATGACGGTGGTGGGCGAGCGACTCGTTCAGGAACTGCGTGGCATGGCCTGCCTCGACCTGGAGGAGGTCGCCCCGACCCGGAAGGGCTGCGCGGTAACCCGGAGCTTCTCCGACCGGGTCGAGGACCTCGCCACCATGGAGCAAGCCGTGGCCACTCACGCCGCTAGGCTGGGCGAGAAGCTGCGCGCTGGCGGCCTCGGCATCGATCACGTCACGGTCTTCTTCCACACCTCCGAACACGACCGGGACCGGCCGCAGCGTTCGGTCTCGTCGGTGGTGACCCTGCCGGAGGCGTCAAACGATACCCTGGTGCTCGTTAAGGCGTGCCTGCACGGCGTCCGGAAGACCTGGAGGGACGGCTACCGCTATTCCAAGGCCGGTGTCGTCACCACGGATCTCGTGCCCCTGGCGGCCTCGCAGCGGGCCTTCCCGGGGCTGGGGCAACTAGACCGGGAGCACGGGGCGGCGCTGATGGGTGCCCTCGATGCCTGCAATCGGCGCTTCGGGCGGGGAGCCGTCGTGCCGGGCAGCGCCGGGTTCGCCCCCAAGCGCGAATGGTCGACCAAGTTCGAGATGCGCTCGCCCCGCTACACCACCAGGGTCGACGAGGTGCCGGTGGTGATGGCGGCATGAACGATTTACCGGGTGTTCGATCAACAGCAGGTACGGGCACATTAGCGACCCCGTGGGGCTCATCCGAAGGACGTGCGACCTTCCTGGGGCCCGCACGACCGATTCAAGTCAGACAAGCCAGTTCGGTCGTTCAACCGCGTGAAGTCCCTTCGGGCACCCATGGGCTTTCATCGCGCATGTACCGCCGTTGCCGAGGCATACCGCGATTTCGCGGCGGAGGTCGCCAGCGACTGACGCAACGCTTGGATGCCCGAAAGGCGAGGCGGCCTTACCGGGACGCCCCGCCTTACCAGCGAAGGGCCTCGATCAGGCTTCGCATCGCCGGTGTGACCTGCCGGTCCGGGTAATAGAGATGGCAGCCAGGGAACGGCGGGCACCAGGAATCGAGCACCTGAATCAGACGGCCGGCCGCGATGTCGTCGGCGACCTCGTCCTCCAGCATGTAGCCGAGCCCGGCCCCGGCCCTAACGGCGGCCGCCGCCAGGTTCCCGTCGTTCGCGATCAATTGGCCGCTCGCGCGGACCCGAACCTCTCGGTCGTCGCGGGCGAACTCCCATGGCAGCAGGCCACCTCCGCCGACCAAGCGGTAGTTCACGCAGCGGTGCGCCTCCAGGTCGGCCGGCGTGTCGGGTCGCGGGTGGCGCACGAAGTAGTCCGGAGTCCCGACCACCACCGTGCGCAGGTCTGGCCCGACGCGCACCGCGACCATGTCCCGCTCGACCGACTCGCCGAACCGGATGCCGGCGTCGAAGCCCGCCGCCACGATGTCGGTCAGCCGGTCGTCGACGATCACCTCCACCGAGACGGCCGGGTGGTCGATGAGGAAGCGGGGCAGCCTCGGTTCGAGGATGGTCCGGGCGGCATAGGGAAACGTCGTCAGGCGCAGGCTACCCGAGGGCTCGCCCCGCCAGTCGGCCAGCGCGTCGAGGCCCCGGGCGACCTCGTCGAGCGCGGGGGCGACGGAGCGCAGCAGCCGTTCGCCGGCGGGGGTCGGTGCGACGCTGCGCGTGGTGCGGGCGAGAAGCCGCACGTCGTAGCGCGCTTCCAGCGCCCGCATCGTGTGGCTGAGGGCGGAGGCCGAGAGCCCCATCTCGGCCCCCGCCCGGGTGAAGCTGCGATGGCGCGCCACCGCCGCGAAGGCCGCCAGATCGTCGAGGGTACCGCGTCGCATTCCTGAGCCATGCTCATAAGCCCTTGCCGAGTATAGCGTCTAATCGCGGCGCCGGTCGCGGATTACCTCTCGCGCTTCAACAGAGAGGCGCGACGATGGACCTGACGCAGTATCGGACCCTGGGACGCTCGGGCTTGGCGGTGAGTCCGCTCGCCCTCGGCACCATGACCTTCGGCGCGGGCCGGTGGGGCTGCGACGCGACCGCTGCGGGCGCGATCTTCGACTGCTACGTCGAGGCAGGCGGCAACTTCATCGACACGGCCGACGTCTATTCGGGCGGCACGAGCGAGACGATGCTCGGCGACATGGTCGCGGAGCGCGGGCTGCGCGACCGTCTCGTCATCGCGACGAAGTCCGGCTTCTCGCGCGCGCAGGGCACGCCGCTCGCGGGCGGCAACAGCGCCCGCAACATCCGCACGGGCCTGGAAGGCTCGCTGCGCCGCCTCAAGACCGGCTGGATCGATCTCTACTGGACGCATGTCTGGGACCGGACCACGCCGCCCGAGGAGGTGCTGCGCGCCCTGACCGATGCCGTCGCGCGCGGCGACATCCTCTACTACGGCTTCTCGAACGCCCCGGCCTGGTACGCGGCCCAGATCGCCACCCTGGCGCGCGCCCACGGCCTACCGGAGCCGGTCGGCCTGCAATACGCCTACTCGCTGGTCGACCGCGGGGTGGAACTCGACGTACTGCCCGCTGGCCGGGCGCTCGGCATGGGACTGGTGCCGTGGAGCCCCCTGGCGGCAGGCCTGCTGACGGGCAAGTACGGGCGCGACAAGCTCGCCGAAGCCGGGCCGGCGGGGTCGCTCCCGGACCGTGGGGGCGACGCGGCTGTCGGCGGCAGCGACGGGCGGCTAAACGGCGACAACCCGTTCGGCGGCATGCTTTTCACCGAGGCCAACTTCGCGGTGGTGGACGTGCTGCGGGCCGTGGCGGAGGAGAACGGCCGGCCAATGGCACAGGTCGCGCTCGCCTGGGTCGCACGTCGGCCCGGCGTCTCGTCGGTCCTCGTGGGCGCGAGCCGCCCGGAGCAGCTCGTTCAGAACATCGGCGCGCTCGACATCAAACTGTCCCCCGAGCAGCAGGGCCGCCTGGACGCGGCGGGGCGGCCGCCGAGCCTCAACCCCTACTTCATCTTCAACCTGCCGATGCCGACCATCTTCGGGGGGCAGGCGGTCGAGGCTTGGCGGGGCTCTCCGGCGTCCTGACGTCCCCGCCATTCCGGATGGAGCGGGAGCACCCACCCTTTGCAGAAGCTGGGAACCTCCACTTGCGGGCTGGCTGGCGAGGCAGTGATGCGGTCGTCCATGCCGCCTCGCCGGGCGACGCAAACACGGCAGCTTACGACGAGACGGCGGCGTGCGCGATCATCGGCGAGCTCCGCGGAACGTCCAAGCGGTTCATCTATACGAGTGGCTGCCTGGTCTACGGACCGACCGGCGACACACCCGCGACCGAGGGCAGTCCGCTGAGGGCGCTCGAACTCGTCCGCTTCCGCGAAGCCCTCGAACGGGAGATCCTCGACACGGCAGGCGACGGGATCCACCCGGTCGTGATCCGGCCGGGTTGGGTCTACGGCAACCGGGGCGGCACCGCGATGATGATGGTCTGCGCGGCTGCGGAGCACGGCGTGGCGCGCTACGTCGGCGACGGACGGAACCGCTGGACGACGGTGCACGCCGACGACCTCGCCGACCTCTACGCGCTCGCGCTCGAACGGGCACCGGCAGGTTCGGTCTTCAACGGCGTCCACGGAGCGGCGACCACTCTCATCGAAATCGCGCGAGCGGCAAGCGAGGCGGCTGGTGCCGGGGGGCGGGTGGAAGCATGGACGCTCGAAGACGCGCGTTCGGTGCTTTGGGCGTTCGCCGACGCCATAGCGTGCGATCAGGTCATCTCCGGGGAGAAGGCGGAGCGCGAACTCGGTTGGCGTCCGTCTCGCCGCTCCATCATCGACGAACTGCGGTCCTACCGGTCGGCAACCGACTGAGGCCGGCCGGTATCCGCCCCAAGCACTTGGCGGCCCCGCCTCGGCGACCTTAAAGCGCGCCCTCGGCGAGCAGCTCGCGGGTACGCTTCAGCGTCGACAGCAGCGCGGCCTTGTAGCCCTTGCTGCCGTCGAACTGCGCCTGCTCGGCCTGCTCCTCGGGACCGCCCGGTTCCTTCCCGCGCAGGCCGAGGTAGCAGTAGAACTGAAGCTGCAGCGCGCCCTCCTCGTCCTCGAACAGCTCGTTGACGATGGCCCCTTCCCGCGGGCCGGTGGCCTGGAAGAAGGTCACCTTGGCCCCGGGCTCGAAGGCGATGATCTCGCGCAGGTCGACACCCCCGATGGTGGCCTCGCGCACGAGGTGGGTGGCACTTTCCTCCACGACGTCGCACCGACTGCAGAGCCCCGGCGGCAGGAACTGGCGGGCGTCGCGGGCCTTGAGGACGAGGCCCGCCCAGGCCTGCGTGCGGGTCAGGGGAGCCTCCCCGTCCGGGTTCACTGGGACGGTTGCGGTCGAGTAGATCATGACGATGGGCCTTCTGATGGAGGTTGAGTGACGCTTGGGCGTCAGGCGGTCGCGATCTCGGCGGCGAGCGCGCGGTAGGTGCGCAGCGGGCGGCCCAGGAGCGTGGTGAGACGCTCAACGTCGCCGGCCTCCGGGACCATGCCGTCGGTCAAGAAGCGCTCGGCCATCAGGCGCATGTCGTAGGCCATCCAGCCCGGCATGAACTGCCGGAGGTTCCGCTCGAACCCGGCGGTGTCGTCCCCGCCATAGGCGATGGGGCGGCCAAGCACCTCCGACCAGATCGCGGCCACGCCCTCGCCCGTCAGCGTCTCGGGCCCGACGACGTTGATCCGGTCCAGGGGAAACGGCCCGTCGGCCCGCTCCCGGCGGATGAGTTCGAGGGCGGCGACCTCGCCAAGGTCGCGCGCGTCGACCATGGCCAAACCCCTGGCGCCGATGGGCATGGGGTAGACGCCGTGCTGCAGGACGACGTCCTTGACCGTCATCTCGTTGCTCATGAAGTAGGCGGGGCGCAGGATCGTGGCCTCGAAGCCCATCGCCTCGATCATCCGCTCGACGCCGAACTTGCCCGCGAAGTGGGGCACGTTCACGTAGACGTCGCTGTGGATCACCGACAGGTAGACGACCCGCTTGATCCCGGCTTCCCGGGCGACGTTGAGAGCAATCAGCGCCTGGGTGAATTCATCGGGCACCACGGCGTTGAGCAGGAAGAGCGTGGAGACGCCCTGGAAGGCGCCGCGAAGGGCGTCGACGTCGAGCAGGTCGCCCTGCGCCAGGGCCACGCCAGCCGGAAGTCCCGCTTTGGCCGGATCGCGGACGAGGGCGCGGACGTCGGCACCGCGCTTCGCGAGATTGTCGACGACATGGCGGCCGATGGTGCCGGTGGCGCCGGTGACGAGGATGGTCATGGAGTTTCTCCGGGTTGCTGCTGCTGACAGGCCGGAAATTAGCGATCCACGTTCTTACCGATAGACGCTATATCTGGACGGTCCGTCTCGCTGGTGGAACGCATGGACCTTCTCGCCCTCACCGACTTCAACCTCGTTGCCCGCCATGGCGGGTTCGGGCGCGCCGCTCGGGCGGCCGGACGCCCGAAGGCGACGCTGTCGCGCCGGGTCTCGGAGCTGGAGGGCGCGCTTGCACTCCGCCTGTTCGAACGCGGCGCCCGCACGCTGACGCTCACCGAGGAGGGGCGGGCCCTCCACGAACGGACGGGGATGCTGCTGGCCGAGCTCGACGAGACCGCGGCGGCCATCGCCTCGGGCGGCGCGAATCCGCGCGGCCGGCTGCGGGTGAGCGCGCCGCTCCTGTTCTCACAGGTGGCCATGGGGAAGCTCGCGGCCGAGTTCGCCGTGAAGCACCCGGAGGTCCGGCTGGAGGTCACGACGGATGACCGGGCCGTCGACATGGTCGAGGAGGGCTACGACGTCGTGATCCGGGTCAACCCGGAGACGGACGAAAGCCTGGTCGGCCGCGTCTTCCTGCGCGACAGGCTGGTCGTCGTGGCCAGTCCAGCCCTCGGGCAGCCACAGGGCAACCGGCCGGTTCCGGCGGTGGTGCGCGGTTCGGGCGGTGGAGATGCCTGGAAGGTGAAGGTGCCGGACGGGAGACCGCGCATCCCGTTCGAGCCCGTCCTCAGGCTGTCGTCGATGATCATGGTGCGCGACGCGGTCCGGGCCGGCGTCGGGGCGGCCTGCCTGCCCGTCTCGCTCGTGAGCCACGACATTGCCGCGGGCAGGCTGGTCCAATGGGGCGACGTCGAGGGGCCAGAGATCGCACTTTGGACGCTCTACCCGTCCCGCCGGCTCCTCAGCGCCCGCGTCTCGGCCTTCCTCGACCACCTGAAGCAGGCGTTCCCGCAGGGCACGCCCGACGAGTTGGCGTCTTACATCGGCACGTGAGTACGGGCCGGCGCCCCGAAGCCTGCGCGTCATCGAAGGTGCGGCGGGCGTCCTCGATCAGCGGCTCGTGCTCCCTTACCAGCGCGCGAAGCTTTTCGAGGTTGGCAGCCAAGGTGCGCCAGCCGTCTCGCAGTGGAACGGTACGTCTATATCGTACGACTATTCGCCCATCCGCGGATCGCTAACTTTGGCCACGTGAGAAGCAGCCAGCTTCCCGGAGGCAGCCATGCAAACCGTATCGAGCGAACCCCGACCGAAGATCCTGGTCCTTGGCGCCACCGGCGGGACAGGCAGGCTCATCGTCGCCCAAAGCCTGGCGCGCGGCTACGACGTGACGGCGCTGGTGCGCTCGCCCGGGAAGGCGAAAAGCCTTCCCGGCGCCAAGCTGGCGGTGGGCGACGCCCGTAACCCGAAGGTGCTGCGCGAGGCGCTGAGGGGGCAGGACGCGGTGGTGAGCGCGCTCGGCACGCCGGCAAGCCCATACAGGGAGGTGACGCTCCTGTCCGAGGTCACCCGGACCCTCGTCGGCGCCATGAGGGACGAAGGCGTCGCGCGCCTGGTCGCGGTCACCGGGATCGGCGCCGGCGACAGCCGGGGGCATGGCGGCTTCGCCTTCGACAAGCTGATCCTCCCGCTGCTCCTGCGCCATGTCTACGTCGACAAGGACCGCCAGGAGGACATCGTGAGGCAGAGCGGCCTCGACTGGGTCCTCGTCCGTCCCACCGTCCTGAGCAACAAGCCCGGCCGCGGCGCGGTCCGCGCGCTCGTCGACCTCGCCGGCTTCCATGGCGGGTCCGTCGCCCGGGAAGACGTCGCACGCTTCGTTCTCGACCAAGTCGAGACCGACGCCTGGATCGGCCGGTCGCCCCTGATCACGTGGTGAGCGCCGGCCCATCCCGGTGGGTCGGGAAGTGCCGGTCAGGCGCCCTGGCCGGCCAGCGCCACGGCGTCGGCTCCGGCGGGCAGGCGCATCGGGCAGGCCGGGTCGGTCGCGGCGCGCCAGATCGCCTCCGCCACGTCGACGGAACGCGTCACCTCGTCCGGGGGCTGCTGCTGCCAAGCCGCGAACACCTCCTGCACCAGGCCGGCGTAGGGTTCGGGGAAGCCCGCCGTCATGCGAGCCCGTGCGGTTTGGCCAAACGCGGTTTCAGGCGCCCGCCCGGGGATGACTAGGCGCACCCGCACGCTGAACGACTTCAACTCCAGGGCCAGGGACTCCGTGAAGGCGTTCACCGCGGCCTTGCTCGCCGTGTAGACGGAGAGCAGGTGCAGCGGCTTCTGGGTGACGCTGGAGCTCACGTTCACGACGACACCGGCCCGGCGCTCCCGGAACTGCGGCAGTACGGCTTGGGTCATGGCCATCGTCCCGAACGTGTTCGTCTCGAAGATTTCGCGCACCACCTCCATCGGCGTGCCTTCGAGCGCGTTCAGCCAGCCGATGCCGGCGTTGTTGACCAGGACGTCGATGGGTCCCGCCGCCTCGATGGCCTGCCGGATGCTCGTCGCATCGGTGACGTCGAGGGCGAGGACGCGCAGGCGGTCGCAGGCGGGCAGATCCACCGCGCGCGGCGTACGCATGGTGGCTACCACGTTCCAGCCCCGGTCGAAAAAAAGGCGGGCGATCTCAAGACCGAACCCGGACGAGCATCCAGTGATCAGGACGGTTTGCATGTCGGCTCCGTCAGGTTGTGACCAGCGATGGATAGATCCGGACAGCGGGACGATCTACAATCGCGCGTCCTGATCTCATTAGCGAAAGTCCGGAAATGTCCGATCCGCTCGCTGACGTTGTCACCCTGCTCCGTCCCAGAGCCGCGTTCTCCAAGTCCGTGAGCGCCTCGGGTCCCTGGCGAGTCCGCCGGGCGGAGCACGGTCGTCCGTTCTACTGCGCCGCGCTGGAGGGCTCATGCCGCCTGACGATCCGGGACCGCGATCCGGTAGTCCTGGAGCAGGGGGACTTCCTCCTTGTCCCGGCTGCGGACGCGTTCGAGATGTCGAGCCTCATGCCCCCGATCGAAGGCTCCGAGACGATGCCGGTCGAGGTGGGGCCCGGCGAGTTCCGGGTCGGGCGGCAGGACGGCCCGGCGGACGTCCGCATGCTCGTAGGCTACTGCACCTTCGGCTCGCCCGACGCAGGCCTGCTGGTGTCGCTCCTGCCGAGCCTCGTCCACGTCCGAGGCGAGACCAAGCTGGCCTCCCTCATGTACCTCGTCGGCGAAGAGGCGCGTCAGCGCAGGCCCGCGCGGGACCTCATCTTGGAGCGGCTTCTGGAGGTCATGCTGATCGAGGCGCTGCGCTCCATGGGCGGCCCCGCGCTGTCACCGGGCCTCCTGCGGGGACTCGGTGACGAACGCTTGAGCGTGGCCTTGCGCAGGATGCACGAGATGCCGACCGCCGCCTGGACCGTCGCAGGGCTGGCGCAGGAGGCGGGGCTCTCGCGCTCCGTATTCTTCGAGCGCTTCAGGCGCGCAGTCGGTGTCGCGCCGATGGAGTATCTCCTCGGTTGGCGAATGGCCCTGGCGAAGGACCTTCTCCGGCGCGAGGGCGGCGGCATCGCCGAGGTGGCCGTGCGAGTGGGTTACGGCTCCGCGAGCACGTTCAGCGTGGCGTTTTCCCGCCATGTGGGCTTGCCGCCGGCGGCGTATGCCCGGGAGCACAGTCAATCGGCTTGACCAGCGCACAACGGCAGGTGCTCGGGCCATCAACGAGGCCTACTGCGCCTTTCCAGTGTCTGGCTGCGAGCGCAACACGATTTCAGCAGACCTCGCCGGTGTCTCGATCCGAGGTATCTCCGAACAGAAGCAGGCGTTCCTCAAGGTCTGCCTTAACGTCACCGTGGAGCTCGAAGCGTTGCCTGACACGGCGCGCTTCCTCACGGCTTCGTTTTGAAGCAGTCATGCTCGTGGTTGGCCGCCTCAATCGCCGCTTCGTTGGTCAGTGCCCATGCGCAGAGCGCCTCGAAGGGTTGGCGCAGCGAATGGCCAAGGGGGGTGATCGCGTACTCGACACCGATTGGTGCGGTCGGCAGCACCGTCCGGGTCACCAGACCATTGCGCTCCAACCGCTTCAGCGCGTCCGCCAGCGCCTTGTGCGTGATGCCGTCGAGCCGCCGCTTGATCGCGTTGAACCGCGACGGCCGCGGGCAGAGCACCGTGAGGATCAGGATCGTCCACTTGTCGGCGATCTTGTCCAGCACAGGGCGCACCCGCGCCATGTTGGCGAGCGCGCACTCGGACAGTGCCTCGAGGTCGGTATCGTCGGCCATATCTAGGCCACCCTAAGTGCGTTCTTGATAGCAGATATACGTTGTGTATCACATGTCCCCTCGTAGACGAAGGGATTCCGAAATGGCGCGCATGGTGGACAAGGTTGCTCTCGTGGTCGGCGGAGCGAAGGGGATCGGCCTTGCGGTCGCCGAGCGGCTGGCGGTCGAGGGTGCGTCGGTCGTGCTCACCGGGCGGCGCACCGACGATGTCGAGGCCGCCGCCGCTAGGATCGGGCGTGGTGCGCGGGGTCTCATTGCGGACGCGGCCCTACAAGAGGACTTGCACCGCGTCGTGGAGACGGTGAGGGAGGCATATGGCCGGATCGACGCGTTGGTCCTCAACGCGGGCATCTCGGAACCGGCAACCCTGCGCGACGGGACGCCCGAGCATTTCGACCGGCACTTTGCAGTCAACGTCCGTGGGACCGTCTTCGGGTTGCAGGCGGCGCTGAGCGCGATGGGGCGGGGTGGGTCGGTCGTGCTGATGGGATCAATTGCCGATGCCGCAGGCATCACGCCCTACGGGACTTACTGCGCGACGAAGGCGGCACTGCGCTCCTACGCGCGCACGTGGACAGCGGAACTGGCCCCGCAGGGTATCCGTGTGAACGTGGTGGCCCCCGGCCCAACCGACACCGCCATGATGGCTAGCGTGCCGGAGGAGGGGCGGGCCGCGCTGATCGCACCAATCCCCCTCGGCCGCATGGCGCGCCCGGAGGAGGTGGCGGCGGCCACGCTGTTCCTGCTGAGCGACGAGGCGAGCTTCATCGCGGGCGCCGAACTGTGCGTCGATGGCGGGATGCGGCAGGTCTAGCGTCCCGGTCAGGGGGTCATGGAGCCGCTGTCAGGGAGCGGCCTCATGGTACCGCATCGCTTCGAGGTCGGCGATCAGCCCCGGCCCGGTCGGGTGCCACCCCAGCCGGGCCTTCGTCCACGAGCTCGAGGCCGACATGTCCACACCGGCGAATGCGCCGAGCCACTCGAAATGCCGGGCCGCCTCCTCCGGCGGAAGGGACCTGACCGGCACGTTCAGCCCCCGACCGAGGACTTCCGCGATGGCGCGAGTCGGGACGCCCTCCTCGGCGACGGCGTGGTAGCGTGCCCCTGTCTCCCGCTGCTCCAGAGCCAACCGGTAAAGGCGGGCGACGTCGAGTACGGCAGCGGCCGACCACCGGTGCGTCCCGTCCCCGACATAGGCCGAGACGCCCTTCCGGCGCGCCAGTTCGACGAGGTAGGTGACGAGGCCCTGCTTGACCCTGTCATGCACCTGGGGGAGCCGCACCACCGACACGTTGACGCCCGTCTCCAGCAGCGCGGCCCCTGCCAGCTCGGACGTGATGCGCGGGTTCTGATGCTCGGCGTTGAAGACGTCCTCCGTCGCCGGCCGGCCCGGGGCGGGGCTCCCGAAGCCGGTCCCGGAGGTGATGATCAGGGGCCGATCCGAGCCCTTGAGGGGGGAGCCGAGGGCTTTGATGGCGCGCCGGTCCTTCTCGCAATTGGCGGCGAAGTTCGAGAAGTCGTCGTGGTCGAAGGCGGTGTGGATCACTCCGTCCACCTGGGCGGCGCCGCGGCGCAGGCTGTCCAGATCCTCCAGGTTGCCGAGATGCGGCACGGCCCCGGCGTCGCGAAGGGCCCGGGCGCCCCTCTCCGAGCGGGTCAGCCCGAGAACCTGATGGCCGGCGGCGAGGAGTTCGGGAACGATGGCCGAGCCGATGAAGCCGGTCGCACCGGTCAGAAATATGCGCATGGGGGCTTGTCCGAAGGGGCGAGGAAGCCGACTGTCGCGCTTGCCGGCATCCGGTTAAAGTAGTGACCTTATCCGGGTATAATCACCAACAGGCTCGCGATGCCGTCCACCTCGGAGAACCTGCTCGGGGCCTATCTCCGAGACCGGCGGACAAAGTTGGACCCAGCGGCCTTCGGGTTCTCCGGGCGCCGAAGGACGCCGGGCCTACGCCGGGAGGAAGTCGCCCAACGCTCCAACATCAGTGCAACCTGGTACACGTGGCTGGAGCAGGGACGCGGCGGAGCCCCCTCCGCGGACGTGCTCAACCGCATCGCGTCCGGGCTGATGCTGACGGAGCCCGAACGCGAGCACCTGTTCCTGCTGGGGCTTGGGCGGCCGCCCGAGGTCCGCTACAGGCCGGTCGAAGGCGTGACGCCGCGCCTGCAGCGCCTCCTCGACACGCTCGAGGCGAGCCCCGCGCTGGTGAAGACCGCCACCTGGGACGTCCTCGCCTGGAACCCGGCCGCCGCCGTGGTGCTGACCGACTGGGATACCGTCCCGTTCCGCGAGCGCAACATCCTCCGCCGGATGTTCGGCGACCTGCGGGTGTGGAGCGCGCAGCAAGATTGAGAAAGCGTGGCGCGCTTCGTGGTTGGCACGTTCCGGGCCGACGCGGCGAGGGCCGGGGCCACCTCGGAGGTCGGCCAGTTGGTGGAGGAGCTCTGCCGCACGAGCTCGGAGTTCGAGGCGCTCTGGCACGAGAACGACGTCCGGGTCCACGGGGACGGGGTCAAGCGCCTGCGGCACCCGACCCTGGGCGAGATCGAGCTGGAATACTCGGCTTTCGCGGTGGATGGGCGGCCCGACCTCGGCATGCTCGTCTACAATCCTGTCGCCGACACCGTCGCCGCAGGGATACGCGCCCTGGTCGCGGCACGCTCCGCCAGCCGGCAAGGCCGGGCTTAGGGTCGTTCGCATTGGCCGGCACGCGCCTGAGGAGCTGCCGGCGCGCATCGTCGATCAACCGGTAGAGGATCGCCTCGACGCCCGGGTCGCCCATGTGCGCGCGGTCGCCCCGCGCGACGAGGTCCCGGCTGCGTTCGCCCGCCGTCACCCAATTCCAGCCAACTGTCGACCGTCCGCTTTCTTCGAACCCCTTCCCGAAACCAGAACAGTAGCAATCCACCCTGAGCGGACCTCCCGCTATCGACCCTTCATCGCCGGGCCGAAACCACAAGGCCTCCCCGAAAGCGGTCCTTCAACGCGCGGAAAGCGTCCCGTTTCGCTATCGTCGCTTGGCCATTTCAGAGAATGGCATTCGGGAAGCGGTTTGGGGAAAACTTGCACCGATGCGGTCGTGACAACTCAGAGCATTCGAGCCCTGCGCCGCCAGCGCCACGCGCCGCGCTTCGGAAGCGGAGATCTCCACCTTCAGAAGCGCGTTCCCGACACCGTCGCGATAAAGGCGCGGAGGTCAGCTAGCATCAGTTCCGGCTCTTCCAGCGCGGCGAAATGCCCGCCTCGCGGCATGTCGGTCCAATGCACGACGTTGTAGGTCTTCTCCGCGAATGAGCGAGGCGGCGGCGAGAACACCGGATCGGGGAACGCCGCAACGCCGGTCGGCACCTGGATGCGGGTGCTGGCCGGAAGCATCATCGATCCCTCAAGCCGGCTGCCGTAGTAGATCCAGGTTGCAGTCACGAACGATGCCGGCGCGATGTAGAGCATGATGTTGGTGAGGAGCTCCTCCTCGGAAAACTTGCTCCAGATGTCGGGGTCGCCGTCGGCGGTTGTCGGAAGATCGGCCCACTTGCCGAACTTTTCGAGTATCCAGCCCGCCACTCCGACCGGGCTGTCGGCCATCGCGACGCCGAGCGTTTGCGGACGGGTCGCCTGCTCGTGAAAATAGGCGCTCTCCCGATCGGCCATCGCGGCCCGCTTGGCGGCGAAAGACTTCTCCTCGTCGGTCGTCGGAGCTGCGTCCTCCGCACGCACGGTCATCATGTTGATATGGATGCCGAGCAGAGCATCCGGTCGATCATGCGCTGCCCAGGCCGCTATGCCGTGGCCCCAATCGCCCCCTTGAATGAAATACGGCGCGTCGCCGAACAGTTGGGCCATCAGCCCATGCACGAGCGCAGCAGCTTGCCGCGGGCCAATTGGTTGCGTGATCGGGTTGGAAAACGCGAAGCCTGGAAGCGAGGGGACAACAACATCGTGCCCGTCCGCTGCGAGCGGCTCCAACAGCCGCTCGAACTCAAGATACGAGCCCGGCCAGCCGTGGAGAAGTAGGACGGGCGGCTCGGAGCCGTCGCCCTTCACATGAACGAAGTGGAGGTGTTCGCCTTCCACGTCGGCTGTGAAGTTGGGGAGTGCATTGAGGCGCCGTTCGACCGCACGCCAGTCGTAGCTATCCCTCCAATACGCGACGAGCCGCTTGAGGTCATCAACCCCGACCCCCGCTGACCAGCCCCCCGCATCCGGCAGCTGGCTCCAGTCGTAAGCCTCGATCTTGGCTCTGATCGTCGCGAGCCGTTCGTCAGAGATGTTGATCGTGTAGGGTGAAATCATGATGTTCTCCGCTTAAGCTGGGAAACGCCATCGTCTAAGGGATTGCTTGAACATCAGATCGCCGGCGCATCCGGTGCGCTCGCCCGCAGCGCGGTAAGGTCGGCCTGTTTTCCGAAGATGCCCCAATTTTGCTCGGCAACCTCGTGAATGACGACGTACACCGGGGCGACCGCTGCGCCGTTCGGCCGCCGATCAAGGATGGCGGTTGCGCCTTCAATAAGCCGGCGCTTGCCAGCAGCATCCAATCCTCCTGCCAGCACGTATATCTGGAGCGTCACGACGGGCAGCCGAGCGAGTTCGTCGCCCATGAATACGGCATCTGCCGCATAGTCGGCGAAGTAAGTCCACACGGTGCTACGCAACATCGGCGAGGGCGGTAGTACCTCCCAGTCGAGGCCGAGCGCTGTCAGTGGGCCAGCGACCCGCTGCCGATCGGCGGCGTCGAAGGTGCCAGCCGGCGAATGGATGATGAGCTTGGGCATGGAGCAGCGTCCCTGTGAACGAATGCGGGTGCCGCCGTGCGGCACCCATCGTCGCGGCTCAGATGGTCTGACCGCCAGAGACCTCGATGCGCTGACCGGTGACCCAGCCATTGTCCGGGCCGAGCAGGCTGGCCACCATGGGACCGATGTCGTCGGGCAGGCCGACGCGGCCTAGCGCCGTCATGCCTGCAAACGCCTTGTTGTAGTCTGGGATGTCGCGCACCGCGCCGCCCAGGAAGTCAGTCTCGATCGCGCCGGGGGCGACCGTGTTGGCGGTGATGCCGCGCGCGCCCAGCTCCTTGGCGAGGTAGACTGTCAGGACCTCCACTGCGCCCTTGGCCGCCGAGTAGGCCGAGAAACCGGGGAACGACACGCGGGTCAGGCCGGACGAGAAGTTGATGATGCGTCCGCCGTCGGCCAGCACCGGCAACAGGGCCTGGGTGAGGAAGAACACGCCCTTCACATGGACGTTGAACAGCTGGTCGAACTGCGCTTCGGTGGCGGCGGCGAATTCGGCCATCTCGCCGTGCCCGGCGTTGTTGACCAGGTAATCGAGTGTATCGCGGCCGAAGGTCTGCGTCAGGCTGGCGCGTAGCGCCTCCACGAAGGCTGGGAAGGTCGCAACGGTGCCGGTGTCCAGCTGCAAGGCCACCGCCTTCCGGCCCAGCGCCTCGATCTCGGCGACGACGGCCTTTGCCTGCTCTTTGTTGGTGCGGTAGGTCAGGATCACGTCGCCGTCGTGGCGGGCGATGCTGACGGCGGTGTTGCGGCCGAGACCCCGGCTGCCACCGGTTACGAGAGCGATTTTGCTCATGGTCGGATACTCCTTTGTTGCCCGACCATGATGCGGCCAGAGGGCCCGATCGTCGTTGCCGAAACCTCGTGTTTTCTTGCCTAATCCTCTTGTAGGCTTTGTGCGCAGGCGGTGGTGCAGCTAGGATGGCCGCATGAGCGAAGCCCTGCGCGAGGCTGTTGACCGCTTCACCAGCGCCTATCCGGGCGCGGGCGAACTGACCGCTACCGCCATCCCCGGTTTGACCCTGGTACGGGCTGCCGCCCCGAGCGGCCTGGTTCACGCGATCAACCGGCCGTTGGTCTGCCTCGTCCTGCAAGGCAGCAAGCACGTCACGACAGGCAACCAGGCGTTCACGTTCAGCGGGGGAGCCTCACTGCTGATCACGGCGGACGTGCCAACGGTCAGTCAAATCACGGAAGCCAGTGCGGAGCGGCCTTACCTTTCCCTGGTGCTCGAACTCGATAGCGCCGTGCTAGCCGAGCTGCTAGCGCAGGTGGACGGAACCCCGCCACCGGGGCCGGTCCATTCCGTCGCCGTCGATCCTACGGAGACGGAAGCGGCCGACACGGCCTTGCGCCTCATGCGCTTGCTCGATCGTCCCGCATCCATCGGCGTGCTACAGGCGCAGCTTGTGCGGGAGTTGCACTACTGGCTAATGCTGGGCCCGCACGGACCAGCCATGCGCGCGCTGGGCTGGCCCGGCGGCCATGCCGAGCACGTCGCCCGCGCGGTGGCCGTGCTACGGACGGAGTACGCCCAGCCGCTGTCCATCGCGCGGCTGGCGGCGGTGGCCGGTATGAGCCCATCGTCGTTTCACCTGCACTTCCGGGGCGTGACCTCGCTCTCGCCGATCCAGTTCCAGAAGCAGCTACGCTTGATCGAGGCCCGGCGGCTGATGCTAGCGGAAGGGTTCGGCGCAGGCCGCGCCGCCTATGCGGTGGGCTACGAGAGCGTGCCGCAGTTCACCCGTGAGTATGGGCGGATGTTTGGTCAATCGCCCGCGCGCGAAATTCGTCAAGCGCGGGTACAAATCGGGTTTGCTGCATAGCCTTCGAGCGGACGCTGCCAATGCCTGCCAAGCGTTGGGAGCAGGCGGGACCTCGACGTCCGCTCTGATGCTTCGGCCGCTCGGAAGCAGACCGGCCGATATCCACCCATCTGACACGTCCTGAGGGACGCAGGTGCCGACGGCACATGGCCGATAACTGAAGTTCCGCTTTGGGAGATTCGCGCCGGCGAAGCGGAAGTACCCAGCTCCCTCAAGGGCACACGAACGAATTACAGCTTTGGTTACAGATCGCGGGCGTCTGACGTGGCCTCGCATCAGTCGAGAACGCGAGGCCGTGCAAGATCTGTATCAGACCGCGGGGGATATGGCCGACGCCGATGCCGGCCTCCTATCCATGACCGAGACCACAAAGGCCGTGAGGAACGCCAGCGGCATCGTGACGATGGTCGGGGGATCGAGCGGGAAGATCGGAGCGGCGTTACCGAGCACCTTCACCCAGACCGGTGGCCCGAGGACTGTGAGGGCGACGGCGCCGACGAGGCCGATCACGCCGCCGGCGATCGCCCCCCGGGTCGTCAGCCCGCCCCAGTACAGCGCCAGGATCAGAAGCGGCAGGGTCGAGCTGCAGCTCACCGCATAGGCGAGGCTGATCATGTAGGCGACGTTCTGGGTCTGAAAGGCGATGCCGAGCAGCACCGACAGAATGCCGAGGCCGACGGTGGCGAGCCGCGAGGCCCGGATCTCGCTGCGCTCCGTCGCCCGGCCCCGGCCAATGATGCGGGCGTAGAGGTCGTGCGAGACCGCCGAGGCGCCCGTCAGCGTCAGCCCCGCGACCACCGCCAGAATCGTGGCGAAGGCCACGGCGGAGACGAGGCCCATGAGCGTGTCGCCGCCCAGCGCGTGGGATAGATGAACGGTGGCCATGTTGCCACCACCGCGGATAGCGCCCTTGGCGTCGAGATAGGCCGGATCTCCGCCGATGATGGCCAGCGCTCCGAACCCGATTATGAAGATGAGCGCGAAGAAACCACTCTGGCACATCACGGCCCAGAAGACCGACACCCTGGCCGCACGGGTGTCCGGGACGGTGAAGAAGCGCATCAGGACGTGCGGGAGGCCCGCCGCCCCAAGCATCAGTGTCATGCCGAGTGAGACCGATTGCCAGACGCTCCCCGAATAGACTTGCGGCATCATGATCGCAGCGTGCCTTGGGTGCACTGCGATGGCCCGGGCGACGAGGGTATTATAGTCGAAGCCGAACTTGGCCAGGACGAGCAGCGAGATCGCGATGCCAGCCGTGAGCAGCAGCGCCGCCTTGACGATCTGAACCCAGGTCGTCGCCACCATGCCGCCGAACATCACGTAGCAGATCATCAACGCGCCCACGAGGATCTGCGCATAGAGATAATCGAGCCCGAACAGCAGCCGGATCAACTGGCCCGCCCCGACCATCTGGGCGATGAGGTAAAACATTACGATGATGATGGTCGCGATCGCGGTGAAGATGCGGATCGGTGTCTCCGACAAGCGCGTCGCCAGGACATCGGCCACCGTGTAGCGCCCGAGCTTCCGCAGCCGCTCGGCCACCAGGAAGACGACGAAGGGCAGGCCGGTCGCATAGCCGACGGCGAAGATCAGGCCGTCGAAGCCGGAGGAGCAGATCAGACCGGCAAGCCCGAGGAGCGCGCCGGCCGAGATCATGTCGCCGGCCAGGGCGATGCCGTTCTGGAAGCCGGAGATTTGACCGCCCGCGGCATAGAACTGGTCGGCCGAATGGGCGCGCCGCGCCGCCCAGTAGGTGATGCCCAACGTTACGAGAACAATGCCGACGAACATTCCGATTGCTGCGGGGTTGAGGCCGCCGCTTTCGGCAGCGAGCGCCGGGGCAATGGCGCCTAGGATAAGTGAGACGGCAAGAATGGACCTTCGCATGGTGTCTGCCTCCTCAGCGCGCGGTGAGACGGTTGGCGAGCAGGACGTAGAGCCCCGTCAGGATCATGGTGGACAGGATGGCGAGGAGACCGCCGACGGTGCCGACCGTCACGGCCATCCCGGGTGCGATCGGCCGCGTCATAGTGGCGGGCGAGACGATGAAGGTGCCGACGAAGCTGCCGTAGATCAGCGTCTGGATGGCGGCCATGATCCAGCCGAGGCGGGCTTGCGGCAGGTCGTTGTTCGGCGCCGCGGTCGGTGTTCGTTGGACAGGCATCAGTCGCACTCCGGCTCAGAGCAGTGGGACAAACAGGGGTGAGATCGAGGATTACTCGGCAGCTTTCGGCGCATCGCCCGGAGCGTCGGCGACCACGCGGCCGAAGCCGTTGTTGACGCGGCTACGCTGATACTTGTTGAGCCACGTGCTGAACTGGACCGGCAGCATGTCGTAAGGACGCGCCTCGCCAAGAACCATCGCCGCGTAGACGGGCCAATGGGGGTTGGCGAGCATCGGCCGGCCGAGCATGACGAGGTCGACCTGACCTTCCTTGACGATCGCCTCAGCGAAGACGGGATCGGCGAGGTTCCAGTTCGCAGCGGTCAGGACGCCCGCCTCCTCCCGGATGCGTTGCGCAGCCGGGACCATGAACCCCTCCTCGTCCCACGGCGTCTGGGCGCGGCCCGAGTTGCCGCCGAAGGAAACGTCTACGAGGTCGAGGCCCCGAGGGGCGAGCAGCCGGGCCAATTCGACCGACTCGTCGATGGTCTGGCCGCCGGGCGCGAACTCCGTCACGCCGAACCGCATGGAGAGCGGCAGCCGCTCGGGCCATTCCGAGCGTACCGCCTCGAAGACCTCGATGAGCAACCGGCTGCGCCCGGCGAAGTCGCCGCCGTATGCGTCGGTGCGCCGGTTGGCCAGGGGCGAGAAGAAGCTCGACAGCAGGAAGCCGTGTGCGCAGTGGATCTCCAGCCACTGGAAACCGGCCTCCCGCGCGCGGCGCGCAGCCTCGGCGTATTGGCGCGTCACCGTCGCGATATCGTCGTGCGTCATGGCGCGCGGGACCCGCGGCATGGCTCCGCCGAAGGCGTCGGCGGAGGGGCCGATCATCTCCCACGCGTCGGGATGGTCGTCCGGCAGATGGCCGCCGCCCTTCCACGGAGGCTCGACGCAGCCCCGGCGGCCGGTGTGGCCGAGCTGGATGCCAGGGACCGCCCCGACGGACGCCACGAAGCGGGCGATGCGCGCCAGGGCCTCGCCCTGCGCGTCGTTCCAGATACCGGCGCACTGGGTGGACATGCGGCCCTCCGGCGAGACGGCCGCCTGCTCCACCACGACGAGGGCGGCGCCCCCTGCCGCCTTCGAGCCCAGATGCGCCAGGTGCCAGTCGTTCACGAGTCCGTCCGGCGACGAGAACTGGGTCATTGGCGAGACCGCGATGCGATTGCGCAGCGTGACGTCGCGAACCCGGAGTTCGCTGAACAGTGAGGACATCGGGCTTGGTCTCCCCGCCCGCCCCGTCCGGCCAAGCATCCTGCCGGAGAAGCGAGCGATCTGCTCGAAAAATAAGCCAATACTGCCGATGAACAGGCAGCTAGATGCCTGGATCTTCTCGGTCGATGACTTGTTCGAGCACTAGACTGCGCTTAGCCTCTGAGGGCGTTCTTCCAAATTCACGCCGGGTTCGAACAGATTCCGGACATCGTGAGGCGAGGATGCGCCGGCGGGGCGTATCAGTGAGATTGAGGCCATGACGGTCACGACGATGCAGACGCGTGACATCGGCTCCTGGCCGAAGAACATTGCATTGGCCCGCAGCACGGGGCGGGGCTGGCGGGACATCCACGCGCAGCACGTCGCCGTAGAGCCCTGGACGGGGACACTCGACCCGGTCGGCAACCCCTGCCTCGGCTACTGCGTCAATCGTCCCGCCCAGATCCGCCGGCGCATCGGGCGCGGCGGCATGACCGAAACGCACACGCTGCGTCCCCGCCAGTTCCACCTGATCCCGGCCCATGACGAGAGCGAATGGCAGAGACGGGGGCGCTCAGAGATGCTGGCGATGCATCTCCGCCAGGGATTGATCGACGAGACCGCGCGCCAGATGTGCAGCGCGACCGCCCCACGCGTCGAACTCGACGTTCCGCTCGGGACGTCCGACCCGCTCTTGGAGCAGTTGGCGCTGGCTATCCTGGAGATCATGCGGGAGGAGCCGGATCCCTCGTCGGCGCTCTACGTCGACGAGTTGGTCCACGCCATGGTTGTGCGACTCGTTCGGATCTACACAGCCAACGGCCGCTCATCGCGGCGGGGCCCAGACAGGCAGGTGCTCGATTGCGGCGAGATGAGGCGCGTCCGCGACCTGATCGAGGACCGCCTTGCCGACGATCTGTCCCTCGAGGCCATCGCGGGCGAGGTCGGCGTATCCGCACGCTCCTTGTCCCGCTCCTGTCTCCGGCAATGGGGCACGACGGTCCATCAATACGTGCTGTCACGCCGGGTGGAGCGGGCCAAAAACCTGCTCCTCTCGACCGATCTCACCGTCACCTCGATCGCGCTGGATACGGGCTTCTCAAGCCAGAGCCATCTAGCGACAGCGTTTCGCCGGGTGACGGGCCTCACACCGAAAAATTACAGGCTCTGCGGGCAATCCTGATCCGGCGATGCGAATTTGACAGTGATCTGGGCTGTCGGACTTGCAGGATCTGTGCGCGCCGGCTGAGTTTTACTGGCACGCCTGCAGATATGAAGACCTCGCGGAAAAATGCGGCTTGGTGGCGAGCATCTTGGGATACTGGCCCCATGAACTCTCTCATAGGGGTTGGATCCATTCGTAGAGTCGAAACCTGTCCCTCGCGGATGATGTGGCCGTTGTCGAACATGCAGACCCGTTATTTGCTCCCGGTCGCGCAGAGAGGGGCAATACGGCAACTATAAGAGCCGAGCGGTAGACCGGGCTTGGCCGATATCGGTATAGCTAGTATCGGACAAACTTCCAAGCAAAGCGAGTGTTGGCCGTCCAAGTACTTGCGGCCAAAAATAATCGATGAATCCAGCCTATTTGGTACAGGGCCACAGCCTCTGTCACGACGGTCGTTTCGGCAACTTTGTACCATCCCCGTGTGCCAGCGGGGCCGAGCGGGTTTAGCTGTTGAGACCGGGCCGCTCGGCCCCTATCGAAGCGTGGACCCTGGGAAGGATTTCCACTTCGATTCCGTGTGCACCACGGCCGCGTGCGGATCGTGGTGGATGAGCGCTTGGCGTCAGCCCTTGCGGATCAGCGGGGCTACCACCGCAGCCGGCGCCGGCGGGGTGTAGAGCGGGACGACGAAGCGGACGAAGCCGTCGGTCGAATAATTGTCTCGGGTCCGGCCGAGCGCGTTCGTGTACTGGGCACCGGTGACCACGTCGCGTGCCACATACGCCTGAACGGTGAAGGCCTTGAAATCGTAACCGATGAGGCCACCGACGGCGAAGCGGCCGCGATTGCCGTTCGCGGCGCTGAACTGGCTGGTGTCGAAGTTGTAGACACCGTAGGCGACCGGGCCGATCTCGAAGTTGCCGAACTTCTTCGTGGCGGTCAGATCCAGCAGGATTGCATCCGAGAGGCGGATTGGGCCGATCGCTGCACCGACGGGACCGCCGAAGCGGCCGGGCGTGTCGTAGACGTTGCCGGTCAGGTTGGCGGTGATGTTCCAGCCGTCGCCGGTGTAGCTGCCGGCGACGCCGAACCTGTACGTGTTCGAAGAGAATTGCGGCAGCACCGGCGTTCCAGCCAAACCGGTCCCGAGCGAGCCGCGACCGGCATCGAGGTCGTTCAAGTGAACGCCGCCCAGGAAACTGACGCCGAAATTGTTGCCGAGGTCGAACGCCTAGATGCCGGCAAGGAGGGTGCCGACGTTGATCGAGATATCCTTGTTTCGCTGGCCGGCGCCGTTGCGGGTGAAGGCGAAAACGGTGGGCTGAGCGACGAGCGCTTCGATGCGGCCGCCGAAAGGTGTCAGCGGGGTCGACCAGAGCAGGAACGGGACGTTGATCGCGGTGTCGGGCGAGAAGGGCTGATCCGTGCGACGGTAAATGAAGGTGTCGACCGCGTAGAGGCCCTCGGGCAACGGCGCGCCGGCGGCGAGGCCGACTTGCTCGCCCGGAATCGTTGTGGCTTGGGCGAAGGCGGCCGTCGCGCTCAACGCGACGGCCGCAGCGCCCGCGAGCGTTGCCGTGATCCTGTTCAGCATCCTCAATCCCCTTTTTGCCGGGCGCAGGCCGAGCGTTCCCGTTCGCCGAAAAGCCCCGGCGCAGATACCGATCGGTTGTTTTGTTGGACTTCAGCGTCTTAGTTGTATGGAAACGCAATCAATTTGTACGCATTCCCATATCGACTATAAGTGTGTCATTGTTTGACTTTGAGTCTACTGTAAAAATGACGAGCGATACGAGGGGGTGCGCTCATGTTGCTGCGAAAGCACGCTTGTCGGCGGCCGGATCGAAGCATGCCGGAGCTCGCTCGCTCGCACGGCTGAGGCATAGAGAAGATGCCAGCAAGGACGACCGCTTAGGACTTAGCCGTGCCTCTATCGGGCGCTTGAGCAATCAACTCTCACGAACGATGTCCCAGCGCTTTCCACGGCCTGTTCTCAAACAGACCGTCTACACAGAGGTTCGGCATATCCCATGTGGGGCGGGCAGCATGCTGGAGGGACAATCCAACGCCACGATGCCTGAAGGCTAGCTGCGCAGGCCTTCTCCTACGCGCAGGTGAGCGGCCGCGCGGCATCAGGCTTCGAGGCTTGATCAACCCGCGCCCGAGATAACGCGATGGCGAGGCTGTCTCAAACACCGGCTGAGGCAGCCATCGGTGCCGTACCAGCGGCCGCTTCGGGAGCGCTTCATCTAAACGGCGAACTTCAGGGCGAACCGCTCGGCGCCGAGGTGCGTCTGGATCCTCTGCGCGACGAACTCGGCATCGCGGCCGACTGCGCCGAAGCGGCCCGAGCCCCAGGTATTCAACCAGGGCAGACCGATGAAATAGACGCCGTCCTCCTGCGTCACGCCACGCTTGTGCTTGGGGTTTCCCGCTCCGTTGAACACGGACGCGTCGAGCCATCGGAAGTCCGGCGTGAAACCGATGCACCAGACGATCGCGGTGATGCCGGAGCCTTCGAGGGCAAGACGGGTGATGGGCTCGCCCGGCTCCCAAACGGGGGTGTAGTGCGCCTGCACCGGAGCATCGACGTTGTTTTCGGCAATGTACTTGTCGATGGCCGCGTTGATGCCGTTGTACGTGCGGTCGGCCCCGTCGAGTGAGCGCTTGAGATTGTCGCGGAAGCGTAGGCTGCCATCCTCAAAATCTTCCAGGACACCGTAGAGCTTCATGCCCTCCTTGGCGAAGCGACGCAGATCGATGTCCCGGCCACCGTCGCGCCCGGTCACGTAGTGGTTGGTGTTGTCGCGGACGCCGTCGCGCAGCGGATGGTTGTCGACGGTCATCTCGTAATAGCCCATATCGGCGAGCCACGTGACGACGTCGCGGCCGCGGTAGAACCGGGCGCAGCGTGGCGCGTCGCCTACCGCGAGATGCACTGTGCGACCGGCGAGATGCAGATCTTCAGCGATCTGCGCGCCGGATTGACCTGAGCCGACCACCAGAACCTCGCCCTCCGGCAGTTGGGCCGGGTTGCGATACTGGTTCGAGTGAATCTGCGTGACCGACCCCGGCAATTTCTCGGCCATGCGCGGTATGATCGGGGTGTGATAGCCGCCCGAGGCGACCACGACCTCGTTCGCCGTGAAGTCGCCGTCCGAGGTCTGGACCGAGAAGGTCCCGTCGTCGCGCCGTTCGACGCGTGTGACTGCGACACCCTCCCGGATCGGCGGGTTCACCTTCGCCACGAAGTTCTTCAGATACGCGACGATCTCATCCTTCTTCATGAACCCGTCCGGATCCGGCCCGTCGTAGGGATGGCCGGGCAGGTCGCACTGCCAATTCGGCGTGACCAGGCAGAACGTGTCCCAGCGCTGGCTCGACCACGTGTGCGCCGCGGATGCCTTCTCGAAGACGAGATGATCGATCCCACGCTGCTTCAGGTGATAGCTGACCGAGAGACCGGCCTGGCCACCGCCGACGATGGCGACGGGGACGTGACGGGGCGTGGACGTCATGGCTCTAACTCCGCGATGCTTCGAGGAAGGCGCCGGGTTCAGGACTCGAAGGTCTCGACCGTGACGAGGCCCCCGGGGTCCTGCTGCTTCGCCTCGGTCTCGATCCGGGCGAGCTGGGCCATCGCCGACGAGCACGCGAAGCCGTATTTCTCGCGCACCCGCTCACTCGCGATTGTGAGGGCCGTGCGGGTCTTCTCAACGAAGGCGTCGAGGGCGTAGCTTTCGCCGACCGCGAGGAAATCCTTCACGATGAGGGAGGGCGAGTAGCAGGCCTCGCGCCGGCCATCGGGCCAGCGGATGTGGAAGTGCATCTCAGGCATGGATCGGCTCCCGTTCGACGCGGGCGCAGGCCGCGTAAGTATCGAGGTGACGCTCGGCGCAGGCGCCCCAGGAATGAGCGGCGGCCCGGGTCGAACCGGCAACCCGCAGCCTCGCGCGCGTCATCGGGGCCAGGGCGGCCGTCATGGCGTCGGCGATGGCCCGGGGATCGCCGGGATCGACGAAGAGGGCGTCGTCACTCCGGAGGTACTCGGTGAAGGGCGGCAGGCGAGAGACGATCGCCGGGGTGCCGCAGGCCATCGCCTCCAGGACGCAGAGCCCGAAACCCTCCGTCCAGGATGGAAAGGCGAGGACGGCCGCTCTGCGATAGAAGGCCGGCATCTCCTCCTGCGAGACGGGCCCGGTCTCGATCACCGCCTCGCCGCGCCCGATCGCAAGCCCATGGGCTTGCAGAGTGGCGCGGCAGTGGGCGCCATAGGAGGCGTGATCGAGGAGCGATGCGCCGCCGACGACCACGAGCTGCGCTTGGCGATGGCGTCGACGCAAGAGCGCGAAAGCCTCGATGATCCCGGCCGTATTCTTGCGCGCCTCGAAGCCACCGACGCTCAGGACGACCGGCCCGGCACCGAGGCCCCAGCGCTCCCTCACAATCAGATCGGCTTCGCTCGGCGCCTCCTGGTACATCGCCAAGTCCACGCCGTTCCCGACGACACCGATCTCCGCACCGCGATCGGTCGCGATCCGGTCGGCCCAGGTGCGGCTGACACAGAGCAGGTGCGTGGCCTCACGAATCGAGCGATCCTGCCACGTCGCGAGCACCGGGTCGGCGAAGCTGTCGACGTGGTGGACCGTGCGCACGAAGCCGGCGATCAAGCGGCGGTGTTTCAGCGTCGCGAGGGCATTGCCGCCGATGCCGCAATGGGCGTGAAAGACGTCGAAGTCACAGGCGGCGGGGGACGCGAAGTGGCGCAGGTAATCGTCGATGCGCGCCCGCACGAGGTCGACCGTTGCGCCGGCGATCGGCTTTGCGGCTACCGATACCGTCGGGCAGGCGGCCGCGCGAAAGAAGCCGCGCCCCGACGGATCGGGCGCGTGGACCACCGCCTCATGCCCGAGCGCGCACAGGGCCTCGGCCAGGGCGAGGCAATGCGCGACGCCGCCCCGTGGATTGGTGGAGTGGGTCAGGATGGCAATGCGCAGGGGCGTCATCGGACGACACCCGCGCCATCCTGGCCACAACCGATCAGCGGGCTGATCGTGAAGTCCCAGACCACGGCCTCTCCGCCGGAGGCATCGCGAACCCGGGCGACCCGGCTCGCATCGAGCTTACCGACCGTGGCGACCGCGATATCCCGTTCGGCGAACCGCGCGAGGACGTCCGGCGTGCAGTCCGGGTGCACGCTCAGAAGGTAGCCGAAGCTTGGGAAGGCGGTGAGCCACCGGTCGAGCGGGACACCGGTGGGCCGCGGGATCGCGTCGAGGTCTATGATGCCGCCGACATGCGAGCATTCCAGCAGCATCAGGGCAGTGCCGACGACGCCCGCCATGCTGATGTCCTTGGCCGCCCGGCAGAGCCCGCTCTCCGCCAAGCCCGGCAGCAGCGCGAGATCACCGCGCAGACGCTCGCCGGCCGTGCCGGTCGAGGCGTCCCAGTACGGGTATGGGTCGCGGAAGCGTCCGCGCAGGTCGATCGCCGCGACGAAGTCGTCGCCGGGCGCCGCGTCGAAGCTCGTGAGCAGGCGCGGGCCAGCGCGGCCGAGCACGGCGACCGCGAGGTTGCCGGCTTCAGCGCGCGTATTGGTGTGACCGCCGACGATCGGGACGCCGTACAGTGCCGCTGCGTCGGACAGGCCTGCCAGGATCGGGTCCGCGGCCGCGGCATCTCGGCTCCACAGCGCGTCGACTACCGCGAGCGGGCGCCCACCCATGGCGGCGATGTCGCTGAGGTTGACCATGATGCCGCAATAGCCAGCGAAATACGGATCGGCCGCGACGAAGCTGTCGAGGAAGCCCTCGATGGCGAACAGCAGGTGGCCGTCGCCATCCGGTATGGCGGCACAATCGTCGCCGACCGGCACCGCGTCGTGCCGGCTGTTCAGCCCGAGCCGCTCGACCACGGCATCGATGTCGCGCTTGTGCGCGACTCCGCGCGCGTCACGGATCTGGCCGGCCAAGGACTGGATGTCGAAGCCCGACGACATCACGCGGCCTTGTGGAACGTGACGAGCCCGTGCTCGGGGTCGTGCATCGGCGGGTAGGCCGCGAGGTCTGCCTGCATCAGGTGATGCGGTCGCCCGTGCAGTTCGACCTCGTCGAGGCTCGTCCAATGCAGGGCCTGGAACAACGGAACATTCCGATCCTGCACGTGGGCCAGGAACCGCGTGCAGCCCCTCGCATGGGCCGAGGAGACCGCGACTTGGATGAGCCCGGCTCCCAGGGCAGCGGTGCCGCGGAACGGTCCGGCGACGGCCAAGCGGGATCCCCACCATGCGCCGGCACGCTCCGACGCTTCGTGGATGCGGACGGTGCCGACGACCGCGTCGGCGTCGCCGCCGAGAGTCGAGAGGGCACAGATCGGGATCGCGTGCGCGTCGACGGCGTCCCGGTCGTCCCCGGTGAAGATGCGCTGCTCCGTGCAGAAGACCTGGCGGCGGAGCGCCGCGCAGGCGTTCCGCTCCCACGAACTCGTGGCGAACTTGATGCGGAAGTGGCTTGGCCAATAGGGCGGCACGGGCTCGAAGATCATGAGACCGCCCCCGCGCGCTCGTAGGTGGAGAGCGCCGAGCAGGCGCCGCAGCGCCCGCATCCGGCCTTGATGTCGGTCGAACGAAGATCCGCGCCGACCAGCATGTCCGCGAGGGGTTTGAGGATGCCGTGCATGACATCGGGGCCGGGCGCCGGATGGCTCTCCAGCGGGGTGCCCGAGATCGGCACGAACGGCACCACGAACGGGTAGACGCCCATCCCGATCAGGCGCTCGGCCATCGCCAGGATCGCCTCCGGGGCGTCGCCTAGCCCGGCCAGGATGTAGGTCGAGACCTGGCCCCGCCCGAAGACGGGAACGGCCGCCTCGAAGGCCCCGTAGTACCGCTCCAGCGGCACGCTCGCCTTCCCGGGCATGATCCGGGCCCGGACTTCGGGCGTGACGGCTTCCAGATGCATACCGAGGGCATCGATGCCCGACGCTTTCATCCGCTCGAACCAGCGGTCGTCATCCGGCGGCTCGCACTGCGCCTGGATCGGCAGGTCGACCGCGGCCTTGACGGCGAAGGCGCTCTCGCAGAGCACGGCGGCGCCCCGGTCGGTCGCGTTCGGCGTGCCGGTCGTCATGACCATGTGCTTGACGCCGTCGAGGAGCACCGCTGCGCGGGCGACCTCGGCCAGCTGTTCGGGCGTCTTGTGCGCGACGGTGCGACCGGCGGCGAGCGATTGGCCGATCGAGCAGAACTGGCAAGTCTTCGTGCGGCTCGCGTAGCGGATACAGGTCTGGAGCACGGTGGTGGCCAGCACGTCCCGCCCGTGCAGAACGGCGATCTTCGAATACGGCACGCCGTCGAAGGTCGAGAGCGCGTAGAAGCGCGGCTTGCCCGGGAAGGTCGCCTGCCCGATCACCACGCCGTCATGCTCGATCACCGAGACCCCGTTGTCGTCCGGGCGGCGGACGAGGAAGGGCGAATCAAAGGCGGCCTCGGTGTGGACCGGCACCATCACGGTCCGGCCCGCGATGGTCATGGCCTTGTGGTCCGACGGACCGGCCCCGCCGCGGCGGCTCGGCGCCCCGGCGCGGCTGTCGGCGAGCCTAACGCCGTAGGACTGCAATGCGTTGATCAGGCGCTCCGTCGGCATCCCGACCAAGCCCGCCACCACCGGCGGGAACGCGGGAAGGCTCGTCGGAAGCGGGCTGCTGCTCATGGTCGAGACTCCGGAAATCGGTCTGGGAACGGATCGGCTGGTGCACGAACGAGGCCGGGCGGTCGTCGTGGAGCAGGCTGAGAAGTTCGGGCCGGGCGTAGTGGCCGACCGAGTCCATCATCCGCTTGCGCTTGGTCACCAGCGCCAGGTCCATGTCGGCGATCAGGATACCCTCGCCAGCGCCCAGCGGCTCCGCGAGGTGCTTGCCTTCCGGCGAGACAATGGCGGTGCAGTTGCCGCCGTGGCAGGCGCCGCGCAGGCGCTCGTCCGGGCAGACCTGCGCCACCTGTTCGTCGGTGAGCCAGCCCGTGGCGTTCACCACGAAGCAGGCCGCCTCCAGGGCGTGATGGCGGATCGTCACCTCCATCTGGTCGGCGAAGATCTGGCCCACGAGGGAGCCCGGGAACTGCGCCGCGTGGATCTCTTCGTGGCGCGCCATCAGGGCGTAGCGGGCGAGCGGATTGTAGTGCTCCCAACAGGCCAACGCGCCGACGCGCCCCACCGCCGTATCGACCACGGTAAGGCTGGCGCCGTCGCCCTGACCCCAGATCATCCGCTCATGATAGGTCGGCGTGATCTTGCGGCGCTTGAGCTTGAGGCTCCCGTCGGCGTCGAAGACCAGCTGCGCGTTGTAGAGCGAGCCGTGATCGCGCTCGTTGACCCCGAGCACGATGACCGCCCCGTGACGGCGTGCGGCGACGGAGACCGCCTGGGTCACGGGTCCCGGCACCGTCACGGCCCGCTCGTAGAGGCGCAGGTGCTCGGCGCCCTGCATCGCCGGCGGCAGCACGAACGAGAAGTAGGGGTAATAGGGGACGAAGGTCTCGGGAAAGACCATGAAGCGCGCGCCCTTGGCGGCGGCCTCATCGATGGCATTGAGCACCCGCTCCAGAGTGCCCTCCGGCCGGTCGAGGTCTGGCGCGATCTGGACGGCGGCGGCCCGCACGATCCGGCTGTCTGACATGGGCGATCCTCCGGCTGTGAACGGCGGCCACGTCGCGCGCGGCCGCCGGATGCGACGTCCCGGACTGGAAGCCAAAGGGCCGATCAGACGGTCCAGGTGTCGATGATCACCGCGTTGTCGCGCTTGTGCAGGAGGATGCAGTCGAGGACGTCGAGAGGGTTGATCATGCGGATGCCCTCGATGAAGGCGGCCTCGCCGTGGCCGTAGAGAGCCTGGGTCGAGAACCGGCAGGCATAGACCTTGCCACCCTCGGCCATGAACTTCTCAAGCTGGTTGTTGAAGTTGAGGTGGCCCGGAAAGGCCTCGTCGCCGAGCCGTGGGAAGCCGCGCTGGACGCCTAGCGTGATGCCCGGACCGTAGAGCAGGATCGACGTCTCGAACCCCTTGCGCTGCAGGCGCGTGGCCTGGAGCAGGTTCACAAGGCCGATCGAACCCTCGAACGCGACGGTATGGAAGGTCACCAGCGCCTTCTGGCCCGGCTCGGCCTTGACGTCCTCGAAGACCTTCTCCTCGTAATCGACCAGGAAGTCGCCCTTCTTGTGATGCTCGCGGTTCACAGCAGGCATTGATTTCTCTCCTCGAAGGATTGGACCGCGGAAGACTGAACTTCGAGCGGCCGTAAACCATTCATGGCAAGCGGTGTGCCAGAGGACTTCGATCAATCAGCCATACAAGGTGTCGGAGCGATATTCATACAATAATGCGATCAATGCAGCTGGCTCGAGTATATTAGGCCTTGCGCCTGCCGCCTATTTATTGAGCGAAATATGAGTACACAATCACCAGAGGATGGCTGTTTACGGATCGAAGATTGTCGGCATTGTATGGATGCCGGAGAATGGTCCTGCGGAGCTTGATCGCGGTACGGCTATTGCAGACCATACAATCAAGCATTGATCGCATCATGATCTGGGCCGCCACGCATGACTTCGCCCGAGCGAGACGAACGACTGAACGCGCAGATTGGAGGGACCGGCGCCTGGACGCCGGATCTAAAGCGGTGGGGCAAGCCTCATTACCTCGCGATTGCGGAGGCCTTGGCCGACGACATCCGGACGGGGCGCCTGACGGCGGGGACGCGCCTCCCGACCCAGCGCGCCCTCGCCGAGGCGCTCGATCTGAACTTCACGACGGTTTCACGCGGCTACGTCGAGGCCCATAAGCGCGGACTGATCGAGGGGCGCGTCGGCCAGGGGACCTTCGTGGTCGATCCGGCTCGCCCGCCCCGTTCGCCTGCCGCCGCGCCCGCGCGTCGGATCGGTCCGGTCGATTTCACCATGAACCTGCCCCCCGAGCCTGACACGCCGGCCCTGCAAGCCCGGATGCAGGCCGCACTCGTGGATCTGTCCGGCAATCTCACCAACCTATTGCGCTATCAGGGCTTCGGCGGGACCGAGGAGGACAAGGAGGCGGCTTTGCGCTGGCTGAAAGGCCGCGGGGTCGTCACGTCCCGGGAGCGTCTGCTGATCTGCCCGGGGGCGCACAGCGCCCTGTTCAGCATCCTGGGGCAGGTCGCCCGGCCGGGCGACACGATCTGCGCCGAGCGGATCACCTATCCCGGCATCCGCGCGCTTGCGGCGCATTTGCGCCTTCGCCTCGTCGATCTGCCCATGGACCGGTACGGCGTCGATCCTGATGCTTTCGCCGCCGCCTGCACCAAAGTGGCACCGAAGGCCATCTACCTGAACCCGTTGCTACAGAACCCCACCACCGCGACCCTGCCCAGGACGCGGCGCGAGGCTGTGATCGCGGTTGCGCGGCGATACGCCGTCACCATCATCGAGGACGACGCCTACGCCCGCATCTGCCCGACCCCGCCGCCGAGTTTTGCGGAACTCGCGCCGGAGATCACCTATTACGTGGCAGGTCTCGCCAAGTGCTTGGGTGCCGGACTTCGGCTCGCCTTCCTGGTCGCCCCGAGCGCCCGGTCCGCCCTGCCACTGGGCGGCGCCCTGCGCACGGCCACGGTCATGGCCTCACCGATCGCGACGGCCCTGGCGACGCGGTGGATCATGGACGGCACGGCGGAGGCCATCGTGCAGTTCGTTCGCGAGGAATCGGCCGCGCGCCAACGCATCGCAACCGCGATGCTTCCCGCCGGGACCTACACCGCCGATCCGCATGCCTTCCACGTCTGGATCACGCTGCCGGAGGGTTGGACGCGCTCGGCCTTCGCCAGCCAAGGTCGGTCGGCCGGGCTCGGCGTCATCGCCAGCGACCCGTTTTGCGTCGCGGGGACGCCGCCGGAAGCGGTCCGTCTCTGTCTGGGCGGCCCCTCAACCCGGCAGCAGATCACGCACGGCCTGGAAGTGCTCGCCCACGCCCTCGAAGGCTCGCCGGCCCTCGCCTCAGCCTACATCTGAATTTTTCGAGCCGGATACAGGTCGAAATGCCCTCGGTCAGTCGGAGGTAAGCTTAGCGGTTTCAACCTCGGCCAGTTCGCGATCCTAATGTGAATGGCTCGCAGCGGCGCACGAAGGTCCGCTTACGGGATACAACGTCAGAAGATTAAATGGCTTGGATGGGCGCCAAGCCGAATGTCTGGTTATGCGTACGCTGCCAAATTGGGGTGACGGAGTCTGGCCGGAAGCGGAATGACCGCTTCGGGGAAGGCAGGCCGGAAAAGCAGACTGCCTCCTACCGACCGAGGCTGTCGTCTAATCGCTTGGCATAAAGCAAGTCCTTTTCGGGTCGTCGGGCTGTCGTTTGCCGGGAGCACGGTCGTCTTCGCGGTCGGCATGAGCCGCCGCATGATGGGGCTTCGCAGGATGAACCTTCCGATGTGTGAAGCGCACTCGATGGGCCGGTGAGGATCTCAGGGTGCAACAGCCTCGGCGGAATGGTTCGCCCCCGTTCCGGCAGGGACGCCTCGACGCGCTTTGACGCGCGGCAAGCTCGGGTGTTCTGAGATCAGGCCATGGCAGCCTTCGCCAGGTAGGGTTGGCCGGACCGCAACATGGCATGCATGATGACAGCCAGCTTGCGTGCGACGGCCACGGCGGCGCGCTTGAAGCCCAGCCGCTCGCGCAGCTTCAGCCCCCATGCACGCAGGTCGCTGTCCACCCGGCTTCGCGTC